>NZ_CP036264.1:4513711-4820148 GCF_008035925.1 Stieleria maiorica
GCCCACCTGATGGTCTATGTCTGGAACAAAGGCGTCAACTGGCCCGAAGCCGACTCGCCGGACGACAACCGCTATTTCGATTATGTCGTCAGCCGCTACCAAGCGTATCCGAATCTGGTCTGGGACATTTCGAAAGAAGCGTTGGGGTACGGGCACACGGACGTCACTTACATCCACAAACGCATTGAACGGTTACGGCGTTCGGACGCGTTCAAGCGGTTGATCACGGTGCACGACTACGGCTACTGCCGACGGTTCCCGGAAAACATCGACTTTGTTTCGGTGCAATTGTGGAGCTCAGAACTCTTCAGCGTGATGCGCAACGTCTGGGACAACATTCCCGGAAAACCGATTTTGAATATTGAGCACGGCGGCTACGAACGCGGCCCCTACGTCGTCTTCACCGGCAACTACACGTCGCCGGAGGTATGTTTGGAGCGGGCCTACCAATGCGTCTTTGCGGGAACGTTTCCGACTCACTATTGGCAGGGCGCGGCATGGAACGTGGTCATTCCCGATTTTCAGTCGCTGCCGGCTGAATCTCGGCCGCGATTGGATTACTATCGTCATCTTCGCACCCTGGTCGACCGGTACGACTTGGGCAACCTGATCGCGGGCGACAAGAAGAGCAACGCGGGGTTCTGTCTTCACAATGGCAAAGGACTGCACGTCTACTATGTGCCGCGAGAATGTGATTTCATCGGACTTCGGTTGCCCCAGGAAGCTCGCGGGAAGACGATGACCACCACGTGGTTCAATCCGTTCGACGGGTCGTTCGGCGAACCGACTGAACAAACGATCGTACAGTGGCCGGCCGCAGCCAAACCCGGCGAGGGATTCCGCATCCTGATCCTGGAAGTACAACCGGACTAGCGCTGTTTCGCAAAACAACTTGATCATGATGTCGTGCACTTCCGTGTGTCTTTTGCGCGGATCGCAAACTGGGAATGTCAATTTGAAATCGAGAAGAGAAAGAGAGTCTTGGGGCTGTTGTTGGCGGCAGGCCTTATGCGCCCTTGTCATGACGGCAGCATGGGGCGCGGGCGTTGTGACGCAGTCATCCGTGGCCGACGATGCAGCCGCGAGCGTCTCACCGATGGTCAGCGGGTTTGACCGTTTCGCACGCCACCAGGAGCTTCCCGATTCCGTGGCCGGCTCGCTGCTGATCAGCGAACTGAGTTGCGTCGCGTGTCACGCCGCGGACCACCCGTGGCTTCAACCGAAACGTGGACCGCGGTTAAGTGGTGCTGGGTTTCGGTTGCGTCCAGATTGGGTCAGGGCTTACTTGGCCGACCCGTCAGCGGTGAAACCTGAAACGACCATGCCGCACGCCTTGGCGCAGCTTCCCGCTTCGCAGCACGACGAAGCGATCGACGCGTTGGTGGCGTTCTTGGAAACCCAGCAACAACCGTTTCCTGTCATCAAAGCGGGCGGGGCGTTGCCGGTGATTCATGAGTTTTGGAAACGGGGCGATGTCGATCGCGGCAGCAAACTTTATCACACCGTCGGTTGTGTCGCCTGCCATGACGCCGATCCGGACTATGAAACGGTTGAGTCCAAACCGTCGGCGATCGACGAACTGCTTGAACAGCTGGATCCAGAAGAGATCGAAGACCTGGGGTTGGCCAGCGAGGCGAGACGAGTTGATTCGGTGCCGCACAGCGACTTGCCGAACAAGTATTCGCTGCGGTCGTTGACGATGATGCTGTTGGATCCGGCAAAAACACGTCCTAGTGCGCGGATGCCTTCGTTGCGACTCTCCCCGCTCGAGGCGGCCGATATCGCGTCGTATCTGCTTCGCGATCAAGCGTCTCGGTCGACCGAGATCGAGCCCTCTGGGGCTTCACAGGAGTTGATCGAGAAAGGGCGCGCGTTGTTCGTTCAGCTCAGCTGTGTTGCCTGTCACGATGCAACCGGTGTCCAGCGTGTTGCGGTTGGAAGACCATTGCGAGACTTAAATCCCGGTGCTGCGGCAAGCTGTCTCGATGCCCCCGTCGGTCAAATGGCTCGGTATACGTTGGACGACGAGCAGCGTTCGGCCATCCGTGCGCGGCTTGGCGATCATGATATCGCGTCACCGACTACCACAGCGGATGTCGATTATCGGATGCTGCAACTGAATTGCTACGGTTGCCATCGCCGTGACGACCGCGGCGGCGTGGGACGCTATCGCAAAGCGTACTTCGAGACCGTCGGACACGTCGATTTGGGGGACGAAGGAAAACTGCCGCCGACGCTTGGAGGGGTGGGGCGAAAGTTAACGCCGAAAGCACTCGCCGCGGTGTTCCATCCTAAAACGCCGTCGCATCGCCCGTTCATGACCGCTCGAATGCCCTCCTATTCCAGCGAAACGGTCAGTCCATTGATCGCCGGCTTTCCCGCTGCCGACCGCAGTGACAACGCTGACACGATGGATCTATTGCCACCGGATGAAGCGATGGCGGAAGCCGGACGCGATCTGGTCAACACGGGCTGCGTCGGATGTCACGCGTTTCGTGGTGAAAGTCTGCCGGGCGTGGTCGGGATTGACTTGGCCGGAACCACCAACCGGGTCGATTCGAAATGGTTTTATGAGTTCGTGCTCAATCCTAGCGCGGTAAAAAAGCGGACGCGGATGCCGACGTTCTTCCCCGACGGAAAGAGCAACCGCCCCGAATTGCTGGGCGGCGACGTGCAACGTCAGATTTCTGCGATCTGGGCGTACTTGAAGTATCTGGACAAGCAACCGCTGCCGGAAAAGATCGAAACCGTGCGTTCGGCGAATTACGAATTGTCACCGAGTGAGAAACCGATCGTGTTGCGGACGTTCATGCAACAAGCGGGGACGCACGCCATCGCGGTCGGGTTTCCCCAAGGCGTTCACTACGCCTTTGATGCCGAACGCGTGCAATTGGCGGTGGGGTGGAAACAACGGTTTCTGGATGCCCGCGGCACCTGGTTCGAACGATTCACGCCACCGGCAGACCCGCTGGGCGAGGACGAGGTCACGATGCCGGCCGTACCGCTGCTAGTGCGTGATGAGGATTCCGGCGAAACACCGGAGTCTCGATTCGGCGGCTTTCGATTGGACAGCGTGGGAGTGCCAACGTTCTTGTACGACGTCGATGGCGTCCGCATCGAAGATCGAATCGAAGCCACCGGCGACGGGTCACTCAAACGCACGCTCACGTTTCGAGGCCCGACCTCCGGCAAGTCGTTTGTCCTGGTGCCCCATTCCGCCGAGCGATTACAGCCCCACGGGCGATCCGGGTTTACCGATCCCCAAGGATTGACGATCACGTTGAGTGATGATTTGGCACAGACCGGGACGCTGATTCAGACCGATCAGCAGACGCAATGGCGGATCCCTTTGGTTCGCAACCCTTCGAAAACCGTTGTCATGGAGTACCGTTGGTGATTCGAGTTCTGATCCTCGCCCTGTTGGCGTGCGCACTTCCCGCCGACCGGCTGCGGGCTGGCGAAGAAGAGTATTACCGGCTGATCGACGTGTCGGTTGCCAAGGCGGCCACGGATTCCAGATCCAAGAACTGGAAACCCGCGCCCGATGGATTGGCATTGGAAGTCGGCGGGCTCGCCTTCTTGGACGACTCGCGATTGGCCGTGGCGATTCGCAAGGGCGAAGTCTGGATCTTGGACGGCGTGTACGATGATCCGCCGAACAATGTGACCTACAAAAAGTTCGCCGGCGCGCTCCACGAACCACTGGGATTGCTCTATCACAACGGAGACTTGTACACGACTCAGCGGAGCGAATTGACTCGGCTGCGCGATGTCGATGGTGACGACGTCGCCGATGAATACCTGACCGCAGCGAAAGGCTGGGGCGTCACCGGACACTATCACGAATATGCCTACGGTCCCAAACTGGATGGTGATGGAAACCTGTGGATCACGCTGAACATCGGCCTGGGACTCAAAGCTGAGCAGCTCGATCGCGTGGTTCCCGACGCGGCGCTCGGATACCGTCAAGGGCGTTGGCGCGGCTGGGGCATGAAAATGACTTCGGCGGGCGAACTGGTGCCGGTCTGTGCAGGCATGCGTTCACCGTCCGGATTGGGAGCCAACGCCGCCGGCGACATGTTTTACACCGATCAACAAGGCAATTGGGTGGCGACCAATTCGCTGCACCACATGCGGCCCGGCGTCTTTTTTCACCATGCCGAAGCCTTGGCGTCGATGAACGAGCCGGGATCGACGATCAGCGGCGTTGATAAGGTGCCCAGCGGACTGCCGCTGCCACAAGCGCTTGAACAATTCAAAGCCTTGCGTCCGCCGGCGGTCTGGTTTCCGTACAAGAAAATGGGGCAATCCACGACCGACATCATGCTGGACGAAAGCGGCGGTGCGTTCGGCCCATTCGCCGGCCAATTGTTTATCGGTGAATTCACACAGGCCGGCGTCAATCGCGTCTTTCTGGAAAAGGTCGACGGGGAATACCAGGGTGCCTGTTTCCCGTTCCGCCTGGGCTTCGCGTCCGCTGTCTTGAGAATGACCCAAGGCGCCGACGGCAGCATGTTCGTCGGATTAACCAATCGCGGTTGGAGCAGCTTGGGGCGAGCCAGCTATGGGTTGCAGCGATTGGTGTGGACCGGGAAAACGCCCTTCGAGATCAAAGAGATGCGGGCCATGCCCGACGGGTTCGAGCTGACGTACACCTTGCCCGTTGATCCAGCAACGGCCGGCGATGTGAATTCGTATCAGATGAGCAGTTACACCTACCTTTATCACGCGACCTATGGCAGCGACGAGATTCAAACGAAGACTCCGTCGATCGTCGCAGCCGAAGTGTCGGAGGACCGGATGCGCGTGCGACTGCGGATCGAGGGTCTGCGTCCATTGTTCGTGCACGAATTGAACGCATCAGGCGTCCGCGACGCAATCGGACAACCGCTTCTGCATTCCGAAGCTTACTACACGCTGAACCGGATCCCGCCAAAACAGCTCGACTGATCCGGCGGCACCTAAAGCGACTGGCGAGCGATTCAACCCGTAGCGGAAGCCGCCAAGGCTTTCGATCCCGCAATTCGCAGTGTAGAACCATTGTCCTCAATTGTTCTCCCCTCAGCCGTTCCGGCTGAGCGGTGCAATCGGGTGACCGCGGGGCGGTCAGGGGGAACAGTTGGGGACAACGGTTCTACACTTTGCGAGGGTGGGAGAGCAGTTCGCGGATCTGGTCGATGCCGGGAGGTTTGACCAGGTGCTCGTCGAAGCCGGCCTGTTTCGATTTTTCGCGATCACCTTGTTGCCCGTAGCCGGTCAACGCGACCAGCCGACAAGGCGTCCCGGTTTCGAGCTTCCGGATCTGACGTGCGATTTCGTACCCGTCTTGCCCCGGCAGACCGATGTCCATAAAGACGAGTTCGGGTTGAAACTCGACGAAGATCTCGATGGCCGACTGCCCATCGCCGGCCGTCTTGACTTCATGGGGCCCCAGCTTCTCGAGCAGTTTCTCCATCATGAAACGCGCCGCGCGGTTGTCGTCCACGGCCAGGATGCGGAGCGGCGCGTTGGTCGGCGGCGGCAGCTGCGCCTCGGTGTCGGCATCGTCCTGGGGCGCGGCACAAATCGGCAGTTGGACCGTGAACGTCGTACCGGTCCCGAGGCCCGCGCTGCTGACTCGGATCGACCCGCGATGCATTTCAACCAAGTTCTTGGTCAGTGTCAGTCCGATCCCCAATCCGCCTTGGGCGCGGTCGAGCGTGCGGTCGGCCTGAGTGAAAAGGTCAAAGACTTGGGGCAGCAAATCGCTATCGATTCCGATTCCGTTGTCTTCCACCGCAAGTGTCACTTGATTCCCGGCAGTGTTCACGTTGATGGAAATGTCCCCGCCGGAATCGGTGTACTTGCAGGCGTTCTTTAACAGGTTCTCAATCACCTGAATGATCCGCACCGAGTCGGCGTTGATCCAAACCGGTTCGGGCGGCAGGCGGACTTCAAACCGATGCCCCGCGTCCTTGATCATTTCTTGCAGCGTTTCGTGGGCTTGTTCAATCAGTGACCCGAGCGTCACGGGACGCTTTCGCAGATCGACTTTGCCCAACATGATCCGGGAAACGTCCAGCAGATCATCCACCAGTCGGACCAAATGTTCGATCTGACGCTGCATCATTTCGATGGTGTCGCGATGCTGGGTTTCCGAGATCGCCAGCAGGTCCAGTCCCGAACGCACCGGGGCAAGCGGGTTGCGAAGTTCATGCGACAGCATCGCCAGGAATTCATCTTTCCGTCGATCGGCTTCCTTCAATGCTTGAGTCTGTTTGGCCAGCCCGTCTTGGATCGTTTGCTTGCGGATTCGCAGCGCGATGCTGTTGGCGACCGATCGCAGTGCGGTGGACACCGCGTCGTTCAATGGGTCGCGGGCAAACATTCCGATGACACCGACGGTCGTGCGGCCGTCGATCAATGGACAGCCGATAAAGGCGACGATACCTTCGCGTTCTGCCCAATCTTTGTCGTGGATCGCCGGGTCGGAGAGGACGTCATTGGTGACGTGCGTCTGCTGCTCTTGAGCGATTCGACCGATCTTGTAATCGCCGAACCGGATGCGACCGTGTTCACCGTTCAGGTGAGTGTAAAGGCCGCTGCTGGCGACCAGATGCAGCAGAGTACCTGCGTCATTGGCCAACCAGATTCTGGCCAGCGCGATATCAAGATGACGCACCATCAATTGCGTGCAGTCCTGCAGGGCTTCGTTGAGATCATGGCTTTCGACAAGTGTCATTCCGATGTCACGTCCGAACGCGGCGATGTCGCGTTCGATTCGGAGCTGTGATTCGACGATCCGGCGGCGTGAAATCTCGCGATCCAGCTGGCCAACTTTTTCGTTGAGCGCGGTGAATTGCTTCAACGCAACCGCGTACTCCTGCAGACGCAACAACAAGAAATAGCTGCGGCCGCTGTTGATGCGATGGGCGATCACACGCAACGCTTCGTTCCGGTTTTGAAACTTCAGCATGCCGAGAGTGCCGTCAGAGGTTCGTCTGGCCAAGCGGAACCATTCGTCCAGCTCAGTGTGCGATTGCTCGACAAACTCCAGCAAGCTGCGTTGCATCACGTCGGCCTTCTTTAGCCCGCCCATGGCCCGTACCGCCGGAACATTGGCGCCCAGGATTACACCGCCGGGCGAGAGCAGCACGAGCGGGTCACCGAGGGTCGATGCCAGCGCTTCGAATGATTCAGGCGTCAATGGATTCATCCAAATCAGCGTCATCGCCGAAATACTCGCGCCCGTCGGTGGCGTCGGATTCCGGCGTCCTTTTTAGATACACCACCACGCGACACCCGGCATCTCCATGGGCGATGGCCTGTTCGATCACGACTTTAGCGTAACCGAGATTCGTTGACGCGATCACACCGAAAACGTTGGAGGTCATCATGCAAAGTGCGGGGCGATCGCGGACCTTGTCCCCGAAGGGGCAGACACGGTTGCCCAACACGATTTTTTCGTCGTCTTGCGAAATGATGTAAAAATCACCTTCGATGCGACGCTTCAGATCAACCAACACCTCGCCTACCTGTCGGGCGTCGAAGCGGTCTTGTCCGGTTTTTTCGCGGTAGATCTGGTTGATCCGCTCCCCCATGCGTTGGCCGACGATGGAAACGAATCCGGCGGCTTCGTCCAACCCGACGACATCTTGCAACGTTCCCGATAGCTCCCGCAACAATGTTCGCATGAAATTGTCGCGATCGAGATCGACCGGAAGGCGGTGAATTACCGGAAGCGGCGGTTTCTGGTTCATGGTCCCCTCGCGTCGATAGGTCTCGTCGTTGGCCGCTGGATTCCATTTTACCGTTCCCGCCTCACGCTCGCTATCATTCCCGAACGACTCGGCTAAGATATCTGCTCGGTGCCGCCAAGGTTTTCAAGATTGACGGTTGCCGATCCCGCCTTCCCACCCCACCCAACCGTTTGCGACGGATCGATTCTGCAGCTATGTCGATGCACTTCCCTCCCCTGCGCTGTTTGCCGCTGGTCGCGGTCCTTGTCCTGGCGATTCCCAGTCACCCGTGCATGGGGCAAGTGCCCGACGCGATCGCCAGATTGCAAGAGCAGGCCGTGCGAACCAATCAAGCTGACTGGGGGCACTGGGGCCCCAATCCGGACAGCTACTCGAGCTGGAAAAACCACAGCAATCGGCTGA
Organism: Stieleria maiorica; assembly: GCF_008035925.1. Classification (NCBI taxonomy): domain Bacteria; kingdom Pseudomonadati; phylum Planctomycetota; class Planctomycetia; order Pirellulales; family Pirellulaceae; genus Stieleria; species Stieleria maiorica. The sequence goes on from NZ_CP036264.1 coordinate 4,521,853, forward strand.
TCCCGATCTACACCTTCGGAATCGACCTGAAGTCGGTATCCGGGGAGAACAGCGTGTACCGCGACGGCGTGGCATTGGAGAATCTGTACGGCCGAGTTCCCGAGAAAACGCTCAACCCTGAAGCGGAATACTTTGACCAGACCGACGTCTATCGGTTGCAAACGGCGGCCTTGGCGGCCGGCAAGAAGCGGATCATCCTGTTCGTCTTTGACGGCATGGACTGGGACACGACGCGCGCCGCCGCGATTGCAAAACAGGGCAAAGTCACGTACGAACACGGGCGTGGAAACGGACTCAGCTTTCAAGATTACCGGGGAACGACGACGGACTTCGGCTTCTTCGTCACCAGCCCGCACAACGACGGAACCACCGTCAACGTGGACAAGCAAACGGTCAAGTCGATCGGCGGCACCGTTCCCGGCGGTTACGACCCCGCCTTGTGTGGCACCGCGCCCTGGGATCCGATCACCGACGCCGACTATCCGATCGGCAAAAGCAAGCAGACCAAGCACGCCTTTACCGACTCTGCGTCCTCGGCGACCTCCATGACGTCCGGCATCAAGACGTACAACGGTGCGATCAACGTCGATCCGCTGGGCCGCGAAGTCCTGCCGATCGCCCGCACGCTTCAGGACAAGGATTTTGCCGTTGGCGTTGTCACCAGCGTTCCGGTCAGCCACGCCACGCCCGCGTGTGCTTACGCGAGCAACGTGCACCGCAGCGACTACCAAGACCTGACGCGTGACCTGGTCGGGCTTCCGTCCAGCTATCACCCCGGCGGTCTGTCCGGGCTGGACGTCTTGATCGGTGGCGGCTGGGGAACGGACAAGGAAAAGGACGGGTCACAGGGTGAAAACTTTGTCCCCGGGAATCGATACATCACCAACGATGATCTGGCGGAAATCGATGTGGCCAACGGAGGCCGCTACGTCGTCGCGCAACGAACAGCGGGGATGCCCGGCGGCGAGGTGTTGAAAAACGCGGTCGCAAGCGTCATTTCCGGCGGAGAGCGATTGTTCGGCTACTTCGGCGTCCAGGGCGGACACCTGCCGTTTCGCACCGCCGACGGGAATTATGACCCGGTGATCAGCTTCGACACCCCAGCGCCGGAACCGGCCGAGGTCTACAGCGAAGCCGACCTGCGTGAGAACGTTCAACTGAGCGAGATGGCGATCGCCGCGTTGGACGTGCTCGATGCCCGCTCGGATCAATGGTGGTTGATGATCGAATGCGGCGACGTCGACTGGGCGAACCATTCCAACAACATCGACAACTCGATCGGTGCGGTTCACAGTGGCGACGATGCCTTCGCCGATGTCGTCACATGGATCGAGCAACATGGCGGCTGGGACGAAACCGTGCTGATACTGACCGCCGACCACGGGCACTACTTTCAATTGGAACGCCCCGAAGCGCTCATTGCTCGACCCAAAACCAACCCCTGAGCCGAATGGTTAAGAGGTGGTCGGTGAATGGGTGTACGACGTCCTTTCTAGGTCGTCGCGCTGAGCCCCACGGGCGACGGCCCGGAAGGGCCATCGTACCCAAGAAAAGCATCGCCCTAGCCTGGACGGTCCCTAAAGGCGAGACACCAACGGTTGCAAAATCCTTCCCCTGCGTACACGTCTGCCCCCGGTCCTTATAATGGGCGGGACCGTTGAGAGAAATCACTGGGAAACGTTCACTTGGGAGTCAGGGCGATGCGTCAAGAAATACCTTCCGATCAGAAGACATCAGCCGCGGCAACGACAGGGATCGCGCGGCGGCGTGTGCTCCAAGCCGGCGCGGCGTCGATCGCTTGCAGTGCACTGGGTGTAAACGCGTTTGCGGCGACAGACGGGCCGACAAAACGCGTCGGATTGATCGGAGCCGGGTGGTATGGCAAGAGCGATCTGTGGCGATTGATTCAGGTGGCACCGGTCGAAGTCGTCTGCATTTGCGATCCCGACCAGAAGATGCTGGACGAAGCGGTTCAGATCGCCAGCGAACGTCAGAAATCCGGCAACAAGCCGTCAACCTATGTCGATTACCGCAAGATGCTTGCGGAAAACCGATTGGACATCGTCGTGATTGGGACGCCAGATCATTGGCACGCCCTGCAGGCGATCGAGGCGATGGAAGCCGGCGCGGATGTCTACGTTCAAAAACCGATCAGCGTTGATGTGCTGGAGGGCGAAGCGATGGTCGCCGCGGCGCGTCGGCTGGGTCGCGTCGTCCAAGTCGGCACCCAACGCAAGAGCACGCCGCACTTGATCGATGTCAAAAAACAAGTCGTCGAAGCGGGATTGCTGGGCAAGATCGGTCACGTCGAAATGTGCTGCTACTATCACATGCGAGCCAACGGCAATCCCGACGTGATGCCGGTGCCCGATCATCTGGATTACGAGATGTGGACCGGTCCGGCGCCGATGCGGCCGTATGACGGATTGCCGCACAAACGCTGGTGGCGCACCTTTACCGAGTACGGCAACGGCATCATGGGCGACATGTGTGTCCACATGCTGGACACGGCGCGCTGGATGCTAGGGCTCGGCTGGCCGAACCGAATTTCATCGACCGGTGGCATCTTGGTCCAAACCGAGGGAAAGTCGAATATCGCGGACACGCAAACGGCAACCTTCGAATTCGATGATTTTAACGCCCAGTGGACCCACCGCACTTGGGGTTCGCCGACCGATCCCGACTATCCCTGGGCGCTGTTTATCTATGGCGACAAGGGGACGTTAAAGGCCAGCACGATGCGGGCGGACTATATCCCGCAAGACAACCGCGCCGAGCCGATCCACTTTGACTGTTTCTTTGAACGCGAAAAGTACCCCGAAGATCTGACGGAAAAGGACATCGAGCTGAATGCCGCGCCTGCAACCCGGCTTCACATGCTTGATTTTCTACAGGCGATCGAAGACCGCAGTCGTCCGGTGGCGGACATCGAAGAAGGCCACATATCGACGGCCAGCTGCATCTTGGCAAACCTTTCGATGCGGTTGGGCGGGCGGCCGCTGCAATACGATCCGCAGAACCGCCTGGTCATCGGAGACGAGGAAGCAACCGAAATGCTCCGTCGCGGCTATCGCGCCCCTTGGAAACATCCGTTTGTGGGATGATTTCGCTGCCGAGGGAATCGGAACCGGAGGCTTGCCCGTCGTCGCTCTGCCGGCAGCTTGCTAGACTGTCGGCCATTTGGCGCACACCGATTGTCTGGGATGGCGCCTCATTCGTAGCTCGATCGAACGGAAACCGATGACCGCTGTAAACGAACCCGTTGCGTTGGGACTGGACTTTGGGACCGAGTCGGTGCGAGCCGTGCTCGTTGATCGCAACGGACGCGAGTTGGCTGTCTGTGAAAGTGCCTATCGTCATGGGCAAATCACTGACACCCTGCCGACCAGCGGTGCGGTGCTGCCGACGCACTTCGCGTTGCAAAACCCCGCCGACTGGATCGAATCGGCGGCCGAAGCGACACGCAACGCAATCGAGCGTTCGGGGATCGACGTGGACCGTATCGTCGGCATCGGAGTCGACTTCACCAGCTGCACGATGTTGCCGACTTGCGTCGACGGCACGCCGCTGTGCGAACTAGATCGATTTCGGCAGACACCGTTGGCGTGGCCCAAGCTGTGGAAACATCACGGAGCGATCGAACAAACCGAGCGGATGAATCGGATCGCCAAAGAACGTAACGAACCGTTCATGGACCGATACGGTGGAACGATCGGGTTGGAGTGGTTCTTTCCCAAGTTGCTGGAAACGATCGACAAGGCGCCCGACGTTGCCGAAGCCGCGGAGGTTTGGGTCGAAGCGGGAGATTGGTTCGTCTGGCAGCTGGTCGGCTGCGACGCCGCGGATTTGCCACGGTCCACTTGCCAAGCCGGATACAAGGCGTTGTGGTCCGCGGATTCGGGTTACGCATCCGATCAGTACTTCGCCGCGGTTGATGCGAGGCTCGCTGAAGCGGCGCGGGAGAAGATGCCCGGGCGAATGTTGTCGCCGGGACAATCGGCCGGGCCGCTGTGCGGGGAGCTTGCCGATCGGCTGGGATTACCCGCGGGAATCGCGGTCGCCGCGGCCACCATCGACGCCCATTCCGCCGTGCCGGGCGTTGGTGAAGCGGAACCGGGAACGCTGGTGATGGTGATGGGAACCAGCAGCTGCCACATGCTCAATGCGATCGAGGGCAAGCCGGTCGACGGGGTCGCGGGAATCGTCGAAGGCGGCATTTTGCCCGGGCTGTTCGGTTATGAAACCGGACAAGCTGCGGTCGGAGATGCTTTTGCGTGGTTGTTGAAACTGTTGAACCTGGATTCCTTCGAACAGCTCGGCAAGCACGCGATCGCCTTGCCGGCCGGCGCCGAAGGCGTGATGTGTTTGGATTGGATGAATGGCTGTCGCACGCCGTTGATGGATGGGGCGGTCAAGGGCGCGTTCAGTGGATTGACGCTGGCGACGACACCGGCACACATGTACCGGGCACTGCTGGAAGCATCTGCATTTGGAGTGCGTTGGATCGTCGATGTGCTTCGCGAGGGTGGAATACCGGTGCAGCGATTCGTCGCCAGCGGAGGTTTGCCGCATCACAATCCGGCCATTGTTCAGGTCTATGCCGACGTGTTGGGCAGCGAGATCGAAGTCCACCCGTCTGAGCAAGGCCCGGCGATCGGAGCGGCGGTTTTGGGCATGATCGCTGCCGGTGAGTCCAAGAGCGGGTTTGCAAGTGTTGCTGATGCGGCACGCGCGATGGCCGGCGTGCCGGAATCGGAAAAGAAGATCGTGAAACCAAATCTTGACGACCAAGCAAGCTATCATGAACTCTATCGCCGCTATCGAAACCTGGCCGAAGCGATCCGAACGCTGTAGTGTCGGGCGGGCCAGCGAGACTCCTATTCGGTCATCGTGAAGAATCATCGGTTGCGGCGCACGGGAACAACACAACCGGGCGGAACGACAATGGTTAAGACGATTCACCAAACCCGTCTTGCGGGATTGCCGTGCAAACTGATGATCTGGACTGGGCTCGCGATGGCGTGCTCGTCCACACTGCACGGGATTGATGCACAACAACCTTCGGACCAGCACTTACCCGCTACGATCACGGAACTCATTGACGAGTGGTTTTGGCCGGATCCGTACAGCCATCTCGGACACGTTCGAAACAACGGACCGGGATGGGAGTTCGTTCGCATTGCGAGCGATCCCCAAGCTGGTTCGGACGCCCGATTGTCGGCCGACCAAATCCGTTTGATCAGCGCGATTGCGAAGAACGCGAGTGAAAACGGAACCTCGGGGCGTGTCGCCGAGCGAGAGCAGCGGTGGCGCGATGCAGAACGCGACGCGAGAAAGTTGCTCAACCAGACGCAACAGCAACGCGTCGACCAGTTGGTCATCCAGCGGCGGGGATACCGCGCCTTTTCAGATCCGGAAATGGTGGAGGAACTGACCCTGACATCCGAACAGAGCTCAATGATCAGAGCGGCTATCAAACGCCACGCGACGCGGGTTGCGGAGAATGCACGTGAACTGACCGTCAGGGAAGGCCGACTTCGTGACCAGGAGGATGTGGACGGCGAGCAACTGAAAACTCAATCGATGGCACTGAATCGAGAAAGGGTGCAGCGGGGTTGGCTGTCGCATCGTCAGGTCTGGTCCGACATTCGGATGATCTTGTCGATCGATCAGGCTCGCTTGTTTGAAGAGCTGCGCGGAACGCGACCGGGCGGGAACGAGACGACCTCGCCGACAGTAGATCGCCGCGAATCCCGTTGCCGCATCGTTAAGAACCAGTTGCGTCAACGTCTCCGCTCGGATCTTAAGACGCCCGAAAACCAACATCCCGGATCGGTGATGATGACTTGCTACGGCAAGAAGCCACCAACCGAGGGCTCGCCGCGGGACCTGTTTCAATCGATGGTCCCGCAGACGTACCAGGATTACATCTTGATGCATCCAAAACTTCATCAATTGGAGTTTGATCGCCAAGCATCGGTCGATGTTGCCGAGTCCACGTTCGAATATGTCGATGAATCGATTCCGGAGTCGTTGGATGCCGCGATCGACTTGATGTTGAAGGCCCGTGTTCAAACGGCCCGTCTTGCGGCGGAAGTGATTCGCCAACGCCGCGATCGGCTTTCAACCGAGCAGTGGATCCGAATCGTCGAAGGCTATCAATTTGTTCCCGCGATTCGCGAGCAGTATCCGATCGGGGTGAAGGTAAATGTTTGGGGGCACGGCGCGATCCCATTCGGATTTCTACTGCTGGATAATCCCAAGATCGCCGGTATCACCGTACAAATGCGAACGCTGCTGGACGGGAAAACGATGGCAACGACGCCCGACAGCGGTTGGCGACAGAATCTGCCCGACGTGTTGCTAGGCAAGCAGCCGATCGGAAATCACACGATCGAATATCAGGCGGACTACAGATTGACGGTGGGGCGTGAGGTCATCACGGGGCAATGCCGCTCCGGCGAGATCGATTTTCAAGTCATTGCCGATCAACCCGATGCGCTTGCCGCAACGATGACGGATGCGTTGCATGCGCAGGTGTCTGCTTCGATCCGCGCGTTGCCGATCAGCCAAGGGCGGGAGCGAACGTATTCCACTCCGGCGGGACAGGGCAAGTTCCGACCCGTGGCGAAGCTCCGGATTCCCTACTTGGAACTCACGGACCCGTTGCCGGTCGCATTGGCGATGAAGGTCGATGTCTATTTCGACGACGCCGATCAGCCCCATTCTCGTCCGGAATGGATCGTCCCGGCAGGAAAGGTCAGCCGATACGAGGTCGAAGGGATGATCGGTGACGGACGCTTGATCGATGCGTTGTCCCGCAGGGCGGACGGCGACGGTTTGGTTGACGCGACCATCGTCTTAATTCCCGATCGTAGCACGGCATTGTCACACGCGTTAATCGAGTCGTATTATCCCGAAACGATCAAGGTGCAAGCGCAGTGGCAACTCTTGTCCGGCGGGTGAAAACATTCAAGATAGCGGACCGGCAATTTGCGAATTGGCTTTGATCGTCAGCGTCAAAAATGTTAAGAAACTGGGCAGTCCGTCGACGAACGGGTATCGCCGGGAGAAGATCGAGTCAGGGTTGGCTGAGAAGAAATGCGTACACTCGCGATCGGAGACATTCACGGATGCTACCAGTCGCTGAAGCGGTTGGAGACGGCCACCAAATTGACGGCGGACGACCGGATCGTGGTGCTGGGCGATTTCGTCGATCGGGGCCCCGACACCCGAAGCGTGTTGGACTGGATGATCGACCGAAAAGACCACGGGTTGATCGCACTGCGCGGTAACCACGAGCTGATGATGCTGGCCGCCCGCCGCTCGGAGGATCGCCATCAAGAATGGTTGTCCTGTGGCGGCGACGCAGTTCTAGACTCCTATGGCGTTGATCACGTCGAACAGATTCCGGATCGACATTGGGACTTTGTGGCCGACGAGCTTGTAGCGTACCACGTCGGCAAGAACCACTTTTTTGTCCACGCCAACGCCTATCCCGAAATGGACTTGGATGAGCAACCCAGCTACATGCTCTATTGGGAACGGGCGGCCGAGCGAGCCCCCCATCGTTCCGGGCGAGTCATGGTTTGCGGACACACTCCGCAGCGGAATGGGATTCCGCTGGATATGGGCCACGCCGTATGCATCGACACGGCGGCTTGCCGGGGCGGCTGGCTGACCTGTCTGGATGTCGACGCCGGATACTGTTGGCAGGCTAACGAGCAGGGAGATGTGCGTGGATTCTGGTTGGACCAAGGGCCCTGCGGCGCTCGGTTGGAACGGGCGTGAGCCGAGGACGAGGCGGTCGGCCAGATGCCAGCACGTGGCGTGAGCCAGTGGCAGACATTGGGAGTTGAGTTGATCACGGGCCGCTCGCTGACGCGTCCCGCTGGCATCGGATGCAAGGGCGACTTACCGGCTGCCGTGAAACGCCTGCATCTCACTCAGCAATCGCGCGACGACGTCAGGGTATTGGCTGGCCACGTCGGTTTGTTCGCCCAAGTCCGATTCCAGATCAAACAACAGCGGCGTTTCGTACCGCGTCGTCGGTCGTCGTCGCCGCGTGATCGGATCAGTCGGCGGAGTACTCGCGACGTGGATCTTGTAGCGGCCCGAGCGAAAGGCATTCTGGTGGTAGGCCCAAGTGTTCCGTGGGCTCGGTGCACCATCGAGCAGCGTCGGACTCAGATCCGTCGAGACGTAACCGGGTTTGTCGGCCGGTGGGTTTCCGCCGGTCAGGGCCGCAAACGTGGCGTACAAGTCCAGATTCGCAGCGATCCCATCTACCGTCGCGGGTTGGATCGTCCCTGGCCAGTAAAAGATCGCCGGGACACGCTGTCCGCCTTCCCAAGTCGTCGCCTTTTCGCCGCGCAACGGACCGGCGGTTCCGCCGTGCGGCCCGAAGCAAGACCATGGCCCATTGTCGCTGGTAAAGATGATCAACGTTTCCTTTTCGATTCCCGATCGACGGACCGCATCAACCACTTCACCGACCGACCAATCAATCTCTTCGACGACGTCACCGAACCGCCCTCCGGCACTCCTGTTTTGAAATTCCGGCGAGGCAAAGATCGGGGCGTGCGGCATGTTGTGGGCCAAGTACAAAAAGAAGCGTTCGTTTTTCTGGCTCTCGATCCACTTCACCGCCTCTTGCGTGTATCGCCGCGTCAACAATTCCTGGTTGACGGGAAATTCCACGACCTCTCGCCCACGGATCAGCGGCACAGGGAACGAAAACTTGTCACAGGTATCGAAGACCTCGCGTGTTTGCTTCTTCCCCGGCGGCGGCGGCACATCGTTGCTGCCGGGCGTTCCGTAGTGATAGTCAAACCCGCACTCCAGCGGATGCATCGGGTCGACGGTAAAGTCTTTCGGATAGCCGGCCAAATGCCACTTGCCCAGGATCGCCGTTGCGTAGCCTTGACGCTTGAGCATCGCGGGCATCAACGCGCTGCGATCCTCTTTCAAACCGTTCGCCGGGCGCGGGATGAAAACCGGGTGCCGTCCGCTCATCAATCCTTTTCGGCTCGGGACGCAGGTGGAACCGGAGGAGTAGAAACTCGTCCAGCGCTGGCCCGCAGCGGCAATCTGGTCAATGTTCGGCGTTTTGTTCTTCGTGTTTCCGTAGCAGGCCAAATCGCCGTAGCCCATGTCATCGACGAAAATCAAAATGATGTTCGGCGGCGACGGTTTGGCGATCGCGACCGCCGATGACAAGGCGACCACGGAGAACAGAACCAGACTCGGTAGCACGGAGGAACGTTTCATGGTGGGGCGGAGCGTCGGTTAGAGTGCGTCGTAGATCTTCAGCGGAAAGTTCGGCTGGACGGTTCGGTCGTTGATGAACGCTTGTTCGAGTCGCTGGACGATTTCGGGATGTTCCTTCGCCAGATCATTGGTTTCCGCGGAGTCGTCGGTCAGATTGTAGAGTTCCCAGTCGGCGGCTTGTTTGCGGTTGATGTCGCGACGAATCGCTTTCCAATCGCCATCTCGCACGGCAACGATTCCACCGTAACCGTTGAAGTTCCAAATCAGAGGCTTGTCACGCTTGGTTTCCTTTCCTTGGACCAATCCGACCAAACTGACGCCGTCCAGCACTTGTTGTTTGGGTAACGGGGCTTCGGCAATTTCCGCCAACGTGGGGAACCAGTCAGGGAAATACGAGGGAAACTCGGTTTCGCTTCCCTTGGCGACTTTACCCGGCCAACGCACCAGACAAGGAATCCGGATGCCGCCTTCGTAGCAACTGCCCTTGTATCCGTTCAGACCTCCGTTGGAATTGAAGAACGTGCATGCGGCACCGCCGACGTGGAATTCAGGGTTGCGGCTTCCGTGGGTCGGACCATTGTCGGACGTGAAAATCACAATCGTGTCGTCACGCAACCCGTGCTTGTCCAGTTGGTCCAAGATGGTGCCGACATGTTGGTCCAAGTCAGAAATCATCGCGGCATAGGCGGCTCTGGGTCTGGGGTGTGGCAGGTAGCCGTTCTCGCCGCGATAGGGGCCGTGTTGGTCGTCCCACTCGGCCGGGTACTGATCGATCCATTCCTGCGGTGGTTGCATCGCGACGTGTGGTTCGACGAACGGGCAATACAAAAAGAAGGGTTTGTCTTTGTTCTGGTCCAGAAACTTGACGGCTTCTTTGAGAATCAAATCCGGCGCGTAGGCTTGCGCCCGGTAGTCATCGGCGACCACCGCACCGTCCGGTTTGCGGTCGTGCCCCGGGATCGGGTACTTATTGATCAGGACCTCTTTTTCGTCGCTATCGAGAAACGGCGGGTAGTAGCTGTGTGCGTTGCGTTGGCAGTTGTATCCGAAGTATCGATCGAAGCCCTGTTTGATCGGCGATCCGGTCGTGTTGGACGGCCCCAAACCCCACTTGCCGAACGCGCCGGTCGCATAACCCGCATCTTGAAGCACTTCGGCGATGGTGACGATTTGTTCTGTGATCGGAAACTGGCCGGGGTAGATCCGTCCGTTACCGGAGTCCCGGTTGGTGCGGATTTCGGCATGTCCGAGATGCTGGCCGGTCATCAGCGTGCAGCGGGCCGGGGCACACACTGGTGCTCCGGTGTAATGTTGCAGGAACCGCATGCCGTCTCGGGCCAGGGTATCGATGTTCGGCGTGCGGATTTTTTCTTGACCATAGCATCCCAGTTCACCGTAGCCGAGATCGTCCGCCAGAATGAAGACGATGTTGGGGGATTTGGCCGCAGCAAACTGCGGGATCAATCCGGCCGCAAGAATAGCCGTCCATACAAAAAAGACGCGCGAAGATGACATGGGCAGTTCGTTGTGTGGGGGCAAGAGTTTGGCGGGACGAAACAGATCAACGATCATGTGACCTCGACTGTCTCGGCCGATTGTACTCGATACGCGACGTCAAATCCGTAGCCCTGTCGCGCCGGATCGCCGTTCTTCTGCGATGGCAAGCCGAGTCAGTGGCGGTCAGCGAAGTATCACGTGCTACAGTTCATGGACGACCACCCACATCGCGAGTGCACGTTCCATGTCCACGTTTGCAACTCCCCCATCGGTAAGCTGCCCGTCAACCCCTGCAGGATCGGCACATGCTGCACGACCGTTGCGCGAGTCGGTTGAAGAGGATCGCTACGAGCCGCGTTTTCGCGTGGTCGCTGGTGGCCAGGACAGCGGCATCGAATGTCAACTTTCGGTCCCGCTGAATGCGGCGGGCGACTTTCGCGTCCCCTGCCAGTTGCTGGACCTCAATTCCAGCGGTTGTGCGATACGTTATCGCCATCCGCGGCCGCTCGGGACATCATCGACGTCGACGGTGCTGGAGATGAAGAACCTGGCGAATTCGGATTCCGTGCAAATGCTCGTTCGCGTTTGCTGGGTTCGACAAGCCGGGATCGATCAATACGAAAGCGGCTTGTACTTTCGCCGCTCGCTGCCCGAAACGTTGATTCCCCAGGGGATTCGCGCCGGCCAACTCAGTCGCCGAGTGGCCAAGCGAGAATCGGTGGACGTTGCCGTTACGGTTCGGCAATCCCAGCCACGGATTCATGCGACCGGGCGAGTTGTTTCGATCAGTCACACCGGCGTCCAGATCGTCTCGCCGAGTGGGTTGACCATCGGGGAGAAGCTGATGTTGCAGTTGGACAATGGCAAGGCCGCCGTCGGTGTGACGGTCTGGAGTTCGCGACAGGAGACGCAACTCGATGGGGCAGCATTCGCTTCAGGGATCGCGTTCATCCAAGCGGGAATGGGGCGTCAGTTTCATGACGACGTGCTCGGTCTCGCCTGAAAAGCAGTTTTGCACAAGTCCGAAGCGCAAGCGAGTCGATCCGCCTAAACGAGCCCGAAGCGTGAGCGAGTGGATCGCGAGAGATACTTGACTTCACTCTCCGTCGACACTCAGAAAGGTAACTCCCTCGCTGGCGCGTCGGGCTTGTCGTTGGAAACTCAGGCGTCGCGCTTGGCGTCCGGGCAGTTGACGCAATCCACGAACCACCCGTGAACGCGAACATCGAATTGGAATGCAGCACTATTCGGCACGGCTGATAATTTCGCCCATCAGGTAACAGCGGAAACTGGCGACGAGTTGGGCGACGGCGTCATTCAATTCACGTCGGCGTCGATCGCGGTTGCGAATCGGCTTGATTTCCACGTGAACCTTGGTGCTGCACCCGGGCGTTGCCTTTTCGGTCAACAGTTCGTCTTTCTGCGCTTCACTGAGTGTCAGCACGGCGTGCAGTGAGATCTTGTGATCGATCCTGCGACGTCCACCCTGGCTGGAACCCGATAGGACTTTCAGCGAGAGTTGGTTTTCATCGACGTTGACGATTTCTGCGTGGTGGTCGGCGATGAATCCACGTAGTTTCTCGATGACCAGATCGACGGGCACGGGCGTCAGGATGTCGACTTTCGTTGCGGCGGCCTCTTCGTTGCCCATCAACCAGTCGAACCAACCGGTCCGCGGAGTCGACTCGGCGACTTCGGACATCTTGCCCAACCCGAGCTGAACGACGCGGTTGCGGCCGTTGTCCTTGGCCTTCAGCAGGGCGCGGTCGGCGCGGGCCAAGACGGTTTCGGCACTGTCGCCGGACTGGAATTCGGTCACACCAAAACTGGCGGTGATGCATTCTCCGCCGAGTGCTTCGATCGGCGTCGATTCGAGCATCTGCCGCAGCGCTTCGGCGCATTTGGCACCGGTGGCGTTGTCGCAGGCGTTGGCCAGCAGCAGGAACTCTTCACCGCCGTAACGTGCCACCAAATCGCCATCACGGCTTTGTGTCCGCAGGATGTTTGCGAACACCTTTAGCGCTTCGTCACCGGCGGGATGGCCGAAGGTGTCGTTGATCCGTTTGAAGTGGTCCAAGTCGCAGATGACGAGTGCAAACGTCGGCCCGCCGGTGACAGTTGCGGTGACCATTTCTTCCAGCGTCGTGTCGAAGTGGGCGCGATTGGCGACACGTGTCAGGCCATCCAGACGCGTCTGTTTGTGCAACGTGTCGAGTCGGCGTTCCAGATGTTCTCGATCGGACAGATCATGCACGACAATCACGGTCCCGTGGGATCCGGGTTGTTCGCCGTGGACCGGCGCGACTTCGACATGCACGGATACCGGATCGGTGCCCACCGCATCGATGATCATCGCGCGACGGACGGCTTGTCCGGTTCGGAAGCACTCCTGCAGCGGGCAGATTGTTTCGTCATCGCGATCGCGGTCGGAGTCGCGCATCCGCAACGCGGCGGCTGACCAGTGCTTGCCGATCATGGCCTCGGCCGGCAGATCGGTCAAACGTTCCATCGCCACGTTCCATTGTGAAACGTTGCCTTCGGCATCGGTAAACGCGACGCCGTCTTTGAGTGTGGCGAGCAGCCTTTGATTGAACAGCGTTTCGCGGCGGACGACCTCTTTCGCGCGATGGGTCTTGGCGATGCAGGGGTTGGCCGCCCCGGTCCAAAACGCCTCGGAATCTTCGGGCCGCAGCTGCTGCAGCCAACGGTGGACCATCGATCCCTGCAAGATCTCCGGACGGGCCTCCAACAGCCGGCTGAAATCATGAACCAGATTCGGGTCGAATTGGGTGCCGCTGGACTGAACCAATTCGGTGATCGCACGATCACGACTCATCGCCGGCCGGTAAACGTGTTCGGTCGTCATGGCGTCAAAGGCATCGGCGATCGCAAGCATGCGTGCCCCCAGCGGCAGTGCATCGCCACGCGGTGTTTCGCCGTCGCGTCGACTGTCGTACCACGTATTGCAGTAGCGGATGATCGCCAACAGATCGGGATCGGCGGTGCACCCGCGCAGGATCTCGCATCCGATGCTCGGACAAGTGTCCATCGCAAGTTGCTCGTCGACGGTCAATTTTCCCGGCTTGCGGAGCACCCGATCGGGAATGCCGATCTTGCCGACGTCGTGCAACAGCGCCGCGACTTCGATACGGTCGCGAAGCTCACCGTCCAGCCCCATTTGTTCTGCCCAGCTGCTACAGAACAACGCCACACGCAATCCGTGTGCCGCGGTCGCGGGGTGTTTGGTCCGCAATGCGTAGAACAGGGACGTCGCGATGCCCAATCGAACGACCGCCAAGCGATTTTCGGCCTCTCGTTCGGGCCGCTCAGGCGGAGATTCCGCGACCGCTTCGGACGCGATCTGTAGTTTCGCCAGCAGGTCGCTCACACAGGTGGTCGCATTCTGGCCGGCCGGATTCGGGCTGGGAGCGGCCCCCGCGGTGGGAACGACGGTGCTGAAGGGACTATTGTGGGGTTCAAATGGAGTCTGAGACTGAGTCATTATGCTCAAAATCGGAGAAGTGACGACGAGAAGACCGGCTACTGGAAACCATAGGTCACGTGGGTGTGCAGGACGTCAAAATCGTGTCAATCTCCCTTGTCGCCCGATCGATACAATCCGAACGAGAGTCGTGATGCGTGCCCCCCGTCGCGGCGGAGCTTTCCTTTCAAAGCTTGCGATTTGCTGTCACCCCACCTACCATGGAAGGGTCTGCTGGGCGAAGGGTGTCGCCGGAATGAAGGCAGCAAACACCGGCCTGTGACGCTTCTCTTTTGGTATCGACACCGTGAGTCTTTCTGACATCGACCGAATCTTGCTGCAACGCTGCATCGACGGAGCGCCGCGGGCGTGGCAGGATTTTGTGGAACGTTTCTTGGGGTTGGTGATCCACGTCGCCAATCACACGGCTGAATCACGCGGGATCGCGCTGGACGAATCCACCCGAGACGATCTGGTGGCCGAGGTGTTTATGGTCTTGCTGGCTTCGGATCGGGGGGTTTTGAGACGATTTCGCCGCGACAGCTCCCTGGCGACTTACTTGACCGTTATCGCCCGGCGCGTGATCGCCCGGCGGCTGCACCGGGACGGCACACGAAGCCGGTTGTCCGTCACCGCTGCCGAACCGGCGACGCATCAGACCGCCGATCGAATCGAAAACCGCGAAGAAGTGGAACGTTTGATGGCTCGGCTCAGCCCCGAAGAATCCGACATCGTCCGGATGTACCATTTGGAAGGCATGTCCTACCAGCAAATCAGTCAGGCGGTCGGCATGGCGGAAAACTCGATCGGGCCCTTGCTCAGCCGGGCTCGACAGAAAATGCGCGAGGGTGCTTAAGGATCGATGAGCAAGCCAAAGGACAACTCCGCGTCGTCGGTCGCACGCCGGAGTTTCATCAAGGACAGCGGGTTGATGATCGCCGGCGGTGCGATCGGTGGTGCCATCGCGGTCGGGAAAGCGGTCCATGGCGGCAACGACGCGCCGATCAAGGTTGCGATCGTGGGCTGTGGCCGCCGCGCACGGGAACTGTCCGACGCCATTTGGTCCGTCGACGACGAAACGGTTCAGTTAGTCGCGTTGGCCGATTGTTTCCCATCACAAACCCAATCGATGTACCGCAGCCTGAAAGGGCGTTACCCCGAGTCGATCGCCGGTGATTGCATTCGCGCCGGCGGGACGGATCCCCTGACCCAGGTGCTGGATTCCGACGCCGACATCGTTTACGTCACAACACCGCCGGTCGATCGTCCCGGTTACTTTCGACGCATCGTCGATGCGGGAAAGCACGTCTTTTTGGAAAAACCGCTGGCCGCCGATGTCGGCGGTGTTCTTGAAACGATCGAAACCGCAAACGCAGCCAAGGCGGCCGGCTTGTCCGTGCACGTCGGATTCCAGCGCCGCTATGACGCTCGCTACCAGGACGTGATCGCTCGCATCGGTAAGGGCGTGATCGGAACCCCCGTTTTCGCCCGAGCGTTTTGCAACGCCGGATCCTTGCGACCGCCGGTTCGCGTGGCCAGAGAGTCCGAGCTGGATTTCCAACGCCGAAACTGGAACCATTTTCAATGGACCGGCGGCGATTTTCTGGTCGAACAACACGTCGGGGGTCTCGATGCAATCCGCTGGGCGCTTGGTCAAAGCCCGGTCGTGGCCCAGGGACAAGGCGGTTGGGGAACGTTGGACACCGCCGAACAGCAATCAACCGGCGACGATCGAATCGGCCAAGTCTTCGATCACCACACGGTCGAATACGAATTCGCAGACGGCGTCGTGTTGATGTCGCAGTGTCGTCGGGTTTCCAAGGCGTGGAACAACACCAGCGAACATGTCCACGGAACCCTGGGGCGTGCCGATTTGTCCGCTGGAAAGATCTACGCTCGAGACGGAAGCGTGATTTGGAAGTCCGAGAAACCCTGTTCGCTAAAATCCGCTACCGTTGCCCAACAACAGGCCTTCCTGCGCTCGGTCCGTCGTGGGGCGGCTGAGAATCAGGTGGAATCAGCCGCCGCGAGCACGCTGATGGCGATGCTGGGACACCAGGCGACCCGCACCGGGAAACGAGTGCGGATGGACAAGCTGATCAACCAAGCGTAGCGGAAACTCGATAAGAGCAATGATGGAGCAATTCATCATTCGCTTTCCCCCCATTTCAAATCCGATTCGGGGTGAAACCATCGGCGCCGCCGGTCAACGGCATGTGGGTGTAATCGGTCACCATCCATTCGCCGTCGGGCTGTTGCTGAAACGTCAGAACCACACGCCGGGGAACGCGGATGTTTCTCACCCCGCCCCGGTTCATGCTGGCGGTAACCGACGCGTCCAGATCGACGGTCGCTTCGGGAGGCAGGCTGCCGGTCACCATGTTGATTTGAATGTTCCGCACGCCGATCCGATGAAACTCGTAATTGGGCAATTCGCTCAGTGCCCGTTGGCGTGTGGCGCGGTCGGCGATGTGGATGACCGCCGATTCATGATCGTTTTGCTCCACCGCCTCGGCCGTCGCGTAGATGGCTTGAAGAATCTTTTCACGATCGGTGACGATGGAATCCGCGACATAAAATGACACCGGGATCAACAGAGCGGTTGCCAGGCTCGCCACCCCAAGTCGTTTGTTGCCCGTTTGCAACCAGCCATACAGCAGGCCCGCGACGACACCGCCGACCATGATCGAGATCAACAGCGGCTTTTCCGCCAATATGGTCCACATCGTCTGGGCCCTCGTCGCGTTGGGGGTTAGCGATCGCCCGCTTTGATCAGACGAATCAAATCTTCGGTGTCCATCTTCGCCGCGCGGTCGGTTCCGTCCAGAACACCGGCGACCAATTCGCGTTTGTCGGCGTGCATCTCCAAAATCTGTTCTTCGATCGTGCCGGAGGCGACCAAGCGATAGACGGTGACCGGTCGGTCTTGTCCGATTCGGTGCGCACGGTCGGTGGCTTGGTCTTCGACGGCCGGGTTCCACCAGGGGTCTAAGTGTATGACGTAATCAGCGGCGGTAAGGTTCAAACCGGTCCCGCCGGCCTTGAGCGAAATCAAGAAAAGTTCTCCGTCACCCTCTTGAAACGCATCCACCCTTCGCTGTCGCTCTTTTGCCGGGGTCGCCCCGTCCAGGTATTGGTATTTGATCCCGCGTTCTTCCAGCAATTCGCGGATCAGTCCAAGGTGTTTGACGAATTGGCTGAAGATCAATGCGCGGTGTTCGCCGTCGCGTAATTCATCGATCAGCGAATTCAGCAAGTTCAATTTAGCGCTGCCCTTGTCCCACATGCGGTCGACCAGGCGAGGGTGACAGGCCAGTTGTCGCAGCTTGGTCAGCCAGGCCAGCGTCCGCATGCGGTGTTCACCGGGCTTGGCTTCACCGCCACCGGAAAGCTCCGCGAGCGCGGCGACGCGGGCCTCGTCGTAACGCATCCGCTCTTCGGGGCTGAGGTGCGCTTGCAGGGTGATCTCGGTGCGGGGCGGCAACTCCGTGAGCACCTTTTCTTTCGTCCGTCGCAAGATGAACGGCCGGACCAGGCGGGCCAAGGATTGACGCCGCTCGGGGTCTTTATGACGCTCGATCGGGTCGGCAAATCGGTTTCGGAACCGGTCCCACGATCCCAGCAACCCGGGGCTGATGGTGCGGAGCAGACTCCACAGTTCGCCGAGGTGGTTTTCCAGCGGCGTCCCCGACAACGCGATCCGCCAATCGGCATCCAGATCTCGGATCGCACGTGACGTTTTGGTTTGGGCATTTTTGATGAACTGTGCCTCGTCCAAAACCAACGTGTTCCAGCGTTTGGACGCGAAGCGTTTTGCATCCCGTTGGACCAGTTGATAGCTGACGATGACCAGATCGCCGGCGCGAGCTTCGTCGATGACCTGTTGACGATTGCCTTCGCGATACAGGACCGGATTGAGTTCGGGAGCGAAACGTTGAGTTTCTCGGACCCAGTTTTCACCGACGCTGGTCGGCGCGACGACCAAGGTCGGACCGCCGGCGCCACGATCGACCAAGACGCCAAGGGTTTGCACCGTCTTACCGAGACCCATGTCGTCGGCCAGAATTCCCCCGACGCCCCAGCGGCTCAGCCGGGCCAACCAACGGTAACCGTCCAGCTGGTAATCACGGAAGTCGACGACCAACCCGTCGGGTTTGATGGGATGGTAGTCGGCCAGCGAGTCCAGATTTTCGACCACCTGACTCCAACGCGCGGAGACTTCCAAGGTGACGTCGGTGCCCAGCAATTCCTGCACCGCGGGGACGGCGGCGTCGGCGACTTTTAACTCCCCGCGTTCGGCGACCAGGGTATCGCCGAGCTGTTCGAGCCGTTTTCGGAACGCGTCACTGATCTTTGCGAACTCGCGATCGCCGACGCGGACGAGCGCGCGACGTTCGGTGACGGCGGTCAGCAGGTCTTCCAAATTGACATCTTGTCCCGCGACCGAAATCGTTCCCGATAGGCCGAACCAATCTTTGGAATCGTCGATCTGGACGCGGAGTGCCGAGGGAGTGATCTCACCGCGGACACGAATCGTCTCGCCTTCAGGCCAGATCATTCGCGGTGCCTCGTCGCCGGCATCATACAATCGCGCCAATAAATCCAATGCCTGTTCGTCGCTTTGCGCGACCCATCCGTAGGGTTCTTCCGGGGCGAGCTGATTGATCTGGAACCGGTTGATCACGTCGCCCGCGTGCTCACGTTCTGCCTTGGTGTCACGCACCAATCGAATCGGGCCTTGGTCGGTGATCCCAGGCATGATCGCGGGTTCTTCGCCGGGGCGAATCATGCCCTGAAGACGTGAATCGAACATCGACAAACGGACGAACATTCCCGCGCCACCCCGCGGCCGCAACTCCAACACCATCTCGGCCTTGATCTCCTCCAACGGACCGGCCAATTGGTCGGGCAAATCGACACGCACCAGCGATCCGATCTGACCGATGTTCATCGTCAACTGATGCGCCGCATCGTCATCGAGCAAGACTTCGTGCAAATCACTCTTCAGCAGGTACGAAATCAAACGGGTCGCCCTGCGGTCGCGCAGCGCGCAGGTGATCAAGCGATTGCCGTTGGTTTCCGCGATCAACACGACCGGTTGGGCGGGATGGAGGTTGCCCAAGACCAGTTCGCATTGATTGATGTCGATGTCGATCCCGGGCACCTGCAGGGCGACGCGGTAGAGCGTCTTGCGTTTGGCCGGATCCGATTCGCGTTCGATTTGCGTTTCGCCCGAACGTTCTTCGTCATCAAGTGAATCGATTTCAACCGGTTGCAGCGAGACGGACAGTTCGCCGCGAGAGACTTCGATCGGGGTGGCCGAGGCATCGTCCCAAGCGACGTTGGGGTGCCCGACCAACAGATCCACCGACTGGAACAGGTGGTAGTACTCCCGATTCACCTCGGAGCTGCCTTGAGACGTCAACGCGGCGATTTGGCTGTCGACCGGGGTGCCTTCTCCGTCACGGCGGAGCAGATCAAAGGCGGGGGTTTGGCGTCCCTTGGACCAGCCCTTGGAGTTCTTCTTGAGCCGCTGGACGAACGGATTGATGCTGACCGGGCCGTAAAGTTGATTGTTCGAAATCTTCACGCGCCACTGCACACGCGACGCGGCGTCTTCCTCTTTGGCGTGAGCCTCGTTGGTCAGCTTGAGCAATTGATTGACCACATCGCGTCCGGCGGCGACGGTGTCGGTTTTCAGTTCGCTAAGAAACAGCAACACCTCTTCGCTGTTTCGTCGCGAAATCTGTTCGTGCACCCACCACGCGACCGCCAACGTGCAACTGCAGCGGCCACGTCCGTTGTGCCGCGATTGGGCGCGTTCGAATTCCGCACAGTCGCAACTGACCGAGGCCCGCAGCGACATGTCCAATGGTGAATCGGGTGTCGGGTCGGAATCACCGTCCAGGTCGGGTTCGACTTGCAGGGTGACCAGGTATGGCAGTTTTCGCCCGGGACGCATCCGGAACTCAAAGCTCATCTTTCCGTCGCTTTGAGAAAACTTTGGCGTCTCGACACGCAGCATCGCCGCGCGTTTGTCCAGCGATTGGTCGTGATCATCCACCAGCCGCGAAACGGCTTCGCCGAGCAACAATCCAAACGCTGCCGGCAAATTGTCCGTCATCAATTCCATACTCAAACTCGGTTCCTTTTTTCGATCTGCCGTTTTCCAGGTCGGTGATCAGTGCTATGCGACTTTCAATGACATTGGCCAACCCGCTATTCTAACGCTACGTTGCTCGGTTGCGATGCCAACCGGGCCTCGAATACCGGTTCAGCCAAAGATTCTTCACAAACTTTCAAGGAGTGGATACGAATGCCAAAATTAACTGTCGACGGTGTGGGCACCTTTGATGTCGCCGAAGGGAAACGTCTGGTCCAGGCACTCGTCCAGGATGCCCAAACGGATCAACTGCACGCGTGCGGGGGCGTGGCAAAATGTACCACGTGCCGCGTCCAGTTCACCGACGGCGAACCCCCAACAATGACGGAGGCCGAGCGGGACACGTTGGCGGTGCGTGAAATCAACGCCGAAGGTGTCCGATTGAGCTGCCAAATTCAATGCGACCACGACATGAGTGTCAAGCTGATCAGCCGCTTGGAAGGAAGCGGCCGCAAAGACCAGGGATCGCCCGTCGCCGACACGATTCAACCCGAACCGGTCTGGATCAAGAAAGACGCCTAATACGTTCCCGCCGGTCGCCGCTCTTTACCGGCGAGCACCTTGATCAACCCGGCGCGAAGCTCCTTGACCTTCAATGGCAGCGCCAACAGCTGCCGCCGGGGGCCGCGGCGGGCTTCGGAGATGATTCGCACTTGGCGGCGGTCGACCAGCAAAATGGACGGGATTTCACTGGTGTGTTCATCGCTGGCGAATTTGTTGTACGCCTCCAATGCCAGCGTCCCCAACTCCGCGGCGCTGAAGATTACACAATCCGCTGCGGGGTCGTCGCCCGGTTGGAAACGCGACAGCGCTCGGTTGGGGTCTTGGGTGATCAACACACGATAGCCGCGCGATTTCAACCGCTCGCGGATCGCGTTTTGCAGCGCCGCCTTCGATTCCACCAACATCACGACATAACCTTCGCCTTCGTCGGTCGGTACATCGTCGTCCTCGTAATGATCGCCCCCTCCCGGCGTTTGCGAATCCAAGTTGGTTTTGCCGGGGCCCTTTTCCAGAATGTCCATCACCTTGCGAACTTCGGCTTGAAGAGCGGCGGACGACTGGATTCTCTTCTCGGGGCTGAACTCCATCATCTTGCCGAGCAACTGCGTGACGACTCCCGGGACATCGGGGACATATTGGTTGATCGGCTTGATTTCCTGGAACCTGGAGACGTTCAACCGCGCGAGCCGGTCGCGTGTTTCTGTCAGCGCGGGTTGGCCGGACAACATGTGGTAAAGCATGTTGCCGGCGAAGAACACGTCACTGCGCGGGTCATCCTTGCGGACTCCCGTGCCGCGTTCCAAAGCGGCGTAATCGATGGCCCGTGCGTTGGGACAATCCGCGATTTCTTCGGGGTTCTTTCGATCACTCAGCGCCGCCAGCCCGAAGTCCACCAGCTTGGCCTTGCCGTCGGAGGAAATCAGTACGTTGGAGAGTTTTAAGTCGCGGTGTGAGATCCCCATGCTTGCCGCATGAGCGAGGCCGGAAGCGATCTCATGGATCAACCGCAGCGCCAACTTGGGCGGCAGTTTGCCGCGCAGCCGGACAAGTTCACGCAGCGTTTGCCCTTCGACGAACTCCATCACCAGGAACGGGTTTCTGGGATCGGAAACGACCTCGTAAATGCTGACGATGTGCGGATGCCGCAGCTTCAACCCCATGCTTCCTTCGCGGAGGAACTGCTCCATCTCTTTCGGCTCGTCCCGAAACCGCTTTCGCAGCACTTTGATGGCGAAAACCTGGTCGCCTTTGCTGGCCCGGTAGACCCGGGCGAACGTCCCTGCACCGATCAGATAAAGCACCTTGTACTCCCCGTAGAAGTACCCGATGCGGTCGCCGCGGAGGATCTTTTCGGTTTGCAGCGTGGTGACCAATCCGCGTCGCTGCATTTGCTTGATCACTGAATCAAGCGTGATTTCCGTTCCGCCAAGCTCACCCATCGCGTGATCCACCTGCCGGCGTTCGGCAAGCCCGAGATCTCCGATTCGACGAGCAAATTCCTCTGGAGTCGGTTGTTCCATTGTTGCAAGAGGTTAGAGAGCGGAGCGACGAGTGGCACAGGCAAAAACGTGCCCGACGGGACAGTCTACACCAACAAACGCCGAATCGTCCCGGGTGTCATCACCGTGAACACAAAATCTACCGCCACCGCGAACCCATTTTTCCACAAGGGAGGGTCCAGGGGGGCTGAAAGGGGCATTGGGCTACATCCGCTCGACCACTTCGATCCCGATCAGTTCCAACGCCTGCTTGATCACCCGGCCGGTCAGCACGACCAGTGCCAGCCGGGTGTTTTGGATTTGCTCGGTTTCAGCATTCAACACGTGACATTGGTCGTTGAATTTCGAGAACGCTTCAGCCGTCGAATAGACGTAATCGACCAAATGATTGGGGCGATAATCGTCATAGACGTTTTGAAGCGCTTCTTGGAACTGAAGCAATTGCAACCCGAGGGCCCGTTCGGCGTCTTCTGTCAGCGTGATGCCGGACTGCTTGACCCGCTCGACGACCTCGTCGGCGGTCACTCCGTTACGGCGCAAGATGCTGGTCGTACGGGCAAAACTGTACTGTGCGTAGGTCGACGTATTGCCCGAAAGCGCCACCATTTTGGATAGGTTGAACTTGTAGTCGCTGGTCCGATCGTGGGCCAGATCGGCATACTTGATCGCACCGATGCCGACGCGTTCGGACACCAGCCGTTTTTCCTGCTCGTCCATCGGAGGATCCAGCTTTACCAGGCGATCAGGATTGCAAACGACTTCATAGGCTGCCTGGACGGCGTCATCCAACAGGCTTTCCAAGCCGATCAACGATCCGCTTCGCGTCTTCATCGGACGCCCGTCTTCACCCAACACGGTGCCGAAACTGACATGCACCAGTTTTGCATCGGTCAGATCCGTCGCCTCGGCAACGGCAAACAGTTTTTCAAAGTGTTCGCTTTGTCGGGCATCGACCACGTACAAGACTTCGTCGGGCTGGAACGTTTCTTGTCGATAGCGCAGGGTTGCCAGGTCGGTGGTGGCATACAAGTACGCGCCGTCGCTCTTTTGGATGATCATCGGCGCGTCGAATTGATCCAAGAAGATACAGATCGCTCCGTCGCTTTCGCTGGCCAATCCGCGTGCTTTGAGATCGTCAACGATTTCAGCGAGCATCGGGTGGTAAAATGATTCGCCCAGCGTGTGATCAAACGTGACGTTCAATCGCGAGTAGATACGATTGATCTCGTCTTTGCAGTGCGGAAGGAACTGTTCCCAAAGCGCGAGGTTTTCCGGATCATCGGCATGCAACTTTGACGTTTCGTCCAGAACCGCGGCGCCGATGTTCGGGTGCGCTTGGGCGCGTTGTTTCATCACAGGATCGTTGTCGGTCGCAGCGATTGCTTTCCGCGCGGACTTCAAGTCGGATTTGACCGAAGCAATCTTCTTGGCCAACGAATCAGCGGATTTGCGTTTCTTTTTAGCTTCTTTCCCTACGGCACTCTCGGCCTCGTGAATCGCCGCGGCGTGTAAGTCTTCCAGACGTGCGATCTCGGCTTCGTACTTGGGCACGTTTTCGATCGCTTTGTGATAGCCCATCAGTTGATGAACGATGCGATACAGCTTGGCCAATTCCGGCACGGGGTCTTTACGAACGACTTCGGGATCGCCGAAGTGTTTGTAGCCGTAAATGATGATTCCGAATTGAGTGCCCCAGTCGCCCAGGTGGTTGTCGGTGATGACTTCATGACCGAGAAACTTAAGCGTCTTGGCCAGGCAGTTGCCGATCACCGTGGTGCGAATGTGCCCCACATGCATCGGCTTGGCGACGTTGGGCGAGGAGTAATCGATCAGGATTGTTTTGGGCGAACCGACGGGGCGGATGCCACAGCGCTGGTCGGCCAGCATTTCCGACAGCCGGTCCTGAATAAAACCGTCTTTCAGTCGCAGATTGATGAAACCCGGCCCGGCGATTTCGGGCGTCTCACACACGTCGTCCAACCGCAGCTGCTCGATCACGTCGGCGGCGACCTGGCGTGGATTCGAGCCGGCAACCAGCTTTCCGATCGGCATCGCGCAATTGGCTTGGTAATCCCCGAACTTGGGATTTCCGGCCGGGCGAATCATCCCGGCATATCGATCCAGGTCTTCAATCTGGGAAGCGAACGGGCATCGCGAAAGAGCGTCGGCGAAACGCTCGGTCAACAGCGAGGGGAGATGCATTGCTTTTCTAGAACATCCGACCAGTGGAAACGAACGACGTCGCGGGACAGCGTTGACGCGGAAAGGGTGGCAGCGTTGAAGGGAACGGAAGAACGGATCAGTCGGTCTGTTCGATACCCAGCTCGGCGAGTGGGATCGGCGTTCCGTCGGCCCACAGCGACTCCAGGTCGTAAAATTCACGGGTTTCGTCATCGAACAGGTGCACCACGACGCTGCCGTAGTCGAGCACGATCCAGCGGCTTTCGTCGTACCCTTCGATGCCGTAGCGTTTTTCGCCCATGCCTTTTTCCAGGGCGTCGTCGATCTGCTCGCTGATCGCGTGCAGCTGGCGACGACTTTGCCCGGTCACCAGGACGAACAGGTCAAATTCCGCCGACTGACCGCAAACGTCGATCACCACGACCTGTTTGCCGTTGTTATCCAACGCCACTCGGGCCGCCGTGGCTGCGATTTTTCGGCTTTCGTTGGTACCGTGGGGACGGATTGCCCGTGACGGAGCGACCATCGGGTTCATGGGATCGGGACGTTCGGGTTGCTGAGGTTTCTGTTCGGTCATGGGGCAAAGTCTATCAGTTTTGTTTTTTCTGTCACGGGTCAGCGAGGACCGGGCGATCAGGGCCCGGACAAGAGGGGGCCCGGGCAAGAGGGGGCCCGGACAAGAATGCGGGGATGGGGGCAACATTGCAGCGTGGGCGGCTATTACACTGGTATTCCGTCGTCGACGAGACGATCAACTCAGGCCGGGACTGAAATTCGCGACACCGTGAATCGACGCCTCAGCAGCGAAGGGGGGAGTATTCTACGCCCGTTGTGTCAACCGTTGCGTCTGATCCAATGCGTGCCAACCAATTCCCCCTGTCGTCTGCTCAGCCTGGTCCCTCCCACCACCGGGATTGATTCCGCCATCCCGGCAACCCCGTCCCTACCTCAGGAACCATTCAATGAACGACAATAACGATAAATCCACTTCCCAAGTCCCCGATTCCACGCCGACAAGACGTCAATTTTTGAAGGCGGGTTCGGCGGTGTCTGCCGGAATCACCGGTGCGACGGTGCTGCCCCGTGCCGTCCGCGGGGCCGAACCCAAAGACCAAGGCGGAAGTGATATCGTGCGGATCGGGATCGTCGGCTTGGGAGGACGCGGCACCGGGGCGCTCAGCGACACGATGTCGATCAACGAGCATATCAAACTGGTCGCGACGGCCGACATCGACGAAAATAAACAACGCGTCTTGGGACGGCTTGAAAAACAATTCGGCGACAAAGTGGACGTCCGCCCCGACAAGAACTACGTCGGGATCGACGCCTACAAACGCATCCTGGACGACCCCGAGATCGACCTGGTCCTGATGACCACCCCACCGGGATTCCGCCCCCAATATGTGATGGAAGCGGTCGACGCGGGGAAACACGTCTTCGCCGAAAAACCGTCCTGCGTCGATCCGGCCGGCTATCGAATCTGTTTGCAGGCGCACGAAAAAGCGATTGCCAATCGCACCGCCATCGTCACCGGCACCCAGTACCGCCGTCAAACCAATTACGTCGAAGCGATCCGACAAATCCACGAAGGCGCGATCGGCGACGTGATCAACATGACCGCCCGCTATTGCAGCACGGGGATCTGGCACAAGACACGTAAAGAAGGCATGTCCGACACCCAGTACCAGATCTACAACTGGATGCACTTCATCTGGCTGTCCGGCGACCAGATCGCCGAGCAAGCCGTGCACAACATCGATGTGATGAACTGGGTGATGCAAGGACCGCCCGTCGAGGCCTACGGAAGCGGCGGACGCTTCACGCGCCCCGAAGGCAGCGAAATGTGGGACAGCAACTCCATCGATTACACCTATTCCGGGGATCGAAAAGTCGCTTTCATGTGCCGCCAGATCCCGGGATCGCAAAGCGACGTCAGCAACCAAATCTTCGGAACGAAAGGCACCGCTACGATCTACGGCAGCAACGGCGGCGCGTCGATCAAGGACCGCGACGGCAACGAATTGTGGTCGATGAAAGGCGACATCCAGTCGGCCTACCGACAGGAACACAAGGATTTGGTCGATTCGATTCGCGCCAGCGATCCGATCGTCGAACTCAAAGAAACCGCGACCAGCTCGATGACCGCCGTGCTCGGACGCGTCGCGGCCTACACCGGTCAACGGGTGACCTGGGACTTCCTGACCAACGAGTCCCAGTTGGACCTGTTCCCCGCTGATTTCGACTACAACGGGCCGCGCCCCGAGCCCTCATTCGCCATTCCCGGAAAGACGAAGCTGATCTAGAACTTGACCAACAGTAACAGCGAATAATAAACGTCGTTGGGCTTGGCCCCTTGCGGCGTGCTGTCGTATCGGTCCGTTAACGCCAATTTCAAGGAAAGATTGTCAGTGTCGTCCAGCAGGATCTCCCAAGCGACGTCACTGACAAGTCGATAATCCGAGAAATCTTCCCAGGCCGGGAAATAGTCGACTTTCGCCTTCATCTTGTTGTAGCGATTGAGTTGATACTCGGCCTCGGCGCCGAACACCGCTTCCGGCTTCCAGGAATCGTCCGGTGCACCAATCTCTTTCGACGCACCGGCACCAAACTTGGTCGCCAGAAGTGCGTCGTCGGTGCGGACGAAGTGGTATCCCAGACCACTGTTGAGGTTCAGCCGCGAGTCAAAGGCCTTGAATTGGTCCCACTCGGCACCGAATTTCCCAAACGCCGACCATCGCGAATCCTCGAACAGACGGTCATAGTCCAAGTTCAGCCGCCCATTGTCTTCGGTTGTGACCCCGCGATTGGTGGCTTTGCGATAATCAAAGTCGATGCCCAACGTGTAACGGTCGGTCTTGCGTTTCATCTCCAAACCGGTCTGAAGCGCCAACGTTCGAGAGTTACCGCTGCTGCCATCAAGCCCCAATTCGGCATGGTTCTTCCAACCCCGAGTCACCCAGCGCCAGGGGACCTGGTACCAGGCCTCCGTCTCCTCTGCCAGGGGGGCTGGTTCGACCGCCTCACCGCTGGCGATCGCTTGACCGATCGGTGTCGATGGGGCAGGTGCAGGGACGGACTCGGGCGCGGGCCGATTCGTATTGACGGCAGGTGCGTTGACAACCGGGGAATTCGCGGGGGGAGCAACCGGGAAGGCCAGTTCGGACGTCGCGGGCAGCGGAGACATCGGCAACCCGGGATAGGAGACAGTCGCGATTTCGCCCGGTCCGGCTTGGTACGCCGCCGGCTGAACGTCCGCCAATGACACTTCGGTCGCTTCGGTGGCGCTCGGAAATTCGGAATCGGGCGGCGCTGCGATTTCAGCCCCGGGCGGCGCTGCGATTTCAGCCCCGGGCGGTGGGAAACTGAACGCTGGTCCCTCCTGTGCCTTCTGTTCGGGTGGCTTGCCACGGAAAGTCGGCAGCCCCAGCCGCCAGAGCGGCGTGTCCGCCATGGCGACGCGTTCGGGAAGCAATCCGCCCCAGACCAGCAAGCAGCCCAACAAGACCAACGCAGCCAAAGCTCCCGCTCTTCGTAAACCGCCTGGTCTACCCGTCTTAGCCATCTGAAGAATTCCCATGACGTCCAAATCACGTGCAATGAATCGTAGTGTCCACCCAAGCAACGGGTTTACAAAGACTCAGTGGTCATGTCAGGGCCGATCCACGACGCCGGCTGCCGATCTTTCCGCTTTTTGTCGCTCCCAGGCCTTTTCGCGATCAAGCCGATGGCGCCGAACGTGGAAAACGTGTCAAGCGTGCGGTCGGTCGGGTCAATCCCAGCACGTGGCGTCAGCCAGTGGCAGGGTTTGGGAGGGTTTTGTCACGGGCCGTTCGCTGACCGGCCGGTTGAATCCATTAGCCGTATAACGCGAGCCCAATGCCACCCACTTTCTGAGCCGACGGCGCTAGCCGCGGCGAACCTTGGGTTTCCCTTCGAGCTTTCTGAGCCGACGGCGCTAGCCGCGGGCCTTGGACTGACCTTCGAGCTTTATGAACCGACGGCGCTAGCCGCGGGCCTTGGATTGACCTTCGAGACTTGTAAGGCCCGAGGCTAGCGCCTACAGCTCAGTTTGTGATCGGATTAAATCAACAGGCCGTGGCGTCTCCCGCTGGCAGCGGTCGCCAATACCTGCCCCGCGGTCGATTCGACCGATAGCCGCTAGGCATTTGCCGCGGGGAAAGTTAGGATTTTGGCATGAGCGAGAAACAATTCAGTCATCGAATGCGTCAATTGCGAAACCTGGTCGTGATGGCATTGGCCGACGGGACGATCGGCGAACGCGAAGTCGCCTATGTCGCCCAGCGTTGCCATGATCTGGGGTTGGGCGAAGCGGAATTGCATCGGGCGATCCGATTCGGCCTTGGCGACGATGCGGCATTGGAACTGCCGACCGACCAGCAGGAACGCAACGAATTGATGGTCGATTTGGTGCGGATGATGGCTGCCGACGGAAAACTGGATGAAAGCGAAAAACGCCTGTTCGCGCTCGCAGCTGCCAAGATGGAAATCTCGTCCGAGCAGCTCAATCAATTGCTCGACCAATCAATGGAATAGGCGACGTGGCAAAGATTCTGATCACGTCGGGACCGACGCGGCAGTACCTTGACCCGGTGCGTTACATCTCCAACGCGTCGAGCGGTCGGATGGGCGCCGCATTAGCCGAAACAGCGCTGCGACTGGGCCACGAGGTGGTGATCGTGACCGGCCCCGTCCCCACCACGTATCCGTCAGCCGCCCAAGTCGTTCCCGTGGTAACCACCGACGAAATGCTGGCCGCCAGTCAATCATGGTTCGCACGCTGTGACGGCGCGATCGGGGCCGCTGCACCGTGTGACTACATGCCACGGATCGTCGAAACCGAAAAGATCGCCAAGACCGGCGCCCCGTTGACGCTGCAACTGATCGAAACCCCGGATGTCGTCGCGACACTCGGACAAGCCAAGCGTGACGACCAATGGGTGGTCGGATTTGCGCTCGAAACGAATGATCGCCGGTTTCGCGCGACGGTCAAACTGGAAAAGAAACACTGTGACATGATCATCAGCAACGGCCCCACGGCAATCGATTCCGATGTGAACGATGTCGAACTGTTGGACATCACCGGCGAAGTCGTTGCCCGTGTCAAAGGAACCAAACAAGAAGTCGCCGACGTGCTGATCGCGGAGATCGATCGCCGATTGATTCGCAAAACGATCGCGTCGGGCAAGTAACTCAACGATATGACTGCAACACAAACAATCGACTTAACGACCGCGTTGGGGCGGCTGACGCTTCCCAACCCGATCATGGTCGCCTCGGGCACCTTCGGATACGCACGGGAAATGGAACACGTCGTCGACGTGTCGCGTCTGGGTGGGGTGCTTCCCAAAACAATCACCGCCGAACCGCGGATCGGCAACACCCCGTGGCGGACGGTCGAAACCTCGGCCGGTTTGCTCAATGCGATCGGCTTGGACAACGACGGCGTCGATGCTTTCATCGAACACCACCTTCCCTACCTGCAATCACTGTCTGTCCCGATCGTCGTCAGCGTGGCCGGACGGACGCAAGACGATTTTGTCTCTTTGGCCCGACGGATCGGCGAGTTCGGCGTCGCTGCGGTGGAACTGAATCTGTCCTGCCCGAACGTCAGCGGCGGGGTCGATTTTGGAACCAACGCGACCAGCTGCCACGACGTCGTGGCGGCCGCGCGCGAGGCCTGTTCCGTTCCGATCCTGGCCAAGTTGACTCCCAACGTAACCCGCATCGCCGACATCGCCAAAGCCGCTGCCGAAGCGGGCGCTGACGCCGTCTGTCTGATCAACACGGTCCTGGCGATGGCCGTCGATTGGCGCCGACGACGCCCGATACTGGGCAACGGCATGGGGGGCATGAGCGGCCCGGCCATCAAGCCGATCGCACTGCGATGCGTTCATCAAGTCGCCTCCGCGGTCGACGTGCCGATCATCGGGATCGGCGGTATCGCGACGATCGATGACGTGATGCAGTTCCTGGTCGCCGGTGCGTCCGCGGTGCAAATCGGAACGGCCAACTACTACGACCCGACTGTTTCGACGCGATTGGTCGACCAATTGCCATCTGCCCTGGCCGAACTCGAGGCCACCTGTGTTGCCGATGTCGTCGGCACACTCAAGGTCTGATCGGACAGAAAGGAATCAACCGCGATGGCACTGTTGACGATTGCAGACGTGACGATTGGGTTTGCCGGACCACCTCTGTTGGACGGCGTGACGGCCCAAATCGAACCCGGCCAACGGATCGGCTTGTTGGGCCGAAACGGCGCCGGCAAGACAACGCTGCTGAAACTCCTGGCCGGCGATTTGCAACCCGATCACGGCGAAATTCAACTCGGCGAGCAAACCCGCGTTGCCCGATTGACGCAAGATGTGCCGTCGGACCTGACGGGAACCATCAGCGAGATCGTGCTCGCCGGTATCCCGACCGCCACAGTCGAAGATCCGACGACGCGGTGGGAAGCCGAACACGCCGTTGAAACCACGCTCTCACGCATGCAGCTGGACGGATCTCTTCGATTCGAAGCGCTCTCCAGCGGGATGAAGCGTCGTGTGCTGTTGGCCAAAGCGATCGTCGCCCAACCGGACATCCTGTTGCTGGACGAACCGACCAACCACTTGGATATCGAGTCTATTTTGTGGCTGGAAGACTTTCTGTCCCGTTGGGACAAAACACTGATCTTCATCACGCACGACCGTTCGTTTTTGCAATCGTTGGCGACACGGATTTGGGAAGTCGATCGCGGGCGATTGTTTGATTGGTCCTGCGACTACCAGACCTTCCTCGTCCGCAAAGAACAGGCGCTGCAAGCGGAAGAAAAACAGAACGCGCTGTTCGATAAACGGTTGGCCGAGGAGGAGGCGTGGATTCGTCAAGGAATCAAGGCACGCCGCACGCGTAACGAAGGGCGTGTTCGTGCACTCAAAGCGATGCGTCTGGAACGCAGCAAGCGGCAAAACCGCGTCGGCAATGCGAAGCTGGAACTGCAAGACGCGAAACGCAGCGGCGTCCTGGTCGCCGAACTGACCGACGTCAGTTTCGCCTACGGTGATCACACCATCATCGATCAGTTTTCGACCGAGTTGATTCGCGGCGACAAGGTCGGCATCATCGGTCCCAACGGCGCCGGCAAGTCGACGTTGTTAAAGCTGATGCTGGGAAAGCTGAAACCCGAATCCGGCTGCGTCCGCCTGGGGACCAATTTGGAAATCGCGTATTTCGACCAGCTGCGAGACACGTTGGA
Organism: Stieleria maiorica; assembly: GCF_008035925.1. Lineage (NCBI taxonomy): Bacteria > Pseudomonadati > Planctomycetota > Planctomycetia > Pirellulales > Pirellulaceae > Stieleria > Stieleria maiorica. The sequence continues at coordinate 4,553,706 of NZ_CP036264.1, forward strand.
CCCGGAAAAGACGGTCCAGGAAAACGTCGGTGACGGCAGCGAGCAAATCAAGGTTGGCGGAAAGTCCAAACACGTGCTGGGCTACCTGCAAGATTACCTGTTCACCCCGGAGCGGGCACGCACCAAAGTTAAATTCCTCTCCGGTGGAGAGTGCAATCGCGCGTTGTTGGCAAAACTGATGACCAAGCCGGCCAACGTGTTGGTGATGGACGAACCGACGAACGACTTGGACGCCGAAACACTGGAACTGCTCGAGGAATTGTTGGCCGATTTTCAAGGCACGTTGTTGCTGGTCAGCCACGACCGGACGTTTTTGAACAACGTCGTCACCAGCACGATCGTGTTTGAGGACGACACCGTCCGTCAGTACGTCGGTGGCTATGACGATTGGCGGGCTGCCGTGGCACGACGAGACGCTGCGGGTAACGGTCGTCGACCTACGGGGAAAGCCGACTCAAACCCGCAAAAGACTGATCCGGTGAAGACGAAAGCGGCACCGCCCGTTTCTGACACTGCAAAGCGAAAACTGTCGTACAAAGAAAAACGCGAACTCGAAGCGTTGCCGGAAAGGATCGAAACCCTCGAACAACAAATCGCAGCGTTGCATGCGGCGATGGCCGAGCCGAGTTATTACCAATCCGGTGGAGACAAGATCGCTGCTGATGCGGCACAACTGGCGTCCGCCGAAGAAGAGCTTGCGGCGGCCTATCAGCGCTGGGAAGAGCTTGAAGAATAGTCGCCGTCGATTCGCAAAACCGAATCGACGGCGACCGGTGGGCGTCGTGCCCCGAGGGCCCATCCATCGGACGCGAATCTAGCGTTTCAACGGTTTGAAAACAGATCAATCGTTGATTTGATTTGAAATTTTCTTAACGTTTTCCGGTGCGCATCAACTTCGATGACAACGCGCCATCGGATGTGGTCATATTTGTCGCGCTAGCAGCGTCAAAACTTGCGGCCACCCCCAGCGGGCTGCGGAAACCCCACAAGAGCAGTCGAGTGGTTCGTCAATCTTATCGGTCGCTCGTAAACGAAACGCGCCGTCACAAGGTCGGAGGACCTTCAATTGCTTCTTCGTTCATCGGCGGCGAACCAGAGATCAACAGCACGTCACTGGAACGAAGCAACGATCCTTTCTCTAAGTGCACGTTCTTGGTCGCGATGGTGTACTCCACGAGTGCCGCGTAGTAGCGTGATTGCGATTCACTGACACGGCGTTGGGCGTCGAGCAGCTGATCAAAGTTGATCGGCAATCCGGCTTGCTGGGACGTTTCCAATGCCGCCAGCGCATCGGCCGCGGCATGGTAACGATTCAGGTTGGTTTCGACTTGCGCGTAAGCCCGATCGCACTCGGCCACCATGGAGGTCAAATCGTGGATGATTTGACGCTGCTGTTGTTCCAAGATCGCCCGCTCGCGCGCCACTTGAAGTTTTGCATGTCGAACGGCCAAATGCCCTTGGCGAAACCCGACGGGCAATTTCAACTCCAAACTCGCTTCGTACTCCTGCAGGTCGAACGAGGCCAGGTCAGAGATCGCCGAATCGCTTCCACCGAGGTTCTTGTCCAAGCCGCGAAGACGATACATGGTGACGAAGTCCAGAGACGGCATCAGAAAGTTTTTTGCCGCCAGCAACTCCATTTCCCGTTGCTTGATCTTCAATCGCTGTTGCTGCAACTCGCTTCGCAGCAGGACCGCCTCGGTCGAAATCGATTGCCAATCAAACTCGATTTTTGCGACCGAAGGATCATCGCTGGGGCGTAGCATCGCTCCATCGTTGATCGGCATTCCCAGGATCAACCGCAATCGCCGCTCGGACGCTTGCACGCCGCCGACCCCGGCGAATGCCCCGCCGGTGGTCGAGTTCCCGTTCTGTGTTCGCATCGATGGCTTTCCCGCGATGGCATCTTGGTACTCGCTGCGAAAGCGAAAGTATTGCTCGCGAGCCAATGCTTCGGCAGCACCCGATTGGCGATTACTGGTTTTCTGGGCCTCGTAACTTCTCCACGTTTGCTCGCTCCGCAGCATCGCGTCGCGTTTCGCGTCGGCATCGCGATAGGCGAAGTACAGGTCCCAGTAGGCATTGACCACGTTGCTGACGTAGTCGCGAACGCCTTGTTCGAATTTTGCCGATGTGATCTCGCTGTTGACTTTGGCGATCAACACGCCGTTGTAGACGCCGGGCAGGGCGGACGGTCCCGCAATCCGGTTGAACTGTAATCCACCGCCTTGCAGCAACGGTTGCCTCGCCTCGGCATGCAGTTGCGTTTGCCAGGCGCTGTCGGTCAGATTTCCGGTCGCGTTATTGGCGTCATAGTCGGTCACACTGCGGACGGAAAATTGTGCCCCGGTGGGCGTCCGCTTGGTCAACTGAAAGACATAGTCGTGGGTGTCTTGCTTGAAGGCGTTGGCACCACCACCAAAAAAACGATTGTTGAACCGGCGGTCGTTGTTTTGCCATTTGCCGAAGGCGTAGAGCTGTGTGTCGAATGCACTCAATGCCGCTTCGACACTCTCTTGCGGATCCAAGCGTTGCAGCGGCTCGCTGTACTCTGATTGAACTTGATCAGGCGCACGCAACACGCTCGCACCCAGATCGCGCAGAACACTTCGGTTTTGCAACGCGATCGCTAGCGCTGATTCGAGCGTCAGATCACGGATCGGTGCCGATTCGATTTCCTCCACCGATCGCAATGTCAATGGCGCCGGCACTTCGTCAACCGTGATCGCCGCTGCCATCGTGTCGGATTGGATCTGGCACATGATCGCATCGACGCAATCGGTCCGCTGTCCGATCGTCTCTCGGATGCTGTGATACTTGTGGCATCCCGGGCCGCTGATGGCGATGACCAAGGCCAGGAAAACGTGGGCCCATGGAAGCACGCGCAGCCGGATGCATTCAGGCCGGAGGCCTGCAGCAGGTTGGTTGGTAACGACTGGTATCGATCGATGCGGCAAGAGTCTGAATCATGGGCGGCAAGGGATCGGGGCAGAGTCGCTCCAATCCATATAGTCGATCTAGGTATAGCTTTCGTCATTTATCGAACCTGTGCCCGACAATCCTGAGCCGAATCCGATCGATTCGCTTAACTGGGACGACACCTTGCTTGGTCCAGTCGTGTCATTGGGGGTAGTGGAACGCGCCGACGGCTTGGCGGTCTCATCAAAATTGCCAATCCATGTGATCATGCCAGCCCGACGCGTGAGCGAGGGGCGCCGCTTGGCCCCTCGCTCACGCGTCGGGCTAGCATTGGAGGCCTGAAGTCGAATTCACGGTCATCCGCCCAGGCCCCGACCTGCACGATTCTTTCGATCGCCGTGAAACCCTGTTTCACGCTTGCGGCGTTGTGATCGCTAGAGTCATCGTGACCATCAAGGATGGCTGCTCTGCGAAGTTTTGCCAACGGTGTTCCGAATACCAAGTGTGTGTACCACTGGAACACCCGGGACCCAAAACCATGCCGTCGCTCCGTTTGAAACTCACCGCCCTCCTGGCCGCCGCCGCGGTCGGTCCCTACGTCGCGACCGAAACCGACGTCGGGCGTAAGACGATGTCCACGGTCCGTTCTCTCTTTGACGGGGCTGCATCGACCGCAGATTCGCTGTCGGGGATGGCGCCGGGAATTTCGACGAACGAACAGGAGCGGACGAGCGGCTATGCCAACCATTCGCACTACGAGATCGAAAAACTGCGTCAGGTCGGCTCCGATCGGTACCGCTACGATACCGAACTGGCACGAAAGTTGGGTGCGATCCCCCAAGATCCAGCTGAGGAACCGACGCTCAGCGGTTACCAAGTGAAAGACCTCCGCGAGGTGTTGCGATTTGATATCGGTCCCGACTGGGTGGTCAACCGATTCTCGCGTGTCAGCACTGTGCTGGCGGATCTAAAACTGAAAGGGTTGCGGGTGCCGGTGGTGACCGGGATCATGGCCGATGATGTGGCGGGAACCCTGACGTTCTATTTCGACCACTCCGATCGATTGCAGCGATTGACCTTTCATGGTTTCACCGGTGACCCGGCAAGATTTGCGGAGATCATGACGGCGTATTTCGGTTTGGCTCGCGAACCGGCGTTGGAGGCCGGCGCGTTTACGAAGCGTTGGAACGGTCGGCCGGTTCATTTCATGCGTCTGACTCACGCGCCGGTCGTCTATAGCAATGCCGTTCACCAAAAGTACACGGTGTTCCTGGAACTGAATCAACCCGACTTGGCGTACGGGATCAGTGAAGAAGCGCGGAAAATCGTGATTTCGGACCGCCACACAGGTCGCTGGTAGCATCACGATGCCGTCCGGCCGTATGATGCGGCCACACTGATTCTCAAGTTACCCCAAGGCATCTGTGCGGTGAATTCAGAACCTCCCGAAACCCCCGATGGCGATCCGGATCCGCGGGACGAATCGCCGTCGGTAACGGCGTCCGATTTGCAGTCGACGTGTGGCGATGCGAACGAATCCGACTTGGCTTCCGAAGCGGTCGGGGTTTCGCCGCGGGCGGCTGCGTTGGAAAAACTGCCTTCCTTGGCACGGATCACCTCGGTGATCATGTTGATCGCCGGCATCCTGGTCGTCGGGCTGTTGTTCTACAAGGTCATGGTGGGGTTCTTCATCCCACTGTTCATGGCTGCCGCATTGGTGGTGATCTTTCGGCCGGTGCACGAGTGGATTCTGAAAAAGCTGCGGGGGCGACGACGAACAGCCGCGATCGCGACCACGTCGGTGATCCTGTCGATTGTGCTGCTACCGATCATCCTGCTGTTGACGGTGGCGATCGGTCAATTGACCGGGCTGGTCAGCCGCACGGACCTGGACGATTTGAAGGCCGCGTTCGAACGTGGCCGAACTCGACTGGGGTTGGAACTGCAACACGCCGATCGATTCCGCCGCCTCGATCAACTGGCCGGGATGATGGACCAGATCGAACAGCCCGAATTGGTTCGCGCGCAGATTGCCGAATCCAAGGAGCTGATCGCGTTTCTGGAATCCGAAGTCGTCGGGGCATCACCCACCGGCGAAACCGGCGAGATTGCGAAGGAACAATTGACTCAGTTCGCCGAGATTGTGGAGCAACTGGAGTCGGTCCAACAGTCCGATGCGACCGCTGACAGCGTCGCGGCGGATAGAATCATGGTGGAAGAGCGATTTCACCGCGGATCGGTCGTCGCGTCGGCGGCTATTCACGCCTGGATGAACGCCAAGCTGGGCGGATCGTTCCGCACCGAAGTCAAGTTGCTGACCAACCCCAGTGAAAAGGATTTGGCCGAAGCGATCCGCGCGGTGCGTGAATACCTTCAACCGCGATTCGTCAAGCTGTCCGGAGTGACCGGTCGCGTCGTTGTCCAGGTCGTGATCGGCATGTTGATCATGGTGATCTCCATCTACTTCTTCTTCGTCGATGGCCCGGCGATGGTGCGGACATTGATGCGGCTCAGCCCCCTCGACGACGCATATGAATTGCGTCTGCTAGGTGAGTTTGAAAAGACCAGCCGAGCGGTGGTGTTGGCGAGCATCTTGAGCGCGGTCGTACAGGGCTTTCTCGCCGCAATCGCCTTCTTCTTCTGCGGCTTTGAATCGTTCATTTTGTTGTTCATGGTGACCACCGTGATGGCTTTGATTCCGTTTCTCGGTGCGGCATCGGTGTGGGTGCCGTGCGCCATTTATCTGGCCGCTGTCGATCAAAGCTATGGATCCGCGATCTTCCTGGCCATCTACGGCGCCGCCGTCGTTTCGTCGATCGACAACGTGATCAAAGCTTACGTGCTGCACGGCCACTCCGAACTGCATCCCCTGGTCGCGCTGCTAAGCGTCCTGGGCGGCGTCCCCGTCTTTGGCCCCATCGGAATCCTGATCGGCCCGATGGTCGTCGTCTTCTTGCAAACGCTGCTGGAAATTTTGAACCACGAACTGGAACTGCGCGACGCGCCCAAACAAGAATCGGTCACTTCTGGTTGATCGTTGTTGACTTCAGAACGTTACGGCAGATCCTCATTTTCCTGTCGATACTTCTGCTTCGGTTTTTCTGCCCCCCATTTTTCTGTCCCTCCCATGCCTTTCAACGAATCCCAATTCGAATCCGTCTGCTCCACCGCGCGTCAAGCGGCGATTTTCCAATCCGCCGCCGACGCATTGGAATGGGACGAGCGGACCGGCATGCCACTGGCCGCCGGTGGGTATCGCGCCCAGCAGGTCAGCACACTTCGGTCGTCGGCGCACCAGCTGCGCACCGACGACGTGTATGGCGATGCGTTGCAAACGCTGTTGGATCAGATCGGCGATCTGGATCCGCATTCCGATCAAGCGGCCACGGTTCGTGGACTCCATCGTGATTTCGTGCGTGACAAGAAACTGCCGATTGACCTGGTCACTCGATTGAGTGTCGCGACGGTGCGAGGGCAGCAGGTCTGGGACGATGCCCGGAAACGGGATTCGTTTGATGCGTTTCAGCCGGCGCTCGACGAGATCATTCGACTCAAACGCGATGCCGGTGCGCGGATGGCCGAAGGGACCTCGCACAGTGTTTACGAGGCGTTGTTGGACGAATACGAACCGGATGCTCAAGTCGACCAGCTCAACCCGGTCTTTAGCGAACTGAAACAACAGCTCAGCGAGTTGATTGTGGCGGTGACCGATTCGCCCCAACAACCCAACATCACGCCGCTGCAACGTGATTTCGCGATTTCGTCGCAACGGGAATTCAGCCGCAATGTCGCCGGATGGGTCGGCTTTGATTTCGCACGCGGCCGCTTGGACGAAACCAGCCATCCGTTCTGCACGACCTTGGGGCCGAACGACTGCCGCATCCTGACGCGTTATGAATCCAATTGGCTGCCCAGTGGATTGTTCGGGACGCTGCACGAAGCCGGTCATGGGATGTACGAACAGGGGCTTCGATCCGATTGGTTTGGGTTACCACCGGGCAACTTTGTTTCGTTGGGGATTCATGAATCGCAATCGCGGTTGTGGGAAAATCAAGTCGGACGCAGCCGTCCGTTTTGGGAGTGGTTGTACCCGAAAGCGGTTGGTGCGTTTCCGGAACAATTGTCGTCAACAGAGCTGGATGAGTTCTACTTTGCGATCAATCAAGTCCGTCCGAGTCTGATCCGAGTCGAAGCGGACGAAGCGACGTACAACCTGCACATCTTGATTCGATTTGAGCTGGAACAAGCGCTGATCAATGACGAGTTGTCGACCAGCGATCTGCCGGATGCGTGGAACCGGCAATACAAGGAATGCTTGGGGATCACGCCGCCATCGAATGCCGATGGGGTCCTGCAGGATGTGCACTGGAGCGCCGGCTTGTTCGGCTACTTCCCGACGTACACGCTGGGCAACCTGGCCGCCGCACAGCTATTCGATGCCGCCTCCGACGCCCTGGGGAATCTAGACACGATGCTGTCGCGTGGCGAATTCGCGCCTTTGCTGGAATGGTTGCGTGACAACGTGCATCGCCACGGGCGATGTTACAGCGGCTCCGAGTTGGTCGAAAACGCAACCGGCAGCCCGCTCTCGTCAACGCACCTGATGCGGTATCTGGAAAACAAACTTCGCCCGCTCTACGGAATCTAACCCTCCCAACCCTCAAGTGCACTTAGGTCCAGTGCAGAACCGTTGTCCCAATTGTTCTCCGGTGACCGCCCCGCGCCATCACCCCCATCTCTCAATTGGTGCCACCCATCATTCAACCGATCGGGGCTCGATTTGCTAGCAGCCACACGCCGCGTGTTCGGCTGCCGAGATTGATGGGTGGCACCAATCGGGAACGAGGGCTAGCAATTTGCTAGCAGCCACAACGTGGTCATCACGATCGCGGTTGGTGGGTGGCATCAATCAGATGCCAAGACGGTGCGATGGCGTAACAGCTGGGCCAACTCTCGAGCGTCCTCGGGTGCGTCGTTAACGCCGCCGAGTAACACGTATTCAAACGTCAACCGCAGCCCGCTCGCACCAGTTGGTGCCACCCATCAATCAATCCTCGCACCAATTGAGAATGCGCTCAGCCGAGGCGGCTGGGGGGGAACAATTGGGACAATGGTTCTTCATTCCTCTGGTACCTGCCAACGGATCACTTGGTCAGCACCAGCTTGCCCTGTCGGGTGCTCTGCAAACGATACAGCTTGCCCTCGTATTCGATCCAAACTTCATCCCCACAGCGTGCCAAGTCCACAAAACGCACAATCTTCCGGAGCGAATTCTCCAAATTGGCTCCGGCCAGCTCGGACAGGCTGGAGTCTGGTTTGTCGGCAGAATTGGAAGACATCGGGTAGGCCAAAAACGGGGGGGTGAGTCGCTGCGCGGCAACATTGTTGCGAGTCAGTCTCAATAACAAACCCGCATTTTTACTTTTTGTCAACATTCGCTGCGAAAACTTTTTACCCCCATTTTTGCGGTGCGATCCGAATTCCCGGAAACAGAGCATGACAATTTTGTCCAAAGGATGGGCTTTCGCACCGCCTGGAGTCCGATTACATTTTCCGTTGTTGAGACCTGATCTCAATAGCTTTTGCAGGTAGCAAGCCAGGCCATTCGCCGCCGCGTGGGCGTCTTTGGAGAGACGCGTTTTCACTGCGGTCGCGATCACGACCCAGCGAGCAAGAACGAAGCTTCGACCCCCGTCGCACTGGGCGACGTGCGGGCAGTTTTTGCTCTTTGCATCGTGAGGTTTAACTGTGCATTGGTGTCAGCGTGTTTTCTTGCCGGTCGCCATCGGCATTGCGTCGATCGCAACCGCGTCGGTTGCCCGAGCAGCCATCTTTACTCCCGGCGATGCGGTGCCGGATGTCAACGGCGAAGTTTTCACTTGGTCCGAATCCCAGGCCAACAGCAGTTTCGTGTTTTGGGACACGTTCGATGGATTCGCAGGCAGTACCCTGCCCGGGTTTCTTCCTGCGGGCACATCGCCGACGGCCAATGACAGCTTTGGCGATGGTGGACCGATCAGTTCGCTGACGTTTGAATCCAATCAATCGTTGGCGTCCAGCGGGAACGCCTATGGAGGCTTGTTCGGCCCCGGAGACAGTTCCAGCTTTCTGACCGATGCCTTCGCGACCGTCCGTTCGGGGACCTCCGGCGGCGGGTTCACGCGGATCGTCGCCCAGTTTGAAACCTTGGGATCCGAACTCGATTACTCATCAGTCTTGCTGAGCGCTTCGGCGGCGACCGCTGGAACGATCGCGCCGAGTTTCGTGATCGAAACCGCCCGCGTCTCTTTAGGCGGAACCTTCGGCGGTGAAGGCGTCAGCTTTCTCGCACTGTGGGACTTGAATTCGTCACAACCGGAGTATCGATTTGATTTCAACGCGCAATCCACCAGCATGTCGCTGGACCGGTTTCGCGTCGACACGTTCACACAAAGCACGCCCTTCGTCACACCCTCCGCAGTGCCTGAACCGGGAAGTTTGGCTGTGTTGGGCATGGTTGCCGGAGGTCTGGTCCTTCGACGTCGACGGCGTACAAGTCGTCGTGGAGTCAGCGGATCGGTTTCCCCTTCAGGAAACGTCTTGACGCGATCGTCCCGCCATGCATTCACGCTCGTGGAGCTGCTGGTTGTGATCGCGATCATCGGAATCATGGTCGGTTTATTATTGCCCGGTGTCCAAGCGGCACGGGAAGCGGCGCGACGGATGTCGTGCAGCAATAATTTGAAACAAATCGGATTGGCGATGCACAACTACGACAACGTCAACGGTTGTTTGCCGCCGAGTGCGATGGGGATTCGCGTCGGCGGGACCAGCCAACGCCCAGTCCACCGGGCAGGATTGACAGCGTTCGTTGCGATTTTGCCCCATGTGGAAGAAGACGCCTTGTTCGCGGAGTTTGATCTGAATGCCGATGCGTGGGCGGCGCAAAACGAAACGCCGGCCAAGAAAACGCCGGAAGTCTATTTGTGCCCATCGATGTCGTTGCCCGATAGCGGCGGCCCCGCCAATGGATACTCCAGCTATGCGATTTCCACCGGTACAAAAAAGTATCGCAATCAAATGCACAATGGTGCCATTGTGGACGCGATGAACGTGTTTCAAAGCGAACGCGTGTTGGCGGGAATCTCCGAGGCATTGTCTTGGTTGTCCTGGGTTGATGTGGACGACATCTCCAATGCCGACGGAACGTCGAACACGCTGTTGGCCGGTGAGTTTGGTGTCCAGGTTCGAGAAACGTCTTCACTGCCGTTTCCCTATCCGGGATCCGGCGGCCAGAGCGCGGGCAAATGGGCGATCAGTTACCCCTATCATTCCACCGCATCAACGTTCGGCAGTTTCAATGCCAAGACGATTTCGCTGTTCGACATCCCGTCTTACGAATCATTTCGCGGCCCGCATGCAGCCGGCGTTCAGTTCGTTTTGAGCGACGGCAGCGTGCGTTTCTTGACCGAATCGGTCGATGCGGTCACCTTGCATCGATTGACCAGTCGCAATGATGGCGAAGTACTGGACAAGGCTCCCTGGTGATTCACGGCGTTTCTGATGCAAAGTCACATTGTCCAGCGAGCGACCGCCTTCGGTTTAACGCTGTTGACGGTCCTGGTTGGATGCTCTTCGCCCACCCGGCCATCGGTTTCGGCCAGTGGTACGGTTGTCGTCGACGGCGAACCCTTGTCGGGGGCCGTGATTACGTTGGAACCGATGCGTGGCACCACCGGTCCCAACGCATCAGTACCAGTGTTTGACGGGGCCTTCGAGATCCCCGCGAGCGCCGCGTTGCACGGTGGCACGTATCGGGTTCACGTGGCAATGATCCCCGCCGAAATACTCGCCGGTCTTCCCGACCCGCAATCCAAATCGCTGCCGCCCGCCGGTGCCGTCATCGATCCTGCATTCGACGCCGATAGCAACCTGACCTGCCAATTGATCCCTGATCAAACGAACACGCTGACATTCGCAGTTAAGTTCTTAAAACGATGAGAGCCCCAAACGATAGGCCCCTCGCCTGTTCGCACGGTTTCGCCCATCCCCACCTCCATCAATGAAGTCCATCCCAATGAAACCTCTGTCGTTGATCCGTCGCACCGTCTTTCTTCAAGCAGCCGCCATCGCGTCCTGCTTACTCATTTCCCCGACCGCCAAAGCGCACATGGCCTGGCTGGCGACCGATGACCAAGGACATGCAATCCTGTGGTTTGGCGAATCGCCGCAAGACCGCACGTACCACATGCCCGCCCCCATCGCAGGGATCAAATTGTCCGGCGGCCCCAAGAGCATCACGACGGAAGCGGTCGACACCGAGACGCTGATCGGAATCCGCAGCATCAACCCGCTAAACGCGGCCGATGAGATCGCCGGTCACGTCACCTATGGTGTGTATCACGGGACAAAACTGACGTATCACGTCGAACATTTACCCCTGCGGGCGCCGAAACAATGGCCAGTTGAACCGCGATCCGACGCACCATTGCAATCAATCGTTACCCTGTCATCCGGCGGCGGTTTACAGGTCACGATTGTTGCCAATGGTAAACCCGCCGAAGACGTCCAAGTGAAACTCTTGGGCGCCCACGGCGAAGAAAAAGCATCCGCCAAGACGGATATCGCGGGGATCGTGACGTTCAAACACGATGTCGTCCAGCCCGGACTGAATGCAATCGTCGCCGGCATGACTGACGAACACGGAAGCGGAACACTTGACGGCAACAAATACAACAGCACTACCGATTACCTGACGGCGACCTTCCGAATCCCCGGAGAAGTCCCCGCCGCGAAGCCTGCCGAAAAACAACCCCAACGCCCCGACATGGAAACCGATCGCAGCGCATCGATCGTTCCGTCCGAGCTGCCGGAGCTGCCCGAAGAGCTGACCAGTTTTGGTGCGGCGATCGCCGGTAACACGCTTTACGTCTACGGTGGCCACACCGGCAACGCCCACTCCTATTCGACAGAAGAACAGTCTGATCGGTTTTGGGGCTTGGACCTGTCCAAGGGAAAAGCCGGATCGTGGAAGCAGTTGCCCGGTGGCCCATCGCTTCAAGGTCTGGCCTTGGTCGCTTATAAGAACCGTCTGATTCGGATCGGAGGATTCACGGCGGTCAACGGCCTGGGCGAAGAGCATGACTTGCGCTCACAAGCCTCCGTCACCGAGTACAACCCCGAAACCGAGACGTGGACGGATTTGCCGGAACTGCCCGAAGCCCGTTCTTCGCTGGACGCGGCCGTCCTGGGGGACCACGTTTACGTATTCGGCGGTTGGCGTCTGGATGGACAGAGCAGCGAGAGTCAATGGCATCAGACCGCATGGTCGCTTGACTTGAGTCAGCCCGAAGCCGCGTGGCAGCCGGTCAAAACGCCACCGTTCAAACGCCGAGCCATCACCGTAGCCGCGCACGACGAAAAACTTTTCGTCATCGGCGGGATGAATTCCGATGGGAAACCCACCACGCGTGTCGACGTCTATGATCCCGAGCAACAAACCTGGAGCGAGGCGCCGTCGCTGCCGGGCAGCGGGATGGCGGGTTTCGGGGCAGCCTCGTTTGCAACCGGCGGCAAGCTCTACGTCAGCACCATGGACGGATTGCTGCACCGACTGTCCGGCGATGGTCAACGTTGGGAAACGATTGCCAAAGGCCCGCTGGCACGGTTCTTTCACCGCATGTTGCCGACCGGCGAGAACACGCTGCTGATGGTCGGGGGAGCGAACATGCAGATCGGAAAGTTCACCCGCATCGATCAGATTCAAATTCACTAGCGCGATGACATGACACGCCCAATAGGACAGCTGGGACCTATCACTCCTAGGCGTCCTATCGGTCCCCGGAGCGTTTGTAGCTTATTCGGCAGTAGAAGCCGCTCGGCCTGGATCGTTGACGCCTTCGCTAAGTACCACCGCCGGCGAGATGAACGACAGGCCTTGCGTGTTGGTGGTGTCGACCATCACGGTTTCGACCACCGGCTGCGTGACCTTGGTCCCGGCCTGCCACTCGACGATAAAACTTGCCCCTGCCCCACCGGCCTTGTCATCGCGGGCGATCACGAACTCGGTCGCCGCCAAGGGACTCAGTCGCAAGGTTTTTTTCAGCAGCGACCGCAGTTCTTTCCCGGCGGTGTCGAAGTAGCGAACTGAGGTGACCGCGATCTCGTTGTCGACATCCGTGTTGCGGATGTTCAACGTCACCGTCAGCGGATACGGTTCCCCTTTTTGATGGTAGACGTGCGAATAAGCCGGAACGTAAAGCCGTTGTCCTTGGACCGGGTGCCAGGGCAATGTGTCCACCTCCATCCGAGCTTCATCACGCAAGCTGGGCGATTGGTAGGGGGTCTTGGCGGCCATCGAGCGTAACCGAAACTCGACAAAGATCACGATCAAAACGATCGGCACCACGACCAACAGAAAAATCAGCAGCTTGATCTGCCGCGAAATCTTTTCCGCTTGCTCTTCGGTGATTCGGTTGGACACTTGATCCCTCTCGGTGTGACGTTTGACCGGCCCATCGGCGGCAAACTCCGCCTTCCCAGATCATCGCCAAGGTTTCCCAGTCGGTACGGTTTGACAATTGACGCGCCCACCCGTTCGGTGAACAAGGCGGGCGACGCAACACTCATCTTGAAGGTACCACACCGGGTCGCCGATTCAATCGGGAATCTCGACGCCCGCAATGACCGTTTCCGGCGAGGCTTCGAATTTCTCGCGACAATGATCGCTGCACAAGTGTGCTTTGTACCCGTGCAGTTCGGCGGAGTACTTTTCGTCTCCGTCCATCGCCAGACTGCAAACGTAACACTTTTTGATCACGTGATCTTCGCTGCCGTCAAGCAGGTCCGCCTTTTTGAGCGCCGTCAGCGTGGCCTCGCTTGGCGGGGTTGCCGTCGGAGCAGGCGTCGCGGTTGTTTCCGTGTCCCCGGCGCACCCGGGGAGCCCCAGCAGAAGCAGCGCAAGTGTCAGAATTGAGAATGACTTCATGGTTTTGTCTCGTTGAAAAAGGTGGCTCGATCTGATGGCCACCTGGCTGTAACACGCCGCGTGGACGTAGCGACGCTCGCCAGAGAGCGGAAAATGTGGGTGATCCACCCTCCGGCGAAGGTAGCTACGATTGTCAGGCTAATCACAGTATTCCGTGTGCAACGGGGGCCTGTCCAGCTAGTTCCCCATCGCCCAAGGCGTTTGATTCGCAACGTGAACGGTGATCGTGGATGCGTAGCTGGTGTAGTCGTATTCGTCGGTTCGTTCATCTTCGGCCTTGTGGTGGGCGACGATCAAGTAGCGGCGTCCGACGTCGGGAACGAAATTCGCTTCGCCCCGGTCATCGGCACGGACTTCGTATTCCGGGTCAAATTCGCCCGACAGCTCTTGGCCTTCGGGGATAAAGCTGACCACGACGTCCGGCAACGGCTTGCCATGGTGCAGCACCACGACGGTGATCGGCCGTCCGACGACGGTTTCACTGATCGGACAGCTCTGTAACACTAATTCAAAGGGCAGTCCATCAGGCTGCGAGTGAATTGGTTGGTCGACGGACGCCGAATCCAGCGAATCGGCGACCAGAAAGTATGTCTTGGCGGTTCGGACGCTGCGAACGGGCCGGCCGTGATTCATCACCCGCTGAAGCGATTGAACGACACAATGGACGCCCGGTTGCGACACGGCGATTGGGGTTGTCCAGTAACCCTCCTTCTCCGCCGACGCCGTCGCGAACAGCTGCTTTCGTAGATCATTGCGTGTGCCATCGGGCGCCCGGTGGTCGAGCGAAACCCAGTCCACCGTGACCCGACCGGCCAGCTTGAAATCGCGGTGGTGATTCCCGTGATTGCCCAAACGCAGATCCACCTGGACGTTTTCACCGGTTCGAACGATCGGCGAATCGGTTTGAAGCCAGACGTCGTGGGCGGAGCCAAGGCACGGAACGATCAACAGACAAAGGGGAGCGAGGAAACGTGGAAAAGTTAACATCATCGTCATTTTGGTTTTCAGTGAGTAACAGGAAGGATCGATCGAAAGGACATTGAGTAAGCGTTAAAACGAAGGGGACACTTCTTGGCCGTTGCGGGTCCCCAAGGCGCGCCAGACATCCAATTGAATGCTTTCGTTGATGAAGTCCACCGACCCGTCGCAGCGGGCCACATGGACGCCGCCGGGGTGATTGCTGCGGGCTCCGAAGACGCCCCAGCCACACGATTGCATATCCGGGATGCCGCTTTGGGGAGGATGGTAGTGGGTATAGCTGGTCCAGTACTCGCGGCCATTGATCCAGCCCGCCCCGCGTTGGCCGGACCAACCGCGATGCAGGCCACTGGCGCGCGTGTCAGTTTCCAGCTCTCGCGGGTCTTGCGGCAAGACATACCCTCGCATCCCGGGCTCGGTCGGCGGCATGGAGCGGCTGATGAAGTCACAGCGAACGTTCATCATCGTTCGTCTCCGCATCACGTCGACCGTCGGTTCGGCCGGCGACTGTTCCGGCACCCCGAGTAAATGCTCGGAAAACGCCGCCGTGTGACTGAGCCCATCCAACACAGCCTCAAATCCGATCTTGGCGTTGATCCAAAGCACTCCATCGGTGGCGACACGTGTGTCGTACAGCGTCCCCACCCCCGTGCCGCTGTTCATCGCATAATTGGTACCGGAATAGGTTTGCGTGGGACCGCGACCGGAAAGCGATGTCACAAAGAACGTGCGATCAAAGTTCTCACTGGGACACGCCAAGGTCGCAATCGCGGATGCCGCCGCGTCGTCATGTGGTGCCACCAATTGCCCCGGACAGCAACCCACGTGCAAAGGACGATCGAAATGGATCATGTCCAGCATGTTGCCTTGTTCATAGTGCGGCGCCATCTGGGCGAACACAGAAAAATTGCCGGCCGTGCTCGATCCATTGGTGTAGTTTGCCGGCAGTTTGCGGAACGCACTTTCATAATTGTGCATCGCCAGCGTGATCTGTTTCAGGTTGTTGCTGCATTGCATCCGCCGCGCCGCTTCGCGGGCCGCTTGGACAGCCGGCAACAGCAGACCGACCAGAATGCCGATGATCGCGATGACGACCAGCAATTCAACCAGCGTGAACGCGTGGCGAAGCCTGGTCGGCCGATGGCGGCAAGTTAAAGGACGGCACTTTGACGTCGCGATGCTCGCCAGAGTGTGGACATTACAGGGGATCCATCTTCTGGCGAAGGTAGCTACGTTTGACCGGGGAATCAGGACGATTGATGTACAAGGTGACTCTGTGTAGCGGAGGGGCGACATGTCGGATGGGTTGATTGTGGAGGACTGAATCACGAATGAGTGGACGGCCAGGCGCGCAACGCCAGCGGTCTGCGTGGCAAGGGATTGCCGCGAAGTAAAAGTCGGGTGGACGTCGCAACGTGAGCAAGCCCAGGTCGCTTCCGCGTCGACGGTGAAGACCACACTGGTGTGAGGAGCGAGCCTTCAATCGTCAACGCGGACGCGGTGATTCCTGCGTGCAAGCGGCCCCTGTCGGATCGAAACACGACCGACAAAAAACGCCTCAGCGCAGCGACGAGCCGAACATTGCGAATGGATGGAGAGTAAGAGGCGGCTAAAGGTTGACGTGACTGTCAAACCTCGGCGGCGCAGCATCGAACGGCGTCTCTACGGCACCGGCGGGTCGGGGTGACGGACCACGGCGTAGGCCCGGTCGTTGTCCAGTGCGAGATAGTAGAGCAGCGGAGCGGTGATCGAGATGACTTCCCCAGGCTGCAATTCAACGAAAACACCCGACAACAGGGACCAAACAAGATCGATCCCGTGGCAGCGGGCTGCGTCTTCCAATCGTACGACTCGCAGAGCGTCGGACGCTTTCTCCGAGCCGGCGGTATTGGTGGAATCAATTGGGTCCGTCGCACATTGACCGGTCGCTTGCGAACAGCAGCAGCACGATTTCGCTTTGGCTGGACGCGTTGACACTTCGGCGACGGCCAATCCCGGCGACATCGCCAGAACCCGCGCCACCAAAAACTCCGGCGGTCGCACGCCGTTTTCACGTGCCCACTGAAGTTTTTCCCGGTCGCTGTGGCAACAGCATTTGTCCCAACAGTAGTCGGCGGTGACGCAGCCACAGGGGCAGTTTTCACAGGGAAAACGACCGTTTTTCTTGGGTGGAGGAGCTGCAATCGGAACTCCGATCATTCCACACGCCAACACCACCAACAGGGTACTGCTGATATAGCGACGCGGTGCGGACGATCGAAGTCGATGTAGCAAAAACAATGCGGGGTCCAAGCCTCGCGGCGTGCCAAAACATGGCTCGCTCCTCACAGCCGCTACTCTACTCCAGTCATCCGCTTGCGTAAATCCGCAACCGCGAACTCTCCGATGCGGTCCGCTGCCGCATCAGCAAAATTAAGCCGGCGTTCCTTCGATCACCGCTTTCTCCGGTTCTGGTTCGGATGGCGTTGTCGCCCCCTCGTTCGTCCGGACCGAATCGGAATCATCCTTCGGTCTGCCTTTGGCGAACCGTCGCAGGATGACGTAGAACACGGGCGTCAGGAACAGACCACAGAGGGTCACGCCCAACATGCCGGCAAACACCGCGGTGCCCAGCACCCGACGCATCTCAAACCCGGCTCCGGTGGCAACCAACAGCGGAACCACGCCCAGAATGAACGAGAACGCGGTCATCAAAATCGGTCGCAAACGCAATCGGCAGGCCGCGATCGCGGCATCGAAGCGATTCTTTCCGGCATCCTCTTCCGCCTTGGCGAACTCCACAATCAGAATGGCGTTCTTACACGCCAAACCGATCAGGACGATAAAGCCGATTTGAGTCAGCACATTGTTGTCCATGTCTCGGAACCAGACGCCGACCAACGCGAACAGCAAACACAGCGGAACGATCAAAATGATCGCCAGCGGCAATAGCCAACTTTCGTATTGGGCCGCCAGGGCCAGGAAAACAAATAGCACGGCCAACGGAAACAGAAACACAATCGTGTTGCCGGCCTGCTTTTCCTGAAACGCGATCTCCGTCCAAGCGTATCCAAACCCCGGCGGCAGATTCTGGTCGGCCAGGGCTTCCATGGTCGCCAGTGACTGGCCGGTGCTGAAACCCGGTGCGGTGCTGCCGTTCAGGTCGGCCGAGGGGAACAAATTGAATCGCACCAAGCGATCCGGCCCCGCCGTCTGTTTGACATCGACAACCGATCCCAACGAAACGCTTGCCCCGCGGGCGCTGCGGGTGCGGATCTTCAAAATGTCGCTGGCGTCGTCACGAAACTCGGGTTCCGCCTGGGCCGTGACGCGATAGGTTCGTCCCAAGAAGTTGAAGTCGTTGACGTACATCGACCCCAGATAGATCTGCAGCGCGTCGAACACGTTACTGACCGGCACGTCCAACATCTGAGCTTTCGTGCGATCGACATCGGCATACACCTGAGGCACATTCGCCCTCAGATTGGTGAAGACCTGCATCACGCCGGGCTGTTCGTTCGCGGCGGCCAACATGGTGTCGGTGACCTGTCCCAACGTGTCCGTCCCCGCTCCGCTGCGGTCTTGGACGTACATCTTGAACCCGCCGCCGCGACCGATGCCTCGAATCGGAGGTGGCGGGATGATCAGAATCTGGGCCTCGTTGATTTGCGCCACGCCGCGCCGCATGTCGTCGACGATGGCTTGAACGCTTCGCCCCCGCTCGGCACGCTCCTTGGCATCCTCCAGCGGCAAGAAGGTCACCGCCGCATTGGGCTTGATCGTAAAGGTTGCTCCGGACAGTCCGGCGATCCCGACGGCATGTTTGACGCCATCGATCTCTTGGCCGATTTCCGCCACGCGGCGGACAACGGCGTCGGTACGGGACAGCGACGCACCGTCGGGAAGATTGATCGCGACGATCACGTAACCTTGATCCTGGTCGGGAATGAACCCGGTCGGGACCAGTCCAAAACTCAGCCCCGTACAGACCAGCAGCACGCCGTACAGGACCATCGCGACACCGGTCTTTTTGACGATTCGCCCGATCACCCTCCCATACAGGTTGCCTGCGAAATCAAACGTTCGATTGAACAGCCGAAAAAACCAACCGAACAGAAAATCGACCACCCTGCCGACACGGTTTTTCGGTGCGTCTTTGGGCTTCAACAGGATCGCGCACAAGGCAGGACTGAGCGTCAGCGAGACGAAAGTCGAAATCGCCGTCGAAATTGAAATCGTTAGCGCAAACTGTTGGTAGAACTGCCCACTGATCCCCGGGACAAACACGGTCGGGACGAACACGGCGATCAACACCAGCGTCGTGGCGATCAACGCCGATCCGACTTCGTCCATCGCCTTGTGAGTCGCTTCCCGCGCAGTCATTCCCTCGGCGATCAACCGCTCCACGTTTTCGACGACCACGATCGCATCGTCGACCACGATCCCGATCGCCAACACCAGCCCGAACAAGGAAAGCGTGTTCAAGGTCACGCCGAGAAACTGCATGACGGCAAACGTTCCGATCAAGGAGATCGGGATTGCGATCACGGGAATAATCGTCGGACGCCAGCCGTGCAGGAACAGAAACACGGTCAACACCACGAACAGCGTCGTGATGAACAGCGTCTGAAACACCTCGCTGATCGATTCTTCGACGTAATCGGTCGGGTTGTAGGCGATCTCGTACCCCAGCCCCTCGGGGAACTCCTCGCTCATCTCCGCCATCACCCCTTTGACCTCGGCAGCGGTGTCCACGGCGTTGGTGCCCGGGCGTTGATAGATCAGCACGGCGACCGCGGGCTTTCCATCCAGATAACTCTGTCGCGAATAGTCCTGCGCCCCCAATTCAATCCGAGCGACATCGCGCAACCGCGTCACCCGCCCGTCGCTGCCGCGTTTGACAATGATTTCCCCGAATTCGTCTTCTCGAATCAAGCGACCTTGGGTCGTGACATTCAATTGGAAATCGCCGGCGTCATCAATCGGAGGTTGGCCGATCACTCCGGCGGCAACCTGCACGTTCTGTCCGCGAATCGCTTGCACGACCTCGCCGGCGGTCAGGTCGACGTGGGTCATCTTTTCGATATCCAACCAAACACGCATCGCGTATTCGTTGCCGCCGGCGATGCGGATCTCGCCGACGCCGTCCAACCGCATCAGCGCATCACGCACCCGCAGAAACGCATAGTTGCTGATGTA
Source organism: Stieleria maiorica (assembly GCF_008035925.1). NCBI lineage: Bacteria > Pseudomonadati > Planctomycetota > Planctomycetia > Pirellulales > Pirellulaceae > Stieleria > Stieleria maiorica. The sequence continues at coordinate 4,573,747 of NZ_CP036264.1, forward strand.
CAACTGGTCGCGACTGTTGTCGGGCGAATTCAAGTGCACGACCATCAACATGTCGGGAATTTGCTTGGTCGTCGTGACGCCGATCTGACGCACCTGTTCGGGCAAACGCGACTCGGCGATCGCCACGCGGTTTTGCACCAACACCTGGGCGTCGTCCAAGTCGGTCCCGAGCTTGAACGTGACGGTCAACTGCATGGTCCCGTCGGAGCTGGATGACGATTCCATGTACAGCATGTCGTCCACGCCGTTCATTTCTTGTTCGATCGGCGTTGCGACGGTGTCCGCGATGACCTGCGGCGTCGCTCCCGGGTACGATGCCCGCACCAGCACGGTCGGCGGCGCGACGTTTGGATACTGCGAGACCGGCAGGGAAAAATAGACGATCCCGCCGACCAACACGATCAAGAAGGACAGCACCGCGGCAAAGATCGGACGCTCGATAAAGAAGTGGGGAAATTTCATGAGCGGCTTCCCTCCGTCGCGTTCCCTGCGGACTTCGGCTCGGTTGCCTTGTTGCCGGTTTCGCCGACACGCGCCTTGCGTCGCGTGGTCATCGTCAACGGGGTCAGCTCCGGCATCGGATCCGGCGCCGGAGAGATCCACTCGCTTTCCGGCACCGGTTCGTAATCATCCGGCAGCCCGTCCTCGACCACTTCGATGGTTCCTTCCACCGTTTGTACCTTTTGATCCGGTCGAGACTGCAGCAGGCCCTCGATCACCAATGATTCGTCGCCCTCCAACCCCTCGCGGACCACCCGCAATCCGTCCACGATCGGTCCGGGTTTGATCGCTCGACGCTTGATCACGCCGTCGACCACGACGTACACATATTGGGACGATTGGTCGGTGCCGATCGCCGCATCGGGGATCAGCACCGCTTTGGCCGCGGCGCTGCCGGGGATCCGGACGCGGGCAAACATGCCCGGCAACAACAATTGATCTTCATTGGCAAACACACACCGAGCGCGCATGCTGGCCGTGTCGATATCAAAACGATTGTCGACAAAGTCCATGTGGCCGCGATGCGGGAATCCCGCTTCGTCGACTAGCCCGATAAAGACCGGGTTTTTTGCAACACGCGAACTCTCGCGTTTGCCCGATTTGGCTAACCGCATGTATTTCAAAACGTCTTGTTCGCTGGCGTCAAACACACAGTAAATCGGCTGCATCGACGTGATCGTGGTCAGCAACGACGACGTGCTGGTTCCGCCGGCGATCAAGTTCCCTTCGGTGACCACCTTTCGGCTGATCCGACCGGTCACCGGCGCCCGGATGCGGGTGTATTGAAGATTTAACTCTGCGGTTTCAACCCCGGCCTCGGCCAACTCGATTTCCGCCTGCGCCGTCGCGATCGCCGCCTCGGCCGAACTGACGGCCGCCTTGGCCCCCTCGATGTCCGCCTTGGCTTGCAAAAACTCTGCCTCTCGTTCGTCCAGTTCTTCTTGCGACGTCGCACTGCGTTGGTTCAACGCTTGGGCACGTTTGTACCGCAAGTCCGCCAGATTCAATTGTGCATCCGACTGCAACGACCGAGCCGTGGCCTCGTCGCGCATCGCGGTGGCCTGTTTCAATTTCGACTGTGACTGCTGCAGCGTGGCCTTGGCGGCGTTCAGCTCCGCCTCGAAGGGCCGCGGATCAATGACAAACAGCAGATCCCCTTCCTCGACGATTTGTCCTTCATCAAAGTGAACCGATTGCAGATAGCCGCCGACACGGGCGCGCACCTCTACCAAATCGACCGCTTCCAAGCGTCCCGTGTAGGCGTCCCACTCGACAATTTGCTTGACAATCGGTTTTGCTACCGTGACCGACGGATCCGGTCGCTGCGAAGGCCCTGAGGGGGCACGATTGCAACCGGCCCACAACACCATCAACGCGATCCCGGTGGCCGACCCGAGTTTCGCAGCAACATCCAACATCTTCTTCACGCCGATTCCTCAGTAGGCTTCCCGCCCGATCGGATCTTTTTGGCAACGACGTGATCCAGCGAAAAGATCCCCGGACCGGTCGCTGCCAGTGACACATAAACCAACAAATACATCGCCGCCAATTCCTTGACTTTCCAAGGATCCGCGCCGTGCACGACGAACAACGCCACGATCATCGTGAACGCCAGCGGCAGCGTCGCCAACCGCGTTGCGAGCCCGATGATCAGCAACAAGGAACATCCGACTTCCGCCCCGATCGCCATCACCAGACTCAGCTTGCTGCCCAATCCGATCGGATCCGGAAAGCTCTCGGACATCTCGCCAAAACCATTCAGTTTGGCCAGTCCATGGACCAGCATCAAACAGCCGATGCCGACCCGCAGCACCAGCAATCCGGCAGATAGCGTTTTATTGTGATTCAAAGTCAACATCGTTTATTCCTAACAGAATCCCCTGCTTCGCCGAAAAGCAGGAATGGCCCGGCTATAGTTCGCGCGGCGGTTTCTTGGATAACCCTGTTCCAACGGATGTCTTTCTGGAAAAAGGTCAATTCGTAGAATAAATATCGATCGAAGTACTCAAACGATCCGCTGCAAGGCTACGCGGCGCGCCCCCGAAAGCACGCGGGACATTGAAATGAATCCACGCTTGGGTTTGACGGCAATGCCGCTAACTTAAGCTCTGCGAAGCCCGCTCGCGCTGGCGCGAACCGGCTAATGTCGAACGAATATCAGCCGTTTGGCGCGAGTCCGATGCGACCTACTTTCGATCACAAACGGGGCCGTAGGCGCTAGCCTCCGTCCTTACGAGTAGGTCAATCCAAGGCCCGCGGCTAGCGCCGTCGGCTCACGAAGTAGGTGGCATTGGACGCTAGCCTACGGGCCCATCCCTCCTTGCTGCCAAATCGCACCATGACGCTTCCCGAATTGATCGTCTTTGATCTCGACTTCACTCTTTGGGACTGCGGCGGAACGTGGTGTGATTGCCTTTCACCGCCGTTCCAGATTCGACGAGGTCGGATTGTCGATCGCAGCGGCCGGCACGTACGCTTCTACACCGGCGTGATCTCGATCCTGGACCATTGCGACGAACAACGAATCCCCACCGCGTTGGCGTCCAGAACGGAGCAACCGGAGTGGGCAAAGGAACTGTTGCGTCTCTTGGAGGCGACACACCGATTCGCCTTTTCAGAGATCTATCCTTCGTCCAAACTAAAACACTTCGCCGCACTCCATCGGACGACCGGGATCGAATTTGAATCAATGCTGTTCTTCGACGACGAGATGCGGAACATCCGCGAGGTATCACAGCTTGGTGTCACCAGCGTGATGGTCGATGACGGATTGACGCTCGAAGTATTTGATCACGGGCTACGGCAATTTGCTGCGAACGCCAGCTCGGATCGGGGGAACGCAAAAGGGTAGTACAATGGATTTCTATGTCGCAAAGAGCACCTACAACACCTCGGGTGGAAGCTGTCTGTACGGATACGCGGGAGACTTATTGACTGCACACATCGATGACTATGGAACCGCGATCAAAGAAATCGAAGTGGTGGCTTGTCTCCGCAGCAAGACCCGGAAATTTCGCCCGACGCTGGAAGGCTTGTTCGACCAGTTCCACGCCTACATCGACTCCTTGCCGCGAATCACGTTTCAACGCAAAAACAAGCGTGTGAAGATCGAGTTCCGGAGCGAACACTTCACTGCCGACGACGAAGAATCGCGGAACGCAACGCCCGAGCAACAGATGACGGCGGCGGACGAGGTTGCCCAGGCTCTGGCGATGCTTCGAAAGCGGATCAAACCCTCCGACGATTTCGACGTGGAGCGGTTTCTCGCCCACGCGTCAAAGGTCTTGGCGACAAAAATCGAGAATCCAGTCCAAAGCGAACGGGTTCGACAGGCGGCAATCGCAAAGCGACTTGCGATACGTGACGCCAAGTCGCCATGGGAACGACTGGAAATCGAGTGGGAACGGTTCCACCCCAATGCCCGCGATATCCTGGACGAACCGTATTACTGGGAATGCGCTGACGACCTTGCACCCAACGGCAACGACACCGGGGCTGACCTGTTGGAAGATTTTCGCCGATGGAATAAGAAGCATCCCCGGACTTCACCCATTAAGTTCCTTGACGGTTTGATAAAAGCGTGGGGGATCGATCCGATCGATTGGGACATCACCGACCGAGCGGTCGTCGCTCAACTGGACGCGGACCAGCCGATTCCACTGAATGTGTGCAACGAAGCTGCAATCGCGTTGGCGTTCTCGGTCATCAAGGTGCGAGGGACGTGCCCGCCTGATGTCGCTGAACGGGGATTGGCGGCGATCACTCGAACGGAAACTCTGGTCCATCGAAGTCGACTCGACCAATCAGTGAAGAAGCGGTGGGATCTGTCGCTCGCCAAACTGCGAAGCAAACTCGCATCCTTCACTCCCTAGGCTTTGTCCCTCGACCCGTAGCGGAAGCCGCGAAGGCTTTCGCCTCGCAGCATCCACACGGGAAAAGCCGAAATTCTTGGCGAATTCCGCTACCACATACAACCCTTGCCGGGATTAGGGACAAAGCTAGTGTTCCGGCTGACTTTCGATCACCAGTTCGATCGGGGTTTGTTCATTCTCCGCGATCTCGACCGTCAAATCGCTGGTGTAGTAGTCCGCATAGCGACGGGGCACGGTTTGGCCATGGCGGTGTGCTTCTTTCGCCAAGTCTTCGGTCATGACGATTTGCACCACCACCACTTCGTACGATCCCGGCGGCAGACCGATCTCGCCCTGTTGGTCGGTTGGCGCGAAGCTGCCGGTCGCTGCGATGCGACTGGCGAAACGTTGTTGGTCACTCTGCCGTCGAAATTCGATGCTGCCGGCGGTGACCGGGGTCCCATCGTCGAATCGAATCGTACCGGAGGTGGGGCCGGTCGGGCTTCCGCAGCCGGCAAACGCGACAACGAGCGTCGCCCACGCAATGGTTTGCAAGACGCGTGTCACGGTACCAGTTCAACCACACGCGCGTCGCGTCGATTGGCCAGAGAGCCCAGCAGTTTTGTGTCCAACTCCGGATTGACGAATCGAACACTGCCATCGACGAACGCAAAATGGACGCCGCCGGGGTGCCAGCTGCCGAACGAAAACATATCGGCCATCACATCGTGCGGGCCGCTGGCCAGTCGCAATCCCGGTCCGGCAAGACGACACGATGCGGGCAGGTGATCGCCGTCGTAGGCCGGTGAGTCGACGGGGAACTGTCCCAAGCCGCTTGCGGGGATGAATTTTTCGCCGAACAAGAATGTGTTCGAGGTCCCGTCGCGAACCGATGCCATTCGGATCCGATCCATCGGGCTGACCGCTTTGGCATCCTTGCAATTGGGCCGGACGCTGATGATGACGCCCGTTCCGTTGCCGCCGAAATAGAAATCCGTCGGCTCGCCGATCGCACCCGGCGTCAGGTCACCGTGGTTGCCTGCATAGTCACAGAGGGCTCCAGGGACATCCAGCGAAACGTCGACCGGACGCGGTGGAACGGGGCAGCCGCACGGCAGCCGACCTCCCCCGCCCATCATCGTCGTGCGCAAGCTGCGGGTGCCCAGCGGTTGGGTGCCACTGCGCCGCGACGGACAAAGAAAAACGTCCGGGACGACCGTCCGCACGTTTTCAGCGTGTTGGTGCCAGGGCTTGGAGAAATCCCACTTTTGGGCCAGCGCGACCTGTTCCAAATACGGCATCACACGGGCCAGCCAAGTCGGTGTTTCCAGTCCGCACTGGTCGGACGGAGCCGCGTCGGGCCGCGATTCATACCTCGCGGGCGGAAAATATCCAAATGCATCGTGATGCAGCTGTGTCGCAAGCGCAAGCTGCTTTACCCGATTGGAACAATCGGTCCGCCGGGCGGCTTCCCGTGCCGCCTGGACCGATGGCAGTAACAATGACACCAGAATGCCGACGATTCCGATGACCACCAGCAATTCGATCAGCGTGAATGCTCGTCGAGAGCGAATTGGATTCATGGTATAGCCTAGAGCTTTGTCGATTCGGAAGTCGGGTCCGTCCGTGGGGGGATTGTAATTAATCCGGAGCGGAATTGCGCAATCCTACGATGGATCTCGGAAACTTTGGACCCAGCGAGAATTCGTCGCCAACAGCCCCCGCACGACCGAGCGCACTTCGTCAATCTCGAAAGGGTCGTGTTCCAACTCGTGCTCGAGCAGTTCAAGCTTTTTGCGGACCAGGTACCCCTGCATGCTCTGGTAGCGACGAACCTCGCCACGCCGCAGGAAGGTCCCGACCTCCAGCCGGCGACTCCATTCCTCCCAAACCGGAAGCCAAAATAGGGCGTGATCGACATCGCCACTGTTGGCCGCCGAGAGACATTCGGCACGCGCGAGCGAGATTTCGTCCAGGCATTCATTCGGTGACGGATAGTAGGCGTAACAGGCGACGACGCTGAGCGCCACCAGTCCGGTCAACATCGTGCCGCCGATGACGCCGCGGGGCACGATGATGTCGAATCGTCGCCGCATGACCGGTTCCTCGTCGATCGGTGTCTTTGATGCCAGACGTGCTTCGTCGATCCCCACCGCTCGAGCAATGACGCCGATCAACGCGAATCCGGCCAGCACTGCCAGGGCGATCATGCCCGCGATGTCCGCCTGTTTGCCGACCGCGGAAACCGAACCGGCCCACAAATCGGTGTGATAGGCCGATAGCGGGTTGGCATAGATGTCGAAGGCATGTGTGTGCCCGGCCGGCTCAACCCCCGGCGGTACCAGCGGCTTGTTGATCCCATAGGAAATCCCGACCACGATCAGCAATAGCGTCGTCAACCACACGGCCGAAGATTTCCATCCGTAGTGTCGGGCGAACCAGAACGGAGTCGCCAGATTCAAGCCAGTCCCCAGGATCAACAGCGTGAATGCTGCGCCGGGTGAATTCGCATGCTGAAACATCATGCCGAGTTGGCTCATCGCCAGCATCGGTGTCGCGTAGATCGGGACCGCCACCGCCAACATCGTCAAAGGGGCCAACGGATCGTCGCGTTCGACGCTGTGTTGCATCGCGCCATAGGGAAGCACCGCCGCCAACACGGCCAGTCCGGAAAGCGCCAAGAACGTCAGTGCGAGTGGTTTTCCGCTGGCATCGCGAGCCATCATCATGACCGACGCCGCCAATCGACGCGGGCCGATCAATCCCTGTTCGCTTGGCGGGTTGTCGTCCGCCCAGGGTGAACCCTGGCGGCCGAAGGCGTCCCACAGCAATCCCAGTGCGGTGACGATGAACAGTGAACCGACGGCGAACAGGATGATCACCAGCGGACGACTGAGCGTCAGCCCGTACAGTAACGACAGCGGGTTGAACAGCGGTGCCGAGAGTGCGAAGGCCGACATCGCCCCCGGTTTCACGCCGGACTTTCGCATCTGGATCAAAATCGGAAGCACACCGATCGAACAGACCGGCAGCAACATTCCGATCAGCCACGATTGGGGCAGACTGCGGAGCGAGTCGCCGCCGAACAGTCGCCGCGTGCCGTCACGACCAACGTAGTAACGCAGGATCGCAGCGATCAGCAGTCCGACCAATAGTGTCGGCGAGGCGGCGATCAGACCTTGGGCGACACGTGTCAAACCGCCCAGTAACATTGCCGTGGGGGAGTTCATGGGGACGCTCCTTTCAACGAAGCCAATTGTTCGGTGGAGTTTGCCAGCGTTTGCTCGATCAAGTCACACAATGCCGCTGCTTGTTTGCGATTGGACTCGCTCCATTCGTTGCCGGCCGTGCGGAGATTCGCAGCCAAGGAGGCGGCGGCACTGTCGATCGGAATCCAGGCTTGTTCTGACAAGTCAGTGTCAGCCGCGATCTCGGGGATCCAATTGACGATGTCGGCAAGCTGGTCACGTTGCCGTTGAATCTCGGCGGGGTCCGAATCCGCGCCGTCAAGCCGATGTTGAATCTTCGCGACGGCGTCGGCCAGACCATCGGGCCAGTGCGCCGCGACTTCGTGATCGTGTTCGAAATGCGACGCCTTGGGAGCGTCGTCGCTGGTGCATCCGGCAAGGGTCGTGGTGATTGCCACCAACAGGACGAGAGTTCGGCACATCATTTGTACTCCGGTGCGGGAACCGTCTTCATGATCCGATCGATCACCGCGTCGACCGATTCACCACGAGTCAACAATCGAACGGACAAGACGCTGTGGGCGACGTCTGCCACATCGGTCGGGGTCACGAAGTCACGCCCCTTCAACAGCGCCCAGGCCTGGCAAATCGCCTGCCAGTGCATCATGCCACGTGGACTGACGCCCAATTCCACCGCATCGTCGTCGCGGCTCGCTTCGGCCAGATCGATGATGTATTCGGCGACACGATGATGGACACGGACCGCTTGAGTTTGCCGTTGAAGCCCGTGCAGATCGTCAAGCGAAAGTGGCGATGCGGTCGGCGGCGCGTTGCTCCCTTGCCCGTTCGCCGAATCGTGAACCTCTCGTTGCAGCAGGCGTCGTTGGGCATCGCGATCGGGATATCCCAGACGTAGCTTGATCGAAAACCGATCCAATTGGGCCTCGGGCAACGGATACGCGCCGTGTGAATCAATCGGGTTCTGCGTCGCGATCACAAAGAAGGTGGGCGACAGCGGCTGGGGAGTACCATCGATGGTGACCTGCCGTTCGGCCATTCCCTCCAGCAGAGCGCTTTGCGTTCGCGGCGTGGTCCGGTTCAGCTCGTCGGCCAAAAGCACGTCGGCAAACATCGGCCCCGGATGAAATTCGAACTCGCGCGTCTTCTGATTGAACATACTGAAGCCCGTGATGTCGGCCGGCATCAGGTCCGGCGTGCATTGCACGCGTGCCAGACGTCCGTGGATGGCTTCGGCGATCGCTTTGGCAAGCGTCGTTTTTCCGGTTCCCGGTAAATCGTCCAACAGCAAGTGTCCGCGCGAAAGCAGGCAGGCGATGACCAGGTCAATTTGGTCCTCTTTGCCAAACAGCACACTGCGGAGATAGCTTCGTATCGACGCGACGCCGGACGGGACGGGGGGACGGATCGGATGGTCGGAGAGTGTTGAGTCGGCGGTCAGATTCATGACGTCGCCTCCTTCGTGAGTGTGGTGATGGTTCGGACATGCAGCAAATCGACCAGCCGGGTTTCGGCTTTCATGGTCGTCTCGTCGACCTGCCCAAAGAACACGGTATCGGCGGAGTTTGCGAATTGGCGGGCCGCGTCAGCGATCATCGCGTCGGCGCGAGTGAGTTCTTCCAGCCAGACGCGTTGAGACTTACCGATCGGGCGGCGTTTTCCGGACAATCGAGCCCGCCACTCGATGATTTGAATTGCCAAACGGATGCGTCGACGGGGGCGAAGCGGCCGGCCGAATCTCCAAACGGCCGAGAGCATCCAGTCCATCCAAGTCAATCGCGTGAGATAGCCGACGGCCAGAACAAACGTTCCTATGAGAAAATACGGCCACGACGCCGCAGCAGATCGCCGGGCAAGCAATCCCCATGAAGGCGAATAAACGGGTGCCCGATACCCCGGTGTCGGTTCGATTTCGATCCAACGCCCATCGTCGAGTTGGACTTCCGCCCAAACGTGCACGTCCCGGGGCAAAACCGACGCATGACCGGCGGCAAAATCGAAGGCATCAGGGCGCACGTAAAAGCCCGTGACCAGACGCGATGTCAATCCAAGTCGCCGCGCCAGCAACGCCGCCGTCGTGGCAAACAGATGATCGCCGCCGCGACGTGTCCGCAGAAACTGCTCGACCGACGTCGCCGTTTGTTCGACCGAGCGGTCGAGTGTGAACTCGTTGCGAAGTATCGCGACGCAGGCGTTCAATTGATCGGCCGGATGAGAGTGATGTGCGGTCGCGTTCCGGACCAATGCATCCAGGTCGGAGGCGGCCGACGGGGCAAGCCTGTCGTCGAGCTTCTCTACTGGTCTGCTCGCCGATTTCGCGACCAGATGTGTTCGGATCTCGTCCTCCATCGTTTTGACGCTTGCCACGTGCACCACCGTCAGCGGAGGCACTTTCTCGCGGCCGGGCATATAAAAACTGCCGTCGCGGGAGATGCCGAAAAAGTCTTGCCGATCGATGTCTTTGATATGAACGCCAACGGTCATCATCGGCGCAGGAATCCGCTGGGAATCCAGTCGCAGAACCTTCAGCAATCCCACGGAGGTCGCGTCCGCGTTGGACCTCTGGAAGATGCGCATCACCGGATCGAAGAACCACGACGCCCGATTGATGTCGACACGAGTGAGCGCATCACGTTTCAGATCGGCCGACTGGCTCCAGTCGTGTCCGTCGAAGGTATCGTAGCGATGCATCGCCAGACGGATTCCTGTCGGGCCATCCCACTGAACGACGCTGTCTTCGGAGGCGTCGTCGAAATGACGGTGCTTTTTTGGCGGCACCCGCTCGGTCGAAAACGTCCCGCCGCCCTGCTCGCTTTTCGCGGCCTGTTCGTGCGTCGGGATCATGTTCTCGTTTCCCATGGCCTGTCTGCGTTCCCATTTGTTTCGCAACTTCTTTGGCTCGCCGATCATGTCGTTAAACATGTCGAACAACGTCGACTCGGTCGATTCCAAGAACAGGTCCGAATCCACCGCGCCAAACGATTCAGCATGGTCCTTGGCCGCGATCGCGGCATCGCCGGTCCCCACGCCATCGCGTGCCGCCGGGTCGGACCACACGCTTCCGCCGCTGGCAGGCATGAAGCCCCCTGCCAACCGGTTGGATTTCCAGACGGCATCCTTGATGGAAAACACAGTGGCGCCCAGCACCAACACCATCATGACCAGAACCGTCGGTTGCAACGCCCAATGACGCTCGACGGCGGCCGGCATCGCCAGATCCAGACGCTCCCAATGGTTCGCGACCAGATGCCAAACACAAATCAGGATCCAGAGCAACGGAAAGACGATGGCAAATCGATCATCCGAAATCGATGCGCAGAACAATACCAGAAATCCGCTTAAGATTAACGCCAGCGATCGAATTCGGTCGGTCGTTGCGCTGGTCGCCATCGCAAGTGAAACGGCGCCGAATACCGTGAGCGCCGACATTTCAAAGGCGATCGGAGAACCAAAGGCACGTGCCACGATCGCAAACCCGATCGGTGTGCACCCCAGCAACATGGCGGCGGGAATCACCAGGCGACTGAGTTTTTCCCGCGGACCGCTGCTCAATTGCACGACGATCGCAACAGCCGACACCGTCACTAGTGTGGCCATTTCAGCGACAAACCACTGCCGCGATTCGACATAGAACCGCAGCGGAACAAGCGAGGCGATTGCAAGCAGCGCCAGCAAGAGCGTCTCGATTCGTTTACGCGACCAGGGTTGCATCGCGCACCTCCGTCCAAAAGGCGAGACACTGTGTCGCCAAACCGCGATCACGACGAATCAAACGGTGGGTGTGACCGTCCGACAAGCGGCGATTTTGTGACGGGTCGCAAATGCAAACCGTGACATCGCCGCGGTTGTCTGACGAGATCGTGATCGAGGCATGACCGTGGACCGGGATCGCAGTCCGCGAATCGACGCCCCCATCGACCGGGACATCGGCCAGTGCGTCCATCATCTGGACGAACCCTTCCCAGCCACGTCGGACGGGGATTCGCCGGTTACCGACGTGCACCTGCAACGGGACCGTAGATTGATGCAGATTCGCCATCACGCTGGCAGCGACGCGGATGCGGTCGGAGAGTTCCGCTGGATTTGCCGAGCGATGATTCACGTCCAAAATCACGTGCACGCTGGGACATTGCGGGCCGCTCCGTTCGGTCACGACCAATTCACCCGACCGCGCCGTGGCGATCCAATTGACTTGACGCAAACAATCTCCCTGGCGGTACTCTCGCACGCCAATAAAGTCCCCTGTACGCCCGACACGGTTGCCTTCCCCGGTTTCAGCGACTCGACGTCCGGTCATCGCGGTCTGGCCGGTGATCGGAAAGACCTTGGGCCACACGGTGATCGGGGAGAGATCGTTGAGTTTGCGTTTGGCCGTCCAGATTCCGAACGGGAACGAGCAGGTCAGCACCGCATCCCCATCGGGATAGCGGCCCCTCAATTGCGGTCGGATCGAGAATCGGTAGGTCGATGTCGCCAAGGACCGAACGAAGGCCAGCGCAACGGTGGGGACATCGGTGTGGTCGGCGGAGTGATTGGATCGATCCAAAAAACCTTCGATCGCGAGCCCCCAAACGGGTAGCGGCAGACGATTGCGAACCGCCAATCGCAACTCACACGATTCATCTTCGTGAACCTGACGCTGCGCGGCAGTCAAGGAACACGTGACGACCCGAACGGCGATCGCCGGCCAGAGCATCCCGATCGCGATCACGGTGGCAAGCGTCACCGCCATGGTCCATCCGATCGGCGCAAAATACATGCCGACAATCACGCTGGCCACGGTCGCCAAGACGAACCACCCGACCGGCTCTTTCAACCAATAAACAAAACGATTAGCCCAGGGACAAAAGTCGGTCGTCAACAAACGGACGGCCCAACGCTTGTCCTCGGGCGCGCCATGGACGATCGCCATGAGTGCGCACCTCGGGTACGAAGCAATGAACGGGGAGATAGAAGCGAGAAGTCATCTAGACTCGTGGCGGTCCCCGTACCGAGATGCTACGACAAAGACGTTCAACCGCGCGGACCGTTTTTCGAACGTGAACCGAAGTCTGCACCGAGATTTCGGGTGCGAGCGCCGTCGGTTGGACAATGAAGGCTGCGTGTCGTGACGCAAAGAAACTCTGACAGACGCTGCACCGATCCGAATCATGACCGTCCGGGCAACCGTGATCACTGCCGTCGGTGTGTGCCTCCGGCGTCCGCTCTGTCGTGCACGAGGAACTTGAATGGTGAGCGTGCGATGCCCCATCGGCGTGTGAGTGGTGGCAACAAGCGTGCCGCGGTGATTCAGGCCGTGTGGCTTCGACTTCAATCCGCTGGCAACACGCGTGGTTTGCCTCCACGCAACCGACGTGCGTCCAGCCGGCAAGGTTGCCGATCAGCAACGATGCGATGCACAGGTAAACGCAGCTATGGCGGAGCAGAAACAAAGCCTGGTTCAACCACAAAATCGAAGAAGAAAACCCGCCGACGAGACGAGTCGCCGGCGGTGACGCCACCTGCAATCCGAACGCGGCACATGATCAAGTTTCATCGCACTGGTACGGGCGGTCAATGCGTTGGGTTCAGGAACACACGAGCCTACGCGAAATCTTCATTGCAAAAATGATTCCCGAGGACGCACATCATTGGTCATTCGCGACCCTTCGCCATCATACACGGTATTATTCTGCAATGCACTATCGATTTGCATCCGCAAGCGGTGTGCATCCGCAATGATTGGCTGCAATGCGAGCGACATCGTTCGGATCGCGCACGGGGCCCCTCCTGTGGAGGAGGACAGGTAAGTTGATGGAGGTCATTTTCCTGCCTCCGAAATCTTCCTACCGCTCCTCCCGGATACTTCATCCGGGGTTGTCGGCCGGATTCAGCAGATGGGGGGCAGAATGATGGGGGGCAGAATGATGTTGCGGGCGAGGGCTTGCGCCAGACGGCTGAATTAGCAATACGATTCACGTTCCGAGTTATGAAGCGAGGAGCGGGCGTGGCATCGCCGATGCCGATGGCGTTTTCCGCTACCGCTTGAATGCCCGTTGCATCAGGTAGTTGGTCATTTGAACGCCCCGACACTGGACGGTTTGCTCGCGGGCGACTTCGAACCCCACGGACAGAAAGAATGGCTTGGCGGTGATGCTCGACTCCGTCGTCATTCGATAGATTTCGTTGTCGGTTGCGTCTTGGAACAGACGTTCGACCAACCGCCGTGCGATTCCCAATCGTTGATGGTCTGCGGAGACAAAGAGACGGTCGAGATGCCCTTGGCGGGTCATGTCCGTGAATCCGACGATCTGTGATCCCTCAACCGCGACATACGCGAAACGATCGTCGAATCGGTCCGCCCATTGGTCACCATTGATCAATGACGGAGCCCAAGCGTCGATCTGCTCCGACGAATAATCGCGAACATTGATCCGGTGAACCGTCTCATGAAACAATTGCAGACAGGCATCGGTATCGGTCCGTGCCAGTTCTCGTAAACTGATCGTCATTGTGACTCCTGCAAGATTTCTCCCCGATCATCGGTTTTTCGCCAATGGGCGTCATCACCTGGCAAGAATTTGAAAACGTTGACCTGCGTGCCGGCACGATCACCTCGGTGGACGATTTTCCGCAGGCTCGAAAGCCGGCCTATAAGATCCGAGCCGATTTCGGACCGGATCTGGGAACGAAGCAAACCAGTGCCCAGGTGACCGCAAACTATTCCAAAGAGGACCTGCTTGGGCGCCAGATCATCGCGGTGGTGAACTTTCCCGCCAAGCAGATCGGTCCCTTCATGTCCGAATTTCTGTTGGTCGGATTCTACCGCGAAGATGGATCGGTCGTGCTGGCAGTTCCGGAGCGTGGCGTTCCCAACGGTGCAAAACTGGCATGACACTATTGAATCGTAGCGACCTTCGCCAGAAGGTGGGTCCACGGTCATTCCCACGCTCTGGCGGGAACATCTGCGTCAAAATGGCGCCGTCAAGCAAGTCGCCTGGCCGGGATGTCAGCCGAGGGCAGTCGCCCTACACTACGGTAATGAACGAACTTCGCACGTTGCAATTCGATGATCTGGACGCCGCGGTCCGCGAGGCGCGTGCGCTGCACGCGAGCGGCTACACGCGGCAGGGACGCTGGTCGCTGGGGCAGATCTGCCGGCATCTGGTGCTGGTGCAGCAGCCTAGCGTGGATGGCTATCCGGCGTGGATGTCAATGTTCGCGTTTCTGCGGCCGATCATGCGGCGCTGGCTGCTGCCCAAGGTGTTGCGTCCGGATTCGCCGCGTGGCATCCGGACGGCGTCGATGTTTCAGCCGCCCGATGAATTGAACGACGCTGCGGAGGTGGACGCGTTTGCCGACAGCGTCGAAAAACTGAAGTCTCATCCGGGCAGGTTTTATCCACATTCCGCATTTGGACGGCTGCCGCGAGAGCAGATCTTGCGAATTCACGCGGCTCATGCCGCCCATCATCTACGGTTTCTGCAATCCGGTCCGCCACGTGATTGACCTTCGCAAACCGAGCAACTAGCGTTTGGCCAGCTGCCGAGTCCGGTCGTCGGTCTCATTGACGACGTCGACAACCTGTTGCGGCATCAACCGTTCGTTCCCCTCGACGATGACGCTACTTCCCTCGGTCAGACGGGCCGTGGCGATGGCAACTCGATCGGTGGTTTCGAACAGCACACGCACTGCGATCATCTCTGCCTTTCGATCCGCGTCGACGGTAAACACACTCGGTTGCCCGTCGCGACGCACCACCGCGTCCTTGGGAACAGTCAAGAACTCGCCGGACTGGCCTGACGGGACCCAGCCCTCGACCGACATCCCTGGCGCCAACAACCCGTCGGGGTTTTCGATCGTCGCGATGAACGGGCTCGTTCGGACGCGAGGGTTGACATCGGACAAGCGACGGGACTTCAGAATGTGGAACGTTCGGTTCAGAGACGCTGACCGGATCACTACATCGTCCGGATTCTGGTGGATTGCGACGGCAAATCGTTCCGGAACCTCCAACCAGGCTTCGATCGGACCGGTCGATACGATCGTCAACAGCTTGTCTCCGGGTTGGACCCAATCGCCCGGTTCGACATGCCGTGCAACAACGGAGGCGTCGTAGGGAGCGGTCACGGTCGTATCGGACAGTCGGACGGCGAGCAGGCGAATCGTTTCTTCGATGCGTTGGATCGTTCGCTCGGCGGCTTCGATTTCTGCGACGGCGACATCCGCGGCGGCTCGGAAACTGTCCAGTTCCTGACGGCTGATCGCGTTCTGCTCGATCAACGCTTCGCCACGGGCCAGGTCGGCGGCGGCTCGCTTTGCGGTCGCACGGTTGCGTTTCAATTCCGCCTCGGCGACCCGTTTGTCGGCTTCGGCGGCAGCGTGTTCGGCCAGCAATCGACGCGCGTCCACCGTGGCGATCAGCTGTCCTTGCTGGATGACGTCGCCCTCACGGACCTTGAGTTCAACGAGACGCCCTGATTCGAGTGCCGCCACATCGCCTCGTGAAACGGCTCGGAGTGATCCCGTCACGGCTTGACGTTGCTCGAGTTGTTCCAAGCGTGCCTCGGCCACTCGGACAGGGGTTTGGGCACTGGCAGATCCGATCAGCGTCAGAACGAGGACCGCCGGCAAGAATTTAAAGTTCATCGAACGTGCTCCCAAGGATGAATCAGGTCGCAAGGGAATACACGCCAGAGCGAGCAGTCTTACAGCGGATGCAAAAAGTTTTCGATCGCTGAAAGCCGTTGGCTGCGGCGGAGTATTCCAAGCCGAACCAGTCCACCAAGTTCGGAAATCACCGCAATGAACGTCATCAAAGCCTCTGTCAGCCAGCCGATCACGATCACCGTGGCTGTTATCCTGTCCTTGATCGCCGGTATGGTTGCCCTGCGCAACGTTCCGGTCCGCATGGCTCCGGAAGTGGACTCGGTCGTGATCGCTGTCGGCACGGCATGGGAAAATGCGTCGGCCGAAGAAATCGAATCCGACGTCATCGAAGAACAAGAAAAATACCTCGGCGACGTCACGAACTTGGTATCGATGACCAGCATCGCCCGGTCCGGACGCGGCGCCGTCCGGCTGCAGTTTCGCACCGGAACGGACATCGACGAAGCCATGGCCGAGGTGGATCAGAAGCTGAGCGAAGTTCCGGGCTATCCGACCGGCGTCGATGAACCGGAAATCGACGCGGTGGATCCTGAGAGTGTCGACTACATCGCCTGGGTCGGACTCAGCAGCGACGACCCGGACTTTGACGTCACGACCCTGTACGACTTCATGGATCGCCGCATGCGACCGGTGTTCGAACGCATCCCGGGGATTTCGCAAGTCGGAATGCTGGGAGCGCGAGAATCAGAGATTCAAGTCGTCGTTGATCCGGTCGCGCTGGCCGCTCGGGGATTGACCTACGCCGATTTGATCGAGGCCTTGGAAGTCAACAACGCCAACTTTTCCGCGGGCAAAATCACCGACGGCAAAAACGACATTCGCGTCCGCACGCTGGGACGTTTCGAAGAGGCCGACTCGGTCGAAAACCTGGTCATTCGTCGTGACGCGGCCGGGCCGATTTATGTGCGTGACGTTGCCTCGGTCAACGCGGGTTACAAGGAGATGACCGAGTGGGTCAGGGCGCGCGGAAATTTGATGCCGTTCTTCAATTTCCAGCTGGAAACCGGCGGAAACATGCTGGACACGATGGACGAGCTGCAAGCGAAGATCGCGTCGATGAACAGCGAAGGCGGACTGCTCGAGCAACAGGCGAACATCTTGAAGTCCGAAGGCAGGCTGAACGAAAACGCCAAATTGGAACTGGTGCAGACGTGGGACTCGTCGACCTACGTCAAGGATTCGCTGGCGTTGGTGCAAAGCAATATCGTTGTCGGCGGGATTTTGGCGACGGTGGTGTTGTTGCTGTTTCTGCGCAGCGTGCGGACCGTCGGGATCATCGCCATCGCGATCCCGTTGTCGGTGATCGGCACCGTCGTGATCCTGCTGTCGCTCGGCCGCAGCGTGAACATCATCTCATTGGCCGGGATGGCGTTTGCCGTCGGCATGGTGGTCGATAACGCGATCGTCGTGATCGAAAACATCTTTCGTCATCTGCAAGGAGGCAGCGATCCCAAAACCGCGGCGTACGAAGGCACCAAGGAAGTTGGTGGTGCAGTCCTCGCATCGACGTTGACCACATTGGTCGTGTTCGCCCCGGTGTTGATGATCGAAGAAGCCGCCGGACAGCTGTTTCGTGACATCGCCCTCGCGATCATGGCCGCGGTCGGATTAAGTCTGGTCGTTTCGTTGACCGTGATTCCGTCGGCAGCCGGTGTGTTACTCAAACGCGTCAAACCGTCGGCGAATGGTCGGGAGGATGTCCGAGACTCGGGCGAAGTCGTGCCGCTGCGCGGCAGCGGATCGGCTTCAAGCCTGCCAACGTCAAGCCGCCTGCGACGTTGGAGCGTGGCGCTGTGGCGTCTTGCAAAGCGGTCGACCGACCTGGGCGCGATCCTGGGCGGGATCGTCCGATTCTTAATCGGCGGTTGGGTCCGACGCGTCGCGACCGCAACGGTGTTTGTCATCGTCACGGTCGCCGGCATTGTCCTGCTCGTTCCGCCGCTGGACTATCTGCCCAAAGGAAACCGCAACGTGGTGTTCAGCGTGATGGTGCCGCCGCCGGGTTATTCGGTCGATCACCTGTTCAAGGTCGGTGACCGGATCGAACCGAAAATCGCACCGGCGTGGCAATCTGCCGGCGACCGATTCGCGATCGAGCAGGTCCGCCGCGGCGGGCCGAACCCGATGACCGACCACGGGATCCGTTTGCCGGCCGAACCCGGAAGCAAGGAAATCGTAAAGGCTCCCGAATTGGATCACTACTTCATGGTCGCCCGCGAAGGACGCATCTTCCACGCCGCCATCCCGGTCGACGCGACAAAAACCCCCGATGCGTTGCCGCTGCTCGAGCACGCGATGGGTGACGGAGCGGCCCCGGACACGCCGTATTTTTCGTTCCAGTTTCCGCTGTTCCGCACCGGCGGCACAACGGGCGCCGCGATCAAGATCGATGTCGTGGGCGATTCTTTGCAGGAAGTCGTCGACTCGGCCGGCGCCCTGATGGGCAATCTGGTGGCCGACTACGGACCGCAAAGCACCAACCCGTCGCCATCGAACTTTTCATTGCCGACGCCCGAAATTCGGGTCACCCCGATCGACGAACGACTGCAGGACGCCGGTTTGACCCGCCGCGATGTCGGACTTGCCACGCAGGCTTCCGGTGACGGCATTTTGATCCCACGACGCTTTGAACGCGGCGGGGAATTGAAGGATCTGAAAATCATCAATCGAGACGCCTTGGGGGACACACCGGTGTATTCGATGATGAACGTTCCGGTTGCGACGCGTCGTGACGGCGTGATCGATTTGGAAAGCGTCGCCGATGTCGATCGCGTCGGCGTGCAAGACCAAATTCGCCACGTCGACCGGCAACGCGCCGTGACGCTGGAATTGACACCGCCGGCTGACATCCCGCTGGCGACCGTGGTCCAGCAATTAGAGGCGAAAGTCAAGGAACTTCGCAAAGGCGGCGCGATCCCGCCGAGCGTCGACGTCAACTTCGCCGGTTCGGCAGGCAGCCTCGCTGAAATCAAGACCGCGCTGGTCGGCGATGGAACGGCCATCGGGACGATCGGCAGCTCGCTGTTTCTGGCCTTCGCGATCGTCTACCTGTTGATGGTCGTGCTGTTCCAAAGCTGGACGTACCCGCTGGTGATCATGATCAGCGTTCCGCTGGCGACGTTGGGTGGCTTCATCGGGCTCGCGCTCGTCCATCAGTGGACCGTGGCCGATCGCTACCTGCCGGTCCAAAATATGGACGTGCTGACGATCCTGGGCTTCGTGATCCTGGCCGGGGTCGTCGTCAACAATGCGATCCTGATCGTGCACCAAGCGTTGAACTTCCGTCGCGAGCGGCTGTCGCTGGATCAAACCGAAAACTCTGAATCGGCGACCGCGGGACTCGGCTCGTTCGGGGCGACGGAATCCTGGACGAAAACAGACAGCGACGATGCAATCGTGCGTTCGGTCACCAGTCGCGTGCGGCCGATTCTGATGAGCACGCTGACCAGTGTCGGGGGCATGTTGCCCTTGGTCTTTTTGACCGGACCGGGCAGCGAACTTTACCGCGGCCTGGGAGCCGTCATCACCGGCGGACTGCTCGTTTCGACCGTGTTCACCGTGTTTCTGGTCCCCGTGGTGCTGAGCATGGTGTTCGACCTGGGGCGAGGGAATGTAACGCAACCGGCCGTCGAAACACAGGATGCATTGGCCGCGTGAAGATCTGGTAGGTACCGGGAATCGCGCCTGCATTCGGCTCGTTTTATGCGATGGCTGTGCGATGTTGCTGGATTGAGCACGTGATTTGAATTCGCCCACGGATGGCAGCGCGAACCCAAGTATTCCAGACTGCTTGATATCCGTGGGTTCGCGCTGCTATCCGTGGGTTCAATTTGTGCGCTGTTTTTCTTGTCTGGATCATGTGCCCGAAAGTTTGCCGCGATCGGCTGATGCCGAACGGTGCGCCGGCTTGACTTTCGGTTCCCTTAGTGTACAATAAACACTAACAGGGAGAAGCCAATGAACCCGGCATCGAATTCGCTTGCGCTGTTGACCGACTTGTACGAGTTGACGATGGCGTATGGATATTGGAAGTGTGGCGGGGCGGAGCGGCACGCCGCCTTTCACTTGTTCTTTCGCACCAGTCCGTTTCAAGGCGGGTATGTGATTGCGGCGGGGCTCGGCCCCGTTCTGGATTTCCTGCGCTCATTTCGCTTCAATCCCGACGACATTGAGTATCTGGGGACGATTGTTGGCAATGACGGTCGGCCGTTGTTCGAACCTGCGTTCCTGCAGTATCTCGCCGAGCTCGAATTGACGTTGGAGGTGGATGCGATTCCCGAGGGCACCGTTGTCTTTCCCCACGAACCCCTGTTGCGAGTTTGCGGTCCGATCTTGCAATGCCAATTGATCGAGACCGCGTTGTTGAACCAGATCAATTACCAGTCGTTGGTTGCCACCAAAGCGTCTCGCGTGGTGATGGCGGCTGATGGCGACGCGGTGCTTGAGTTTGGATTGCGGCGGGCGCAAGGCATCGACGGCGGATTGACGGCCAGTCGTGCGGCGTTCATCGGAGGCTGCGCCGCGACATCGAACGTCTTGGCGGGAAAACGCTTCGGGATCCCGGTCAAGGGAACTCACGCGCACAGCTGGGTGATGTCGTTCGACAGCGAACAGGAGGCGTTTCAAGCTTACGCCGACGCGATGCCGAACAACTGTGTCTTTCTGGTGGATACCTATGACACATTGCAAGGCGTTCGCCACGCCGTCCAGGTGGGGCGGCGCCTTCGCCGATCCGGCCACCGGATGGTCGGGATCCGACTGGACTCGGGAGACCTGGCGTGGTTGAGCATCGAAGCGCGCAAGATACTCGATGCGGCGGGATTCGAGGATGCGGTGATCGTCGCCAGCAACGACTTGGATGAGCGCTTGATCCAGAGTCTGAAACTGCAAGGCGCAACGATCACGGTCTGGGGTGTCGGCACCAAGCTGGTCACGGCGTACGACCAGCCGGCACTGGGCGGTGTCTACAAACTGGGCGCGATCCAGGAGGATGGCGGGCAGTGGCAGCCGCGTATCAAGGTTTCCGAACAGCTGATCAAGACGTCGACGCCGGGGATCCAGCAAGTGCGTCGGTACCTCGACAACGATGGCATGGCAATCGCCGACATGATCTTCAATATGCTGCAGCCGACTCCGGAGACGTGCACCGTCGTTGACTTTCTGGACACGACTCATCAAACAGAGTTCGACGCAAACGTTGAATTCGTCGACCTGCTTCAACCGATGTTGCGCAGCGGTAAGTTCGTCGGTGAATCGCCCCCGCTAAACGAGATTCGCAGCCGCACCATGACTCAGCTGCAACAGTTTCATCGCACCGTCCTGCGGTTGGACAACCCACACCGGTACCGCGTCGGGCTCGAACGCAGTTTGCATGACCTGAAATCTCAATTAGTGCGTGACGCCAGGCAGCGGAACAAGGCGGAGTCGACGACATGACGTGGAGCTATGAGTTTTCGCGGCCGGCGTTGACGGTCGATTGCGTCGTGTTCGGGTTGGACGAACCTGAATTGAAAGTCTTGCTGATTCGTCGCGACCTGAAACCCTACCGTGGCAAATGGGCACTGCCCGGCGGTTTCGTCCACGTCGACGAATCACTGGAGGACGGCGCCCGACGCGAACTGCGGGAGGAGACGGGACTTGAACGGGTCTATCTGGAGCAACTTTACACCTATGGTGACGTCGATCGCGATCCGAGAGAACGTGTGGTCACGGTGGCCTACTATGCATTGGTCAAACTGTCCGATCACCGCGTGGTTGCGGCAACAGACGCCCGCGACGCCGACTGGTTCTGCGTGCATGACCTGCCACAGCTCGCGTTCGACCACTCGCGGATCTTGGACGCCGCTTATCATCGGCTGCAAAACAAACTGCGTTACGAACCGATCGGGTTTGAGCTGTTGCCGAAAAAGTTCACCTTGAGGCAGCTGCAAGGTCTCTACGAGGTGATCCTGGATCGGACGCTCGACAAACGGAATTTTCGCAAGAAGATCCTCGGCATGGGGGTGCTCGAAGAGCTCGATGAAACGGAAACGAACGTGGCGCACCGGGCGGCCAGGCTGTATCGATTTAACCCCAAACAGTATCGTGAAATGATCAAGCGGGGAGTCAACTTTGAAATCTGAAACCACGCCATCCGTTCAAACAGCGTTGTTGCTGATCGATCTGCAAAACGATTTTGTCGAAGGTGGCGCGTTGGCGGTGCCCGGCGGATCGGAGGTGATCGAAGTGGCAAACCGCTTGATCCCAAAGTTTGATTGGGTTGTCGCGAGTCAGGATTGGCATCCTGCGGACCACCAGAGTTTCGCCAGCCAACATGCCGATCTGGCCGTCGGAGACCGCTTTCAACTCGGCGGGCTTCCCCAAATCGCCTGGCCGGACCACTGCGTCGAGGACACCCACGGCGCGGAGTTTGTCGCTTCGTTGAATCAGGATCAAGTTGATCAAGTGGTTCGCAAAGGAACGAACCCACAGATCGATAGCTACAGCGCTTTTTATGACAACGGGCATCAGCAATCGACCGGCCTTGCGGACGACTTGCGCCGCCGCGGTGTGGAACAGATTGTTGTGATGGGATTGGCAACCGACTATTGCGTCCGCGCGAGCGTGTTGGACGCACTCACCGAAGGCTTTCGCGTGACCTTAGTGGTCGATGGCTGTCGCGGTGTCGAAATGGTTCCCGGTGACGTCCAGCGGTCACTCGACGAGATGCAGGCGGCCGGAGCGGAACTGCTGTGCAGTGACGATCTTTAGCGGTGACTTAGGATACAACCTGTCTGGCGAAGGATACAGCAACCGTTGGTGTACAGGCTTTAGCCGCCCATTGTCGCTGCGTCGCAGCGACCGGGAGTCGCCTAAAGGCTAAACACCAACATTTATAAACGAAACCGCACCGGCAAGACTTCTTCGGATGCGACGGGGCGGCCGAATCGTTGGGCCGGGTGCCCTTTCCATCGGCTGACCGCATCGACGGCGGCTTGATCGAGTGAACGGTGGCCGCTTGATTCGATCACCTCGACATCTGTGACCGTGCCATTCCGATCGACTCGCAACCGCAACAACACGGTGCCTTCAAGCCCGTTCTGCGCCGCGCCCGCCGGATACTGTGGCGGCGGGTTGGAAGAAAAATCGACGGGCGTCTCGGGCGAGAGTCCGACCGACTGCGGGACCGGGATCGCGTCGATCGTCGGTGGCGTGACCTCGCGGACCATTTTGCGTGGAGGACGTGCCGCGACGGTCGCGTCGACGTTCGGCACGTCGGCGGGCGCCACGGACGGACGTTTCAACGGCGCCAACATGTCCGGGCGACGATCAAATGAGTCCGGTGGTGGCGGAATCGGAGTGGACCCGCTGGGTTCGAACGACGCGTGATGGGGCGTTTCCTGCGACCTGTCCGGAGGGGGTAAATCGACGACCCTGGGTGGTTCGATCGTCACCGGAAGGATCTGCGGGGGATCGACCTGGGGTGAGACGCTGGCAACGCTCAATTGAATCGCAACGACACGTTGTTGGCCGGCGGAAGTGAACCGCTGGGTCGCCGCGATCGGCAGCACGCACAGCACCGCCGCACCGACCGCGTGAACGAACAGGGAAAACAGCGTGCAGCGAACGGGAAAACTCATTTGCACAAGTATATCTTTCCCGAGGAAGTTCGTCGAAGGCGGTACATCATTTCGCCGTGTTCGATCCAGATTTCGTTGCGGCCGCGAAAAAGGTCTTCCGAGGGGATAATCAATGGCGCAGTGTCTGCTGCCGGAATGGGCGATTTGGGGGCCGGCCGGTCGACCGCGGATTTGTCATTGGATGGCTGCATTCGAAAACTCATAAGCAGCGGACGTGCCAAACACCATTTGGCACTCCTTCCCCATCGCCTGCGTTCGCGATCGCCCCGGATTGCTCCTGTTTTTTCATCGCCGCGCGTGTGCCACCGAGACTTGAGACGGCGGCCGATGGTGGATTTCCCACCGATTCGGGCGGCGTTTCCGCCGCGCTCCGTTGCTTTATCGTGCCCCAGTCGTCCTGTCACGTTGACTTTGCGGGTACGGATCGCGTTGTTGAAAGCGGTTGAACCAGATGTGCCGAAGTCAACTAATGGAACAATTTGGATGGAAACGCCGACCTAGCTTTGTTGCGACGGGCGCGATTCCGTTCTCAGATGGACGAAACACACCGTGAAACACAATCGAATCGCCGCCCTGGCTCTCCTTCCTGCACTCGGGCTCGGTCTTTGGCAGACTCCCTCGTCGGCCCAAGATCCTACCTTGCCGGAGATCGAAGTCCGCCCGCCAGCGACCGAGCAGGCACCGGACGTTGACACCGCGCCGATCGAGCCTGCAATGACCGCGCCGGCTGCGCCAATGCCCGGCGGCTCCACCCCGCAACCCAATCCTTCGCTGCAAAACGATTCTTTTCCGTTGCTCAGCGACCAGAGCTTCGGTGGCACGATGAGCAACCCGACGGGACTGAACAGCGTGTTGCGCACCGAGAGCGATCTGTTCGAGACACCTCGTCTGGGCACCATCATCGATCGCGACGCACTGGACCGAAAACACGCCTCGACGGTCTATCGCGCCCTTCAAGACGAAGTCGGCGTGATGTTGCAGCAGACCGGCAACGGCCAACTCTCGCCGTACATCCGCGGTTTAACCGGTCAACAGATCCTGGTGCTGGTCGACGGCATTCGCATGAACACCAGCATCTTGCGCCCCGGGCCGAACCAATACGCGGCAACAATTGATCCCGGTTCGATCGAGCGAATCGAAGTGATTCGCGGCGCGGAGTCGGCACTTTGGGGCAGCGATGCAATCGGAGGCGTCATCAACTTCGTCACCCGCAGCGCCGATCCGTTGCGGGGCGACTATGCCAGTCCGACTTTCAGCCAGTTCTACAGTACCGCCGAAGCGTCTTCGTACACGCGCACCGGTTTCAGCTCCTGGTACGGTGCGACTGGAATCACCGGAGGCGTCTCGTATCTGGACGTCGGCACGCTCGACCGCGGCGGCGACTTCGGTCGCCAACCGGGCACGGACTACCAACAATACGCGGGCGATCTGAAACTGCAACGCATGCTGACGGAGAATCATCTCTTGACCGTCGCGATGCAGCACTTCGAGCAAGAAGATCTCAAACGTAGCGACCGGTTCTTGCCGTTTGTGCTCGGCCCGGCCAGCGACGGCAGCGTGCCGACACAGCGTCCGACCTTCTTCGATCCCCAGCAGCGGGACCTGCTCTACGGCCGACTGGAAGGTCTGTTGCCGGAGGATGCCCTGATCGGTGATTTCTACTCGGTCACACTTTCGGGCATGCGAACCAAGGAGGCCTCGGTCGTCGACCGCTATTCCGGTAACGATCCGGCCGCCGTGGTCACACGACGTGAAATCGGCGAATTTGACGACTGGGGCTGGGGAACGACGCTGTCGTTCGTTAAGGACATGAACGACTACGGCAAACTGACCTACGGCACCGACTACTACAGCGAGTCGATTGACGCGGAACGTGTCCAGATCAACAACCCGGACACGCCCGGCGCGACGCCGATGGTCACCGACCCGCAGTATCCCGACGATTCCGAAGCGGACCGCGTGGGCGTCTATGCCTCGTGGCACGTGCCGCTGACCGCGCGGCTGGATGCGACCACCTCGATTCGTTACGAAAACATCAACGTGTCGGCCACACCCAACTTCGACACGATCGGACCGACCTATTTTGAACGCTCGTACCAAGATTGGATCGCCAGCGCAGGCCTGGCGTACAAACTGACCGACGACGTCCGCTTAGTCGGCGGCTATTACGAAGGTTTCCGAGCACCGACCATCGACGATCTGACCGCCAACAAGACGTTCTTGCAAAACAACCAATCGACTCCCTTGGTCGGCAACCTGGACGTCGAACCCGAGCATAGCAAGACGTATGAAGTCGGATTGAAATTCAATTACGATCGATTGCGATTGCAGGTGACCGAGTTCTGGACGGACTTCGATAGCTTTATCAACCGCGAAACGATCGGCGGCGCGAGATTTCTGACCAATCAAGAAGCCTACATCAATGGAACCGAATTGGCCGGCGAATACGTCTTCAATCGCAACGTCGCGCTGTACGGGAATTTCTATTACACGTACGGGACGGTCACGACGGCGGATGATCCGATTTCGCGAATCCCGCCGACCCAGGGCATTTTGGGACTGCGATTGTCCGAGCCCTGCCGGCGATCGTATTTCGATGTCTACACTTGGATGGTCGATCGGGCGGACCGCTACAGCGAATCGAACTTGGGCGACGTGCGGTTCATCGCCGGTGGGACGCCCGGATACGCGACATTGAACGTCCGGATGGGACAATCCTTTGGATCCGAGAACCAGCATCAGCTGTCCTTGGCGTTGGAGAACATCACCGACAAGTACTACCGTGTCCTCGGCAGCGGTGTCGACGGTCCTGGATTCAACGCGGTCTTCGGGTATCAGTACTCGCTGTAGCCACGGAGCTCTTGCAGCTTGTCCGACAGGAAACGCCTTTCGGACGCCTGCTCGGTCAAGGTCAGGGCGCGCTGAAACGCCTCAATCGCACCGGCGGTATTCCCGCTTCGGCGAAGCAGCTCGCCACGTGCCGAATGGGCCAAGGCGTAATGGCCTAGTTCGCCGCGATCCAGGATGGTTTCGATGAGTTGTAAACCGAATTCGGGACCATCGCACATCGCGACCGCAACGGCGCGATTGAGTTCGACGACCGGAGACGGCTGGATCCGTAGCAGCACATCATACAGCGAGACGATCTGCTTCCAGTCCGTGTCGCCGGCGGTCGCCGCCCCGGCATGCACGGCCGAGATCGCCGCTTGGATGGTGTAGCCACCAAACCGGCGCGATGCGAGCGAGCGTTCGATCCACTGTTGGCCTTCGGCGATCAAGTGATGGTCCCAGCGGCTGCGGTCTTGATCTTCCAAGAGCACAATGTTCCCACGCGGATCCTGTCGTGCCTCGCGACGTGATTCGTGCAACAACATCAGCGCCAACAATCCCATCACTTCGGCATCCGCCAACAACTCCAGCACCAGCCGACAAAGCCGAATCGCTTCGCCGGACAGGTCGCTGCGCGTGACCGATTCACCACTGGATGCCGAGTAGCCTTCGTTGAAGATCAAATAGATGACCGATAAAACGGAATCGAGACGCTCGGGCAGTTCGGAGAGTTCGGGAATGACAAAGGGGATCGCGGCATCGCGAATCTTGGCTTTGCCACGCACGATCCGTTGAGCCATCGTGGCGGGAGTGGTCAAGAACGCCCGTGCGATCTCGTCGGTCGTCAACCCACACACTTCGCGTAGCGTCAACGGGACCTGCACCTTCACGTCGATCGCCGGGTGACAGCAGGTGAAAATCAACCGCAGCCGGTCGTCTTCGATGGCGGTTGCGGCCCGCGAGGCGTTGGTACCGGCGACCCGCGACATCCGCTCGACCACATCCCCACTGATCTCCGCCAGCTTTGTGTTTCGCCGGATCGAATCGACCGCCTTGAAACGACCGGTCGTGACCAGCCAGGCGATCGGGTTCTCCGGAACCCCGTCGCCGGGCCACTGATCCGCCGCCGCCGCAAACGCCTCCTGCATCGCGTCCTCCGCCAAATCCAGGTCCCGAAGGACACGCGCCAATGTGGCAAAGACCCGACGTGAATCGTTCCGAAAGAGCGTTTCGATCTGTTGCTGAATTGAATCGTTCATAAATCAGGTGTCAATCGGACCGCATGGGGACAGATTGATGGGGGCAGATTGATGGGGGCAAAACGATGGGGGCAGAACGATGGGGGCAGAACGATGGAAGGCAGAATGATGGGAGGCAGAATGATCGGGCGAGAATGCGGGCAGGGGAGGTGATTAGAGAAGGTCGATGGATGGGTGATGAGGTCGGGGAGAAATCAGAGGGACTGCGACGGGGCAATGCAGCATCGACAGGCGGAAACCCCATCATTCTGCCTTCATTCGGCCCCATCATCTTGCTCTAATCGTTTTGCCCTCATCGTTTTGCCACTTTCCCGCCGTCTCCTATGCCCGTACGACTGCCACGGTTCGAATTCGCCGCCACGAGGGTGTCGGCAAAGGTGGAGTCGGGGCCGACATTCAGTTGGATGCTTTGAGTGAACGATCCATCGGCAGCGCCCAAAAGCACGCTGACGGTTCCGTCGCCGCTGTTGGCCGATGCCAAATCACGGATGCCATCGCCATTGAAGTCGCCTTTGACGATCGAGTGTGGTTGGCGACCATTGCCCTCGTTCCCGGTTCCTTCAAAACCACCGGTTCCATGCGGTTCCCGGAATGAATGCGAAGAAAGTAGTCGCCCGATTTTGGGGCAACAAAGATGCTTTGGAAAAAATCCGTCGACATAACCGTGCCTCGGGATGGTGGTCGCGGTGCCCCTAGACGATAGCCGGTCACGCGCTGGCTTCAAGCGTTGAAGCGGCTCCAGGATCAGAATCTGGGCAAGACGACGGGCGGTAGGGCGGTTGGGCAAAAGGATCGGTAGAGGGAAGCGGAAGCTGGAGCGGATTTGCGGCGAAATGACCGGACGACGGTTGTGGAGGCTGCGCCGGGCAGAACATGCAACCATCATTCTGCCCCGTATCATTATGCCTTCATTTCGGCCCCATCATCTTGCCCCCATTGTTCTGTTAATCCTCCGCCGCCGCGCAGGCGGCAGCGTATCGAACAGATTGGTTGCTCGTGTGCCAATCTGTCGTGTCAGCGAAACGTCAAATTGTCTCAAGCGACCTGCCGCTGTCGCGACTTCGACCGCCCGGGATCGTGCGTGGAAGCTGCGCGGGCGTGGAGTTCACCGCGTCGAATGGCGACGTCATACGGGGCTTCAATCCCGACGGATACGCGATTTCCCTTGATCGCGGTGATGGTCAACACGATTTCGTCGCCGATCTGAATCCGCTCGTTCTCTTTCCGTGATAACACCAGCATCATTCGTCCTCTCGATGGGGTTGACGTTTAGAAGGCCAACAGCGATTCAGCTGTCGCGAGTTGATTTCCTCACAGGCAAAGTTTGTGCCAATCCCGCCGCGACGCGACATTGCTGCGGCGGGATCGTAAAACGGGATTTGATATCAATCGAAGATGCGATCTAGAACTCGGCATTGGGCCAGTTGAACAATTCTTGCCGCCACTGGTTCCAGGCCGGCAATTGGAAGTTGAAGTCGGTCATTTGCTTGCGTCCGCGATCATCGGGATTGGTCGCGAAAGACGTCATACGTCAGTCCGAGCAACACAAAACCGGCCAACAAATACGTCCAATCGAACAGCAGGCTTGCGTGTTTCCACGGCCATGCGAGCAGAATGTCGAGCGAGCAGATTGTGATCAGACCGCTGGCGACCAACAACGACAAAACAGTGAATGACTTCTCGACGGAAAAGCCTCGGAAGAACCGCACCAGCCTGGACGGCCGCCCGCGGCGCGGTCGCGGTGCGACAGCAGTTGCCATCTGTCGCTTGGGGGCAACCTGGCGTGGCCGGCTTGGTTTGTCCCACGTGCGGCCGATCGAGTGACGACGGTTCCGGGTGTGGCGGCGTCGCGAAGGGTCGGGGGATTTAGAGCGATGTTTTGTGTGCTTCGGATGATCCAATATCGCGGACATGTTGAATTCCTCCGTTGAGGCGAAGGATCGCAATGAACCGGCGGATTAAGATGCACACCGCGTGCCAACGCGTGGTGTTTTCACGCAAGGCGGTTGCTCGCTCGGGTCACCGCCTTGATCAGAGTGCTCGTTACGAATCGTAACAGTACCGATAGCACCAGCGATCGCCACTGAGGACCAGATCGTATAAGGCGTGACGGGTCGGCCGGTCCTGCGATTGCTCCGGTTTGTTTTCGTCCGGGGCGGCGTCCTCGAGTGTGTCGTAGAAGTGTGCAATTTGCGACGCGCTCATGGGCAGGATCAACGATGGCGGCAGGTGGTAAATTCTTGCCGCATCGACTGCGTGGCGATAACCGTCCAGCGGTCCGCCTAGAAACTCGACCCACTCCGTTCGGTCCAGCGATTCAGCATCGATCCTGGTGAACGACTCATACCACTGTTCAAACCAGCGGCTGGCCTGCGTCAGAACGAGATCAAAGAATTGCATCGAAGTCACCTCCGTCACGAGCACGTGCCCTCATCCTAAAGTCTACAGCATCTTCGGCACCGGACCGAAAATTTCGTACAAAAGACGACAGTTTGTCGTCTGCCGGTCAATTTGTCGTGCTCGCAGGGGGAAACCAATTTCCAGCTTTTTGCAATTGGTACAGCGGTTGCTCAAAGCGTCGCCCGCCGCTGGCGACGTGCCAAACTGACGGTGGCTCCGGAGCGGCAGGGCCACACCTGTTGTGCAATGTCCAAGCAAGATGGAGGGCATTTCATGGCGACTGCTACGAAATCAGATTCAACCACCAATTTAAAACTCAAACCGCTCGCCGATCGCGTCGTCTGCCAACGTGACGAGGCCGAGGAAACGACCGCCGGCGGCATCGTGCTGCCCGATTCGGCCAAGGAAAAGGTCAACCGTGCCCGCGTGATCGCGGTCGGCCCCGGAAAACGCGATGACAACGGCACCGTGCACCCGCTGTCGGTCCGCCCCGGTGATCATGTGCTGCTGAATAAATACGGCGGCGACGAATTCGAAGTCGACGCGTTGAAGTACACGATCGTCAAAGAAAGCGACATTCTGGCTGTCATCGAAAACTAACAAGGAGGGCGATTGAAGATGTCAAAAATCATTGCGTTTGAACAAGACGCCCGCGAAGCGATGCGTCGTGGGGTTCACAAGTTGGCCAAAACCGTCCGCAGCACGCTCGGTCCCGGCGGGTACAACGTGATCATCCAAAAGAGCTTCGGATCACCCGTCGTCACCCGTGATGGCGTGACCGTTGCCAAAGAAATTGAACTGGACGACCCCTACGAAAACATGGGGGCTCGGATGGTTCGCGAAGTCGCCTCGAAAACCAACGACGTCGCCGGCGACGGTACCACGACCGCCACGGTGTTGGCCGAAGCGATCTTCAACGAAGGGTTGCGAGCCGTTGTGGCCGGTACCAACCCGATCGGAATGAAACGCGGCATCGAAAAAGCCGTTGAGGATATCGTCGCTAAACTGAAGTCGATGTCGACTCCGGTCAAGGGCCGCAAAGAAATGGAGCAGGTCGCTCGGATCAGCGGCAACCAAGATGCCAAAATCGGCCAGGTCGTTGCTGACGCGATGGACAAGGTCGGCAAAGACGGTGTCGTCACGATCGACGAAGGCAAGAGCTTGGAAACGGAGGTCAAATGGGTCGAAGGGATGCAGTTCGACAAAGGCTATCTGTCGCCCTACTTTGTCACTTCACCGGAGACCATGGAGTGTGTGCTGGAAGAACCCTACGTGCTGATCCATGAAAAGAAGATCAGCAACCTGCGGGACTTCGTGCCATTGCTCGAAAAGGTCGCCAAAGCCGGCAAGCCGTTGTTGATCATCGCCGAAGATGTCGATGGCGAAGCGCTCGCTACGCTGGTCGTCAACCGGCTTCGCGGCTCGTTGGTGGCCGCCGCGGTCAAGGCGCCCGGCTACGGTGATCGTCGCAAGGCGATGCTGGAAGACATGGCGATCCTGACCGGCGGCAAGGCGTTCTTTGAAAGCCTGGGGGTCAAGCTGGAGAACATCCAGCTTGCCGATCTCGGCCGTGCCAAAAAGGTCATCCTGGACAAAGACAACACGACGATCATCGAAGGCGCCGGCAAGACCTCCGACATCCAGGCCCGGATCAAGCAGATCGAAACCGAGTGCGAGAAGTCGACCAGCGATTACGATCGTGAGAAGTTGCTAGAACGCAAAGCCAAGTTGGTCGGCGGGGTTGCCAAAATCAGCGTCGGTGGAGCCACCGAAGCGGAAGTGAAAGAAAAGAAGATGCGTTTCGAGGACGCCTTGTCGGCAACCCGTGCGGCGGTCGAAGAAGGCATCTTGCCAGGCGGCGGCGTCGCTCTGGTCCGCGCGGCCAGCGCCTGCGACCCGTCCAAATTGGGCGACGATGAGCGCACCGGGTACAACATCGTGCTCAAGGCCTGTCGCGCACCGGCCACCTGGATCGCTGAAAACGCCGGCCAAGACGGATCATTGGTCTGTGAAAAAGTGGCAGCCGAACAAGGCAATTACGGCTACAACGCGGCCACCAACACCTACGAAGACCTCGTCGAATCCGGCGTGATCGATCCCACCAAAGTGGTCCGAACGGCATTGGAAAACGCGTCCAGTGTTTCGACGTTGCTGCTGACCAGCGACGCCCTGATCGCCGAAAAGCCGAAGGATGAACGCAAGGCCAGCGGCCGTGGCCACGGCGGGGATTACGACATGTATTAACAGGCCGACAGCGAATCGGTGTCGCCCCAGTGTTGCCTTCCCGGACCACGTTCCCTTCGCGCGGCCGGGGAGGTTTTCATCGTCGAACCATTGTCCTCCGTTGTTCCCCCCTCAGCCGCACTCAGCTGAGAGGATGCAAGCGGCCTGCCCGCAGGGCGGACAGCGGGAACAGCTGGGGACAGCGATTCTACATTAGCACGGAGTGTAGAACCATTGTCCTCAATTGTTCCCCCTCAGCCGCACTCGGCTGAGAGGATGCAAGCGGCCTGCCCGCAGGGCGGACAGCGGGAACAGCTGGGGACAGCGGTTCTACATTGACGCCTGCTAGGTGCCGGCACGATAGGTCGGCACGGGACGGCCGGGACGGAAACTCTCCATGGATTTCACTTCCGTGTGTCCGGCGAATTCCGCGGCCAGGTTATCGACGGCATTGGCGACCGCTTCTCGCAACGCGTCGGGCGCGAGGCTGACGCGTGCGTTGATAATCAGCGTCAACGGTCTGCCGTCGGCTTTGGAAGCGACCGACAGCATGGTCGGCGTGTCGCTACTGACCAAGTTGGCCACGCCAACGGCTTCACCAGACGAACCGTAGACTTTCAAGTGCGCCGGCTCCGCGTCCAATTCCTCCAACCGGCCGCGAATCAAGTCGACGATCCGCACCACGACGGCATCTATCGGAAGCGGAGCGTTGGCGGCCAATTCGATGGTGGCGTTCAGCCACCCCAGCTCTGCTTCCCCTTCGGCGTAGACGTCGTAGTCCACCTCCATGAATTGGTCCCGCGCCGCAGCCTGGCCGGCTAGCGATTCGACCACGACATCCAGGTTTTCACCCGTCTTGGCGGAAATGAAAATGACCGGGCGCCCAGGGTACTGCTCCTCGACACAGTGACGGAGCTGTGTCTGCTGTTGTGCCGTCAATTCGTCGATCCGATTGATCAGGATCAGCTCAGATTCTTCGAGCTGCTTGCGGAAGATGTACTCCGCTTTCTCCGAAAACCCGCGTCCCTGGCCACCGGTCAAGATCTTCAACCCGTGGCTCGGTTTCAAGATCACTGCGTAAGGGCTGTGGACAAACTTCTCCCCGAGTTGTTCCATCATGGGAATCGCAATCGTCGCGATCAGATCGGTACAGCTGCCGACGGGTTCGGCAAGGATGATGTCCGGACGCCGGTTCGTCTCGAACGCTTCCATCGCGTCGGTCAATCCATGAAAATTGCAGCAAAAACAGGATCCTGCGACCTCATTGACCGACAAACCCTGGCTGCGCAGCAATTCGGTGTCCACCAATCCCGACGCCTGATCGTTGGTCACGACACAAACGTGCTTTCCTTCGGCTTGGTAGTGCCGGGCGAGGCTGGAAATCAGCGTCGTCTTTCCGGCGCCGAGGAATCCGCCGATCATGATAAACCGAATGGGTGACGTCATCGATACTGCTCGTGTCGCTGGGGTGGAATCGCCGCGGGCCGTTTGTGCCGGTCGCGGGACAATGCTTGGACATTCTGACGATCGTCAGAATGTACGTCAAGCGTTTCCCGCATCGCTTATAAACGTGCCCCTAATGTTCGATGCGACTTCCACGTTCTGGCGAGCGTAACGGAATCGACATGGTGCACTAGTTCGGCGACGTTTCCCCCACGTCCAGGCGGCAACAACCGAAGTCCAGCACACGGTTCTCCCGACGTCTCCCCGCACGGAGAAACTCTTCGTTCAGCGAATAATAGACGTACTTGCCTTCGCGCCGCGTCTGGGCGATGTCGGCGTGGTAGAGCACCCGCAAATGATGGGACACGACACCCATCTCTTGGTCAAGCAGTTCGGCGAGATCCGAAACGCTCAACGCACCGTGCTGCAATGCGCGGACGATCCGGATGCGGAGCGGATCGCCGACCGCTTTCAGGTACGCCGCACAGCGTGTTTCTTCATCGTTTCCCGACTGAGACACGGTACGTCAGCCGACCAACAAGGCAATGCCGACGCCGCAGGCAAGCATCCCCGACACTCGGACCAGTGTCGTGCGATGTCCGCTCTGACGAAAGGCGATTCCGAGCGTCATCCCGACCAAATGAAGCGCCACTGTTCCCAGAAAGATGCCGCCCATGTGTTGCGTGGAAACGCCGGCCGCCGAACCGGCGGCATGTGAGAAGCCGTGCAGTCCTCCGCAGGTCGCTACGATGGCGACGAGCCCGGCAAAGCGGTTCTGCCGGACCAAACAGGTGCCCAAAACGATCAGCGTGATCGCGAGTGCGACGTCCAAGGTCGCAAACGGTCCCAAGGTGTGGCCGGCGATCATCGAAATCCCCATCGATCCGCAAAACAAAGCGGGCAGACTCCATCGGGGACGCCCATCCATCTGAGTCGCCAGCAATCCGACCAGCACCATCGCCAGCAGGTGATCGATTCCAGCCAGCGGGTGCAAAAAGCCGGTTTGGAGTGTACCGGCGATCTCGTGGAAATGGTTTGGATGAGCCTGTGCCGACGAGACGGCGACAAACAAGCTGATCAGACCAAGAAATCGAAGCATCATGGGAGGTCGTCCCCGAGTGGGTAAGGCGTAGGCAAGCGATGTGAATCGTCGTGATCACATCGCTAAAAGATACCAGAGATTGCCCCCGCGTCCCACGGCACTGTCACAAGCTCACAATGATTCGGGACGGCTGCGACCTTGCGTGATGATGTCGTCGAGTTGTTGTTTCAGTTCTGACGCGATTTCGGCGTGGTCGCCGATCACATTGGTTGTTTCCGCGGGGTCTTCCTCCAAGTTGAACAGTTGGAATGGGGGGACCTGGGTATTGGCAAGCTCGGTCTCGACGACCACATTGCGAGCCGTCTTTTTTCCGTAGCGATGCAGTTTCCACTTGCCCGCCCGCAACCCATAGGTGCCGTTGGCACCGTTGTCCTGTTGGACCAAGTGGTCGCGGCCTTTCGCCTGGTCTTCGCCCAGCAGGGCATCGATGACGTTGAAACTGTCCAGGAAAAAGTCCTTCGGAAGTGACTGTTCGGTCAGAGCGGCCAAGCTGGCTGCCAAATCGATGGTGCAGACCACTTCGTCGCTGACGCCAGGCTTGATACGCCCTTTCCAACGCGTGATGAACGGGGTCCGCGTTCCGCCCTCGTAGACACTGTACTTCCCTCCGGAGTACTGGCCGGCGGCGCGGTGATCACCGATCTTTTCGATCGCGCCGTCTTTGTATCCGTCGTCGAGCACCGGACCATTGTCACTGCAGAAAACCACCAGCGTATTCTCCGCCAAATTCAATCGATCCAGCGTTTTCATCAGTTCGCCGACACACCAGTCCAGTTCGATGATCGCGTCGCCACGGAATCCCAACGACGTCTTGCCTTGAAAACGTTCGTGCGGCATCCGGGGCACATGGATGTCGTGCGAGGAGAAGAACAAGAAGAACGGTTCGTTCTGGTTTTGCTCGATGAATTCCACCGATTTTTCCACCCATTTGTCGGCCAGGTCTTCGTCACGGAAACGCGCCGCATGTCCGCCGGTATAGAAACCGATTCGGCTGATTCCGTTGTGAATCGTCGAGTTGTGTCCGTGCGACCAATCCATCTTCAGCGTCTCGCGATGCGTCAGCCCGGTGGGATGGTCGGGGCTGGGCTTTTTGTTTCCCACCCACAGAGGGTCGGCCGGATCGAGGTTTGGCACACGGTGATCATGTACGTAAACCTGTGGCACGCGATCGTTGGTGGTCGGCAACAGGAAACAAGTGTCAAATCCGATTTCCAGCGGACCCGGCTTCAAGTCACCATTCCAGTCGGGGCCGTCTTCGCCACCGAGTCCGAGATGCCATTTTCCGATCACCGCGGTCGTGTATCCGGCCCGCTGCAACAACGACGCGACCGTGTCGGTCCCCGGCTTGATGATCGCCGGTGCGTTGGGCGGCGCGATCCCCGTCCGTTCGCCCCGAAACGCATACGTTCCCGTCAACAACGAATAGCGCGTCGGGGTGCAGGTCGACGCGGAACAATAACCGTTGGTGAACCGAACCCCTTCTTCACTAAGCCGGTCAATGTTCGGCGTCTTCAGCGACGTTGCACCGTAGCACGACACATCGCCGTAGCCGAGGTCGTCCGCCATGATGACGATCACGTTCGGCTTTTCCGCCGTGGCCGTATCAAGGAATCCCAGCGGGACGGCGAGCAACAACAGGATGACGAACGGCGGTGACGGCAAGGGTTTCATTCTGGCACTTGGGGAAGGGATGTCGGGAACGCGTGTGATCTCGAAGCGCTGAAACAGTTTACCCAATGGGAAACGTGGTTGTAGCACGACGCCGCAAAATCCCCTCCACTGCGATGTGAAACTCAGCTCGCATCTCGGCGCGTCTGGCGCTGCCGCCACTGAGACTGGCCGATCCCGTGCATCTTGCCGTCGTCACCCTCGCTGGCAGTGACTCCCAAGACGAGATCAAAGTCCACACTCAATTCGCCGATCGTTGAGTCCTTCAGCGGGACAAAATCACGCAAGACCGTTTCACGAGCCTTGGCATCGATGCCTTGCAGCAACCGGTCGCGCGTATTTCCCGGATGCCCCTTGACGTAAAGCTGGGTGGTCAACGTCCGTTTGCCACCCTGACTGATGGCAAAGTGGATGTGGGGGGTGCGGCCGGGGTACGGAACGGGCTTGATCGTGCGAAAATAGTAGTGGCCTTTGGAATCGGTCAGAAACCGTCCATACCCTTGGAAGTTCGTGTCCTGGTTCGCGCGATTCGTCTGATCGTCGGTATGCAGATAGACGGCATTGTTGTCGACCTGCCAGATTTCGACAAAGGCATTGCGAACCGGGTTGCCATTGGGATCTAAAACGCGCCCGGACAGGTGGGTGATTTCCCCCACGGCCGGCGTGATCGAATCGTTGATCACCAGCAAGTCGTTGTCGGTGTCCAAGGGCATTTTGTTCGGATAAAACGGCCCTTCGGTTTGGGGCGGCGTTTGAAGCAATTCCGCGAACACCCCTGGCGTGGCCAGCGCGGTGGCTCCGAGGGCCATTCCGCTGGAAAGGATTCCACGCCGGTTCAACATTGCCGTGTTTCGATTCATGACAGGTCCCCAATTCTCCTGAGTGCGGTCTTGCGATCAATTCGCGCGGGATGATGACGTAACCATGAAACGCCCTCGGCCGTGCGAGGTTTCGTCAAAACTGTGACATTCGGCCAAGCCTTCTTTATACAGCGCCGGTCACCTTCCCCACTACGACGGCTCGGGCAATCCACACAGGTTTCGGAGCAGCCGCAGCATCGCCGCGATACTGGTCGTCTCGGCCGTTTCCGACGCCGTGTGGTAGGATGTGGTGGGCAACTGCAGCGTCGTCCCGCGGACCATCCCGTCGGTTGCCGTGATGATGCGGCCCAATTCGGTGCGACCGATCGAGAGCGGTTTATCGCGATCCAAGTTCAACAATTCGACATAGCGATCTTTGAACCGGTGTCGGATCCTCAACCGTTCGCAAAGACCGAGCAGTTGATCGGTCAACGTTTCGTCGAATGTCGCCATCGAGTCCCGATTACGCAACACCACCTCTTGCTTGGCGACTTCGTCCAACGTCGAAAAAGGACTCGTGTCCAAAACGACCAAACGGTCCGTCTGGATGTCGTGACGCTGAAACCACTCGACGGCAAATCGCCAACTACGGCCGGCCTCTTCGCCCGCAGTAAACAACGCCGTGCCTTGAAACCCACTTCGAATCAAATCGATCAACATGGCGACGCTGACCACGTTGTCCAGTTGTGCCGAAACCAGATTCTGATCGACTCGCAATCGATCGAGAAAAGAAACGGGGAAGCCGGGTTGCAGGAACTCCAGGCCGTCGAGTTCAAAGATCAGGTTTCTGCGCCGCGGGCAAACGTACGAACGCGTGATCTGGCCTTGGCCGCAATAGGAACCGGCATAGGGTGTGTGGGCCTGAACTCGCTGGCCATCAAACCGCCCGGCGATCAGTTCCATAAACTGCTCGGAGACCGAATCGCCCGTCAACTCGCCGCGATTGCCGGCGATGAATGCTGCATACTGAAACTCGTTCGGTCCGGTACAAAGCAGTCCGTGGCGGTCGACGTGGGCGGAAAGGTACACGCTGTCCGGATCGGAACCTTGAGCGACCAGCAAACCGTGGTAGCGATCCACCTTGACCGGATACTCCTCCAACTCCCGTCGCAGCACACGAAAGAAGGCATCTTCCACGCCCACGACCGAAGGTTCTCTGACCAGGGCTCGAAGGAGATGCAGGAACTCATCAATGTTGGATGCCTTTCTCATTTGTTGTTCATCTTTTAAGTCGCGTCATTCCCGATCTGATCGGGCAGACTGGCCAGAACCGGAGTATCCAGGGATGCCGATCCGGGCCGAACGGCCACCGTTCGCACGCCCATTTCATCCGAATCCACGATCAGATGCGGCACCCGCAGCAACAGTGGCAGGGCAAACAGTCGCCCGAGCGATGAGAGCGCGAACAGGATCAGGTACCCGTTAAAACTCATTTCAAAGTGGAACAATAGCGCACCGCCGACGAGCGCCCCCGATACCCACGCGGCGGTGTTGAGCAGATTATAGATCGTCAACACACTCGTCCGTTCTTCTTCCGCGATCGATTCAAAGAACAGCAAGAAAAACGCCAGTTCGTAGGACGCCCAAAAAACACCACTGAGCGCCTGGGCCGCGGCCAGCCACGCGTAGTTTTGCGACACCACCCACAGCACGCTGATCGGGACGATCCCCAGACTGCCGATCCAAAGCAGGGTTTTGGCGCCGAGCTTGTTGGCCACGCGTCCCCAAAACGAAAGCGAGATGACTTTCGCCAGGAACGCGATCGAAAACAACCCCGATAACTCGCCATAAGAGAACTCGAGTTTGGTCAACATGAACGGCGTGAAAAACGGACCGGACATTTGCACCGCCGCCTGAACGGCGAACAGATAAACCAACAACTTTCCACCGCTGCTGGCACGCAAATGATGAAAGACGCGTTTCCAGGGGATCGCACGCATCCCCGGCGGCAACGGCACCGGTTCACTTTGCTTGATCAACATCCAAGTCGAAAGCAAACGACAAAGCCCGGCGACGCCGAACAGAATCGCAAAGGCCACCAGCCCCAGTTCCAACGCCGTGAATGATTGCAACAAGACACCGCCGATCAGAAAGCCCGCGAACACACAGGCTTGGGAAACGCGAGTGCGATGGGCAAAATAGCGGGCGCGTATCGGGCGGGGGACGATTGTCCCGATCCAGGTATTCCAAGCCGGCCCGGTGGCCAGCCCCGTCCCCCAGTAAATCGACGCCACCAACAGCAGCGTCACCGCGTCAATCGAACCGAGGAGCGCCGCGATCAACAGCGGGATGAAGGTTGCCGCCTGCAGAAACGCACACAGAACCACCCAACGTTTGTGTGACTTCAGAACGCGAATCGCGGTCGGCGACGTCAGTTGCATCAGCCCGCCGGCGATCAACGGTACGCTGCTGACCATCCCCGCCGCCATCTCGCCCAACCCGACCGCCAGCGCGAATGCCGCGATGTAGGTTTCACCAAAGCCCACCATGCCGCCAAATGCCGCGCCATCGATCATGCTGGCACTCAAGTCACCGCGCAGTCGATGTCCTTGGAGCGTTCCGTTTTCCAACTGCGCGTTCAACCGATTCTCCGTGATTGCGAAGCGATTCAGATCATCAATAGTGACGGCCATCCGTGTCGCCGTGGTCGTTGGTTGTGAACGTTATAGGCGACGTTAACAGCAGAGCAACCCAGGTCCGGAAAACCTGCCGGGGAGCAAGGGGCGACGCCGACCCGATGTCGAATAGACACTCAGCGTGTCAATCCAACGTCGATGGGCTGGAAACCGATCCGACATTTCCCTGCGACCGGAAAGGTACACTTTTCCTCGCGACAATTCCGTTGCGCGGGGCTCTCAGTAGGTATGACCACCCAAAACCAGCTCCCAACGACCTACATCGCTCCGCTGTTGATGGCAACCAGCCTGCTGGTCGGCTGGTTCATCCCCGATTTCTACGATTGGTCGGGGGCGGATCAAAGCCGACCGGCGCCCGTCATCGGATGGACCGCTTTGGGGATGCTGGTCACGTCGATCGGCGTTTGGATAGCATTGCCGTGGATCCCGTTTCGCCCCCACCCGCGGCAGGACGATCAAATCGCGTTGACACGATTCACCCTCCGGACGTTGGCGGGAATCACAGCGGTCGCGGCGGTGGTGTCAGCGGGGATCATGACGTTTCCTTTGCTGACCGGATATACCGTTTGGGGCTTGGTTTGGGTGTTCGCGGTGTGGGGCTGGACGCGTGATCGTCTGCCTCGTCTTCCCGCCGTTGCACTGCTCGCATGCATGCATTTTCCATTCGCCTGGGTCATCCGTGGCGGGTTACCCGGTATCGGGGACGGTCTGGCGACGCTGGTTGCGGGATTGCCGGGGTTCTTCGTCACTCTTTTTGCTGGGCGGTTTCTGATCGGCCAACACATCCAGGAACTTGCCTGGCTGTCGATCCTGATCTCCGCCTCGGAGCTCGCCGTCGGACTGTGGATCATTCGATTGGGACCGAAACGCGGAATCGCCTATTGTGTCCTTGTCCTCTTGATCTCCGTCTATGGATCGTTCACGCTCAACATGCTGGTGCGGATCTGATCGTTTAACAAGCGAACGGCTAATAATCGTCTTACACTTACGTTTCTATGCGGATCGTTTCCCTTCTTCCCAGCGCGACCGAAATCATTTGTGCGATCGGCTTGCGTGATCAGCTCGTCGGCGTCTCCCACGAATGTGATTATCCGGCGTCGGTGTCCGAACTGCCCAAAGTAACGCGAACGATCATCCCCGACGACGTTTCGAGCGGCCAAATCGACGCGTTGGTGCGCGAGCAAGTCAGAACGCAACAGGCACTTTACCGATTGGATGTGCCATTGGTGCGTTCGCTGGAGCCGGATTTGATCGTGACGCAAGCACTGTGTAATGTATGCGCCGTTTCGAAGCACGATGTCGACCAGGCATTGTGCTCGCTTGCAAACCGTGCCCAGGTCATCAATCTGGAACCCACCTGTTTGGGCGACGTTTTCGACTGTATCGGTCGAGTTGCCGCGGCGGCAGGTTGCGAGTCCGACGGGGCGACGTGCGTCGATCGATTGAAAACGCGCGTCCAAGCCGTGGCCGACCGTTCGCAAAACATCCGGCGTCAACCTGCGGTGATGCTGCTGGAATGGATCGACCCGCCGTTCAGCGCCGGGCACTGGAACCCCGAACTGGTGGCACTGGCCGGCGGACGCCCCGTCATTGGCGCTGCGGGCGAGCGATCGCAGTCGGTGGACTGGGATCGCGTCGTCCAGGCTGATCCGGACGTGATCTTCATCGCCTGTTGCGGATTCGACGTGCGGCGCACGCTGGACGATCTGCCCCGCCTGCAATCCTATCCCCATTGGCGGACGTTGCGATGTGTCCGGGCGGGGCGTGTCTATGTGGTCGACGGTTCGGCGTATTTCAATCGTCCCGGCCCGCGTTTGGTGGACAGCCTGGAAATCCTCTCACACACGCTGCATCCGGAAGTTCATCCGCGGGACGGCGGATTGCCCGAAGCCTCGCGGGTGCTTCCAATTGCCGGCCGCGCGGACGGGTAACGACAGACCGCCGGCGGATCGACTATCCTGGTGCCGGGCCAAGCAGGTTGTCACCGTGACAATCCTGCCCTTTCGTTTGCACCAGCCATTTGAGTACCGAAGTGTCGCGACGTTTTCTTCAATCAACGATCGTCCAGGGAACCCTTGTTTGCATGTTTGCGGCGGTCGGATTCGCCGATGGCGGGGCGATCGACCCCGCCCAAGAAGCGTGGTACAAGAAATACAAGTCACAGCAAAACGCGCCGAAACCGGATGAAATGCTGCTGAACACCGACCCGGAGCCGGATTTGTCCGAGGGATTTGTCGACCTGTTCAACGGCGAAGACCTGATGGGTTGGACGCCCAAGGGTGGCACCTGCAAGTACGAAGTGAAAGACGGTGCGCTGGTAGGGACGGTGACCCCAGGGTCCAACAGTACCTACCTGAGCACCGACAAAACAGATTTCAAGGACTTCGTTTTCACCTGCGAGATGAAATGGGAAGTCGACGGCAACTCGGGCGTCATGTTCCGCGCTCAAACCAAACCCGGAAAAAACGGCGAGACCGTTTTCGGGCCGCAAGCCGAGATGGAGGGGATCAGCGGTGATCGCTACTGGAACGGGGGAATCTACGGCCAAAGCTGTGGCGGCTATTTTTATCCCGTCTGGCTGAAGGAACACAAACAAGCCCGTGCGGCGCTGGACCGAGAGGGGTGGAATCGATTGACGATTTCCGCCCAAGGCAATGTGATCAAAACCTGGGTCAACGGCGTCCCGGTCGCTCACTGGGTGGATGACGGAACCTATTCCGAAGGTTTCTTTGGCCTGCAAATCCACAAGGGAGCCAAAGGCATCGTGCACTGGCGTGGCATCCGGGTCAAAGAGCTCTAACGAGTGTCGGCGTCCGATCTTGGATCGCCTCACGACGATTGCATCGCCCGCTGCTGTTCGGCCAGACGATCGTACTCGGCCTCGGCTTCGCTGGGCCGCATCGATCGGATCTCGTGAAACGTCGCCGGCATCTCGATGTGTTGCCACCACTGATCCAGTGGGACACGCCATGGCGTCGGCGGCAGCGGCCCCGGATCTTGAATCACCCAATCGTCATCAAACCAGCCGCGCGCGGCTTGCGTTAAATCGACGCTAGGATCGACCAACGGCGTCGCGGGACGGCCGTTCAGCGAAACCAGATGCAACGCAAAGACCTTGCATCCCGGTTGTCCCATCGATGCGACAAGCTCCTGGAGCTTGACCGCCGCTTGACGAACCAGTTCCGGGTCTCGCGGTGCACGCATCAGTTGATTAGGCGTCATCACAATCTTTGCCGGCACGATCAAGTAATCGTCCTGGGTCTGGATTCTGTACCAAAGCAAACAGTCTTTGTGACGCAGCATCATCCGCCACGCAAATCGCTGGCCCCGTTCATTCCAACTCGGGTTTCCCGGCAACACCCAGGGTCGGACCGGCAATAGCAATTGAACCGTGACATAGGCGACCGACAGCGCGATTGCCAAGCGATGCAGTCGGGACGCAGGCGGACACCACGTTGATTCGATGGCGGCTCCGCTGTCTGGCGTCATTCCACTCACAGCGCCGATCCGCCGCAACACGTTGGGGACGAACGAAACCGGAAAGAACACGAACAGCGTAGCCAACATGAACCAGGGGAACACACCGATTTGAAAGATCGTTGCGTTGGTCAGGTGGAAAACCAAAGCGGCGGCGATTGCGATCACCCGCGTTCGTTTCCACATCAATGCCGGGACGATCAACACGTCAAACAGCAATCCCCCCCAAGCCATCACAAACGGGGCGCCCGGCAATGTGAATAAGGGGCCGATCCAAGCCGTGTCGACGCGTGAAGTGACAAACAATCCAGCGGGTTGCCCGGCGATCCAGTCGGAATCCAGCTTAGCGATCCCTCCAAACACATAGGGAAGCCCCAGTTGAAAGCGGACAAGCC
This sequence comes from Stieleria maiorica, assembly GCF_008035925.1. Lineage (NCBI taxonomy): Bacteria > Pseudomonadati > Planctomycetota > Planctomycetia > Pirellulales > Pirellulaceae > Stieleria > Stieleria maiorica. The sequence continues at coordinate 4,617,865 of NZ_CP036264.1, forward strand.
ACCATTGCCACAGCCGCATGTTGGAATCACCGCGGGATCCGCGAAACAGCAACTGATCCAACGACAGCGTGCGACCGCAGGGCAAGAAACAGCACAACATCGCGGTGCAGGCCAACAGGTAGTCGTGGTTGTTGTAAATCTGGCGTTCGACCAACAACACATACGCCATCGTCGCGGCCAGGATCGCAGCGTTGACCCGCGTCAGAAAGCCAACCGCAAAGGCGAGTGCGGAGATGCGTGCGGCTTGAAAATGCCACCAAATCCCATCGCCGGGCCACAGCGTCACCCACTCAAACCACGCGTACTTGAACAAGACGGTGGGGCTGACAAACAGGATGTGCCAACGGTCTTCTGCGAGGTAGTCGGACGCCCAGAACCAGAACGTCACGCCGAGGATGAAACGCAAAACGGCCAGCGGACTTGCATCCACTGGCCGCATCCAATCGAAACGGCGGTGCGAATCGGACGACATTGCCGAACGATTCAATTGAGCAACGAATCCAAGCCGGCATCCGCCGGGGCGGCGGGCGGCGCTGCAGCCGGTGGCGCTGCGGCAGGCGGTCCAGCCTCGGCTTCGTTCCCGGGGTCAGCAGCTTCCAAGGGGTTTCCGAAGCGGAACACGGGCGCGCCCGATGTGGCCCGTTTCTGGACGGCCTTTCCCGAAGCGAGCGATTCGAGCGTCGCAACCTGTTCTTCGAGCGCGGTGACATACTTTCGACGCGTGTCCAGGGTGGGCTCGTTCAGTTGGCTGGTCAGATCGAACAATGCGGTCAGCCATTTCTTGGTTGCGTCGCGAGCGTCGGCCGGTGTCGAAGCCAACAGCCCGCTACTGGCCTGCAACGATTCGACATCCTCAACCACTTTTCCTTGCCCGGTGACGCCCAGCAAGACCTGTTGCAGGACGTGATTGAGCTTCTTGCGGCTGGCGACGATTTCAGCGGGCTGAGGTTTAGCAGCCATCGGACGCATTCCCATGCCCATCATGCTCATCATGCTATCCATCTCCATCCCGCCCATTTCGCCCATTTCCATCTCCATATCCATTTCCATCCCGTACATGTCATCCATTCCCATCATGGATTCACCCCGCATCCCTGGAGCGACCGGCGCCTTTTCTTTCGTCTCCTTCAGGAACGTCTCCGGGGCGGGTGGCTGGCTGATGCGGGTGTTCGAGTTCTTCTCCAACTGGCCGAGCCGGTCGAGTTCGGACTTGTAGGCCGCCAGAACTCGTTTCGCCCATTGTTTCAGCACTTCGTTCGTCTCCACTTCGCCTTCGGCCATCTTGCCGGGCAATCGGGCGATCGCCGCGGCCGAGTGGAGCGCGATCAAGTTCGGGTTGTCTTCGTCGGTGCTGATGCTGACGAGTTGTTTGCCGAGTGTCGCGTCGGTGCTGAGGTTGGTCAGGATGCTGACGGCGTAACGTTGCAGGAACGCATGTGCCAATTCGTCGCGCCCGGTGGGCGGATCTGACTCAAGTAGCTGCGTCATCGATTGCGTCAGTTCGTCCTTGACCGCCACGATCGCCGAATCATCGGCTGCGGAATAACGGACAAAGCGTTCGATCCCTTGCAAGGCGGCCGCGCGGACCCCATCCGGGTTGTTCGCATCGTCATAAATCTTCTTCATGTCATTCAGGACGAACGAATACGGGCGGGGGACGCCGCCTCGTTGTAACGGTGGTCGGGTTAGTCCGGCAATAAACTGAATCGCATTGATCCGCGCCGCAGGCTGGTAGTTGCCCTCCGCGACGGGTTTCAGCCCGGCATACAGCCAGCGCATCACGTTGCCGGCTCCCGGTGTCTGTGACCGCACCGCACTCTCCATGACCGCACGCGCGTGTCCCATCACGTCATTGATTTGGTGCGTGGCGTTGGGCTGCGTGATTTTCGCCGGGACATATTGTTGAAAGTAGCGTTGAACGACGGCCAGCTTGTTCGCCGGAAAATTGCTCAGATCGCGCGACGTCCCGTACGTTCGCGCTTCGCGCTGGACGGTGTTCAGGTTCTCGTCGATCAATTGTTCGACTTGCAGCACGTCGTATTTGGCCGCTTGGCCCGACGCGGTGCTCGCCAGCATGGCCGCAGCGGCTAGCACGATGAACAACGCCAACCCGCCGAAACCGAGGCGTTTGTGGCGCTGGTCAGTCTCTGCAAGCGTCGCCGCGACGACGCGAAGCTGCACCAATGTGGGGGTGTGACGTTGAGTTCGTGTCATGACGAATCCGTTGTGATGGGTTGAACGGGCGGAGTCGGAGAAGAGAAAAGGGGCGCAGGCAGAGGGGCATCCGGCCGAAGGCAAGTCTGCTTTTACTCCGCGTCGCGTCATTATCCCATGCTAAAACGAAGCTCGTCAAACAAAATTAGGCAGCAATTGGAACAGCCGATGCCGAATTTGGCGAATTTCGCGGTCATCGCCCGCTCGCTCCACCGCCTGTTGATCAATTCGTTCTAGATCAACGAACAGGACAGTACGAGCCCGAAACGCAGCGAGTGGATCCTCATCGCCCCTTGCTCGCGCGCCTCGAAAATCAACAGGCCGTCCATCTGCAATACCCCCTGCTCGATTTGAACGAGCGTTTCCAGGCGGAAAGCCTGATGTCCTAGGCCAACTAGACGAAGGGGGCGCTGACGAGCCGTGTAATATACTTGTCGCTCAGATCCTTGCCATCGGAGGTTCACGCAAACCCTCCGGCCGAGGTGTTATTGCGGCCGCCGCAACAGCAAATCGCTAAAAAATGGCCTTTTGCCGGTTTCCGCCCCATTAATTGGCGCGCACTGTGCCACTGCCTCACGTTAAACTGTAGTTCAGTGGAGTGGGCGACGATGTTGATGTGGGACAGAAGGAGGGGGAGACAACGCACGCTGCCGCATCCACGTGAGGCTACCTCTTCACCCCAATTCTTTTCTCCGAAGGTGGCAATCGAGATGTCAACGCAATGGTTTTATATGGCGAGCGGTTGGATCCGTAAGGCTCGACGTATCGGCCCCATCTCCGAAGCCGACCTGTTGAATCGAATTGACAAAGGTCAGATTGATCCCGGAACACTTGTCCAGAGCAGCAAGACACGCAACAAGTGGATCCCGATGAACAAAGTCGGACCCGCGATGGAGCGTTGGCGACGCAGCCATCCGGAAGAGTCAGACAAAAAAACGGCTCGGCAATGACCAGGGGATGCCGAACGCAACGCGTTGTGGCGTGACGCGAGGATTCGATCCGCGCCGACCGGATCATAACCGCTTGCAGACACGGCGGGCTAAGATCGATCAACCGCTGGCCAGTTCCGCTACCATATTGGGGTCCAGCAAATTGCTCTCGTCGTTTACTTGATCCCAGATACTTCGTCCCAGAGTGACAGTCGTTTGGCCGGTCGTCCCCAACCCGCAGACTATGCCGCCATTGGCGTCGGCCCCGTGTTGATCTTCTTGATGATCAGCAGCCTTGCAAACTTCTTTGTCTCGCTGTTCTATGACGGTCATTTTTCGGATCGAATCTACTACCTGATCCTGATGTACACGATGGGATCGGTCGCACTGGCCCGCCTGGTGATCGAAGAAGACCGAGCGTATTCGGCAGGCTACGCGATCGCACTTGGCGCCGCGATGGTGTTTGTCATGAGCGGCTTCACCGGTTCGGTTTTTTTTACGCTCGGGCTGGTCCTGCTGATCGGTTATCTCGCCGACCGGATCGTGCACGATTGCACCGTCATTGATGAATCGGTCGATGCCAGCGGAGAAGGGTTGATCGATCGTGGTTTGGACGAAGCAAGCGGATTGTCACGACGTGTCCGCGACAATACAGATTCCGACGACGCCCCTGTGTCCGAGAAGGAAAGACGGCGCCGGAAATCGCACCAACCCGGAAGGACGGTGTTTCTGTTGGCGCTCGCTGCATTGCCCCTGTTCGGACTCGGTCAATTCATGCTGCAGGACCGCCCCCAAGTCTGGGCAAGGGCGCAGCTGATGCTGGGGCTGTACCTGTTCTCCAGCCTTTCGCTGCTCGTGACCACCAGCTTCCTGAATCTCCGTCGCTATCTCCGTCAACGTGACGTCGATATGCCGGGCGATGTCACCGTTGCTTGGTTGGCCGGCGGCGTTGCCCTGATCGCCGCACTGTTGATGCTCGCATTCCTCGCCCCGGTGCCGGGAGCCGCGATTGCGAATCTGCCCGTGCCAAAGTTCCTGAAAACAGACCCCAAGACCGCCAGCAGCGCCGGTTGGGGGAAAGAAGCAGCGGAGAAGTCGCAGAGTGACGCCGACGCCGAAACCAGCCGCGATCCGTCTCCACAGGGAAAGGACCAAAAGGGGGCCGGAGTCAATCAGAATCGACCCAGCGGAGAGCCGGCAGGCGAGCAATCCGGCCAACAGCAATCCGGCCAACAGCAATCCGGCCAACAGCAATCCGGCCAACAGCAATCCGGCCAGCAACAATCACCCGATCAAGACACGCAATCCCAATCGAGTGAATCGTCCAAAGGCGACCAACGCACGATTGAAGGTGACGAAACGATTTCGGGTGAACGCTACGAATCGTCAGCGGATCGTCAGGGACGCGAGGACGAATCACGGCGCGATGATCAACCCGAATCGGCGGACGACGCGGCATCTGCCGACAACGCGGAAACTTCCGATGCGTCCGACAGTTCTAGTTCTTCATCCAGCAGTTCGATTCCTTCGCTGCCGAATGTTCTGCCCGCGATCGGCGGTCTGCTTCGGTTGTTTCTGATCCTCGGGCTTCTCGCGATCATTGCGTTTTATCTGTATCAAATGCGCGAGCGTCTGGCGCTGTGGTGGCAATCACTCTTCGGACCTCGGGCCGACGATCCGATCGCCGATGACTCGCGGGGGTTGGCGGGGCTTGATGGAGTGCCGCTGAGACCGTTTTCATCGTTTCGCAATCCGATCGGGCACGAAAAGGATCCGCGTCGTGTGGTGGTGATCACCTGCCAAGCGTTCGAGGCTTGGGCGCGCGAGCGCGGCTTTCAACGCAATCGCGACGAAACGTTCTCTGAGTTTGGATTGCGGATCAGGCGAGCCACAAAGCAGCGTCATGACGCCCTGGAGTTGTTCGGAAGGATTGACGGCGCGACGATCCGTTTAGCATCGGCTTACGATCGGATCGTTTATGGACGCGGCATGGCCCGTCAAAGCGATCTCGATGCAGCCGACGCGATTTGGAAACACATGACCCACGTCCCGTCCCGCGATCCGGCAGGCGTGTGAGCACGACCGTGGGTGGGGCTTCCCGGTTGTCAAGCCATCGCCCCAAGCGAAACCGTTCCTCCAAACAGAAAGTCTTTCTCCTTCGATCGACGTGCGCCACGTAATCTCCGCATTGGGAATCCTCGCCGGGGCACCGATCGCGTACACTAGCGTCGGTTCGGACGGGGGCATTCCCCGATACGTTTACTCAATCACTTTCCCACGTCGATTTTCCGAATGCCGCGTTCTGCGTTTTTGCTACTGGCCCTGTTGACCGTTCCGTTGATCGTCGGTTGTGAAGGGTGCACGCCGGCAGCGCCGACCGACCCGGATGCTGCCGAAGGTGAAAAGGCTCCCGAGGAGGCCTATTCGACCAAGCCCCCGATCGTGTTCCCCTCCGATCAAAGCGAATCGATCGGGACGGTCAAACCCGGGCACTGGATGACGGCCGAGCAATCGATCCGTAGCAACAAGGCGGACACACGCGGAGAATTGACCAGCCGATCGGAGGTGATTCTGCGAGACGTGAATATGGAAAAAACGGGAACGATTCGAAGTCTCGACTCGATCCGTCCGGTGGTGCTGCCCAAAGGCCAGATGCGGGGATTTGATTTCCGTTTCCGCTGCCCGATCCCAAATTCGATTGAGATCCGTCGTATCAATCTGGCCAGCCAACTCGTCCCGCGTAGCGGCGGTGTCTTGGATACCGGTGGTCAGCCGTTCAACGTGATGCGGGGCAGCGAGTACTTTTTTGTCGTCTTGAGCCAGCGACCGGAACGCTTCACACGTCTGCAAACGGCCAACTGGACCCGGTCGTTCGAATCCGAGATTCAGGATCCCACCGGACACGGGAACTACCGTGTTGTCGTTCCCGATGCCAGCGACTTGCTACCGCTGCCCGAAACAATGTTAGATCTGACCAGCACCGCCGTGGTTTTCTGGGATGACTTGTCCGAGGACGCATTGACGCCGCAGCAACAAACGGCACTTGCCGATTGGATTCGATTCGGCGGGCGGTTGATCGTCAACGGACCGGCGGCCAGTGAGTCAATCGCCAACACGTCGCTGGCCGACGTCTTGCCGCTGGTGCCGACCAGCAATATCGAACTGTCCCCGGACGCGGCGGCGGAGCTGTTGACCCGGAACTCCGTCGCGACCGATCGATCGCTGGAAAAACAAGTCGAACTGATTCGATCGGAAAGCAGCCACATTGCGATCGACGGGCGATTGAATCCCGACGCGACCGCCGTGATCGACACCGCGTCATTGGTCCTGTCGCGGCGGATCGGACGCGGCATCGTCGTCCAGCCACGATTCGATTTGACCGACAATTGGGTCGAGGCTTGGGATTCATACGATAGCTTTGTCAACAGTGTGATTCTGAATCGCCCGCCGCGCGAATACGTCGCTCCGGACCACGGTGACGTCAGCCAACAAGAGTTGGCAGAGCAGGGCTACAATGCGAACGATTTACGACTGTTTTTTCAAGGCACATCGCTGCGATCCGATGCCGCGGTCAATACCGGGTTTCGTATCGCGACGCGCGACAGCCTGCTGGCCCGGAGCGATGACGAGGCGCAAAAGAGCAACAGCCCCTTTGACCGGTTTTCACGAGTCGATGCGGTCACGGGGATTTCCGCTTGGAACGACACCAGCGATGCGAACAAGATGTTGCAAGAACAATTGACTCGCGAAGCAGGCATCGAAATCCCAGGCTCTTCGTTGGTGATTCGCTCGCTGGCGATTTATTTGATCGTGTTGGTGCCGCTGAACTATCTCGTGTTTCGCCTGATGAACCGGCTGGAATACGCATGGTTCGCGGTTCCGTTGATCGCGGTGATCGGCGCGATCTTCGCCGCCCGACAGGCGCGTTTGGACATCGGGTTTGCACGCAGCACCACCGAACTGTCGATTCTGGAAGGGCACGCGGGGTATCCGCGGGCACACCTGACTCGCATGATCGGGATCTACAATTCGCTTTCCAGCCGTTACGAATTGCAGTTCCGCACGGTCGACGGCATCGCCGCGCCACTGGACGCCGAACCGGATCCGAACACGTCGATCGAGCCGGTCATCCGCACCTCGTTCGAAGAAGGTCCCTCACTGGCCGATTTTGCCGTCAACAGCAACCGAATGCGGTACGTCCATGCCGAACAGATGGTCGATCTAGGCGGCGTGATCCAGTTCGATGGCGATCGCACGCTCACCAGCGATGCAGATGTCGAGTTCATGGACGCCTTCTTAATCCGAAAGAACGACGACGGCCAGACCGAAGTCGCCGTCGTGGGGACACTCGTTCGCGATCAGACCAAGACGGTTGAGTTTCGCAAGTCCGATCGCGTCACCATCGCCGACGATTTACCGATGCACAGCGACGATCTGATCGCTCGTCTGGCTCGGTCCGAAGTGATCCCCAACGGGACAAGTCGCCTGGTCGCGCGGATCGACGGTTCTCTACCGGGCATGGAGATTTCGCCGACGGCAAGTCAACAATCGGCGCAGACCATCGTCATCATGCACCTCCATCATGCCGATCTTCGCGAACCGGTTGCCGACAAAAACCTCGTCAGCGACTTCCGCCGGGTGAACCGCAGCGATTCGACAGACAGCGATTCGACAGACAGCACGACGCCGCAGACAGAGACCACAGCCCAATGATCACGTTGACCGGATTCGGAAAGGATTACGGAGAGTTCACGGCGGTGCAGGAATTGAACCTGCACATCGAAGCCGGGGAAACGTTCGGTTTCATCGGTCCCAACGGGGCCGGCAAGAGCACCACGATCCGTTTTCTGGCCACACTGCTGCGGGCCACTCGAGGCCGGGGCGAAGTCGCCGGATGTGACGTGATGGCCGATCCGGTCGGCGTGCGTCAGGCGGTCGGCTACATGCCCGATAACTTCGGTGTTTACGACGGAATGCGGGTCTGGGAGTTTTTGGATTTCTTTGCCGTCGCCTACCGTATCGGCCGCAAAGACCGAAAACAGATCATCGACAACGTGCTGGAGCTGTTGGATCTGACGCACAAACGTGACGATTTCGTCAACGGACTCTCGCGTGGAATGAAGCAACGACTGTGTCTGGCAAAGACCTTGGTGCATGACCCGCCGGTGTTGATCTTGGATGAACCCGCCAGCGGTCTGGATCCGCGGGCTCGGGTGGAGGTGAAAGAGCTGCTGAAGGAATTGCGACGGATGGGCAAAACGATTCTGATCAGCAGCCATATCCTGACCGAACTGGCCGATTGCTGCACGTCGATCGGAATCATCGAACGCGGACAGTTGTTGATGAGTGGCCCCATCGGAACCGTTTATCGCCAGATTCGACGCAACCGGCACGTCGAGATCCAATTCGTTGCCGGGAAAGAAGCCGGGATGTCGATTCTGCGCAGCAGCCCCGCGCTGCGATCGATCGAACAGGAACCGACCTGCATCGTCGCCGAACTGGAAACCGACGACGAGGGGTTGGCGACGTTGATGGAAACGATGATCGCCGAAGGCGTTCGGTTGCGTTCGTTCAACGATCGCGCCCCGACGCTGGAGGACGTCTTTATGACCGTGACCAAGGGTCTGGTGACGTGATTCAACGATTGGCGACGGTCGCGTTTGTCGCAGCCGTCATTCTGGGATCGATCTGGCCGATGTTTCTGGGAGATCGTATTGCGTTTCGCGACGTCAATCATTTCTATTTGCCGCTGTATGATTACGTGTCCGAGCGGACAGCCGGCGAGTGGTTGCCGTTTTGGAATCCGCTCGATCACACCGGGCTGCCGTTGATCGGTGAAGCGTCCACCGCGGTCCTGTATCCCGTGCGATACGTGGTGTATTCACTGCCGCTGACCAACGAGTGGTTGATGAATCTGTATCTGGTCGTGCACCTGATGCTTGCCTCGGCAGGGGCGGCATGGATGGCAAAGACGATCGGCTGCAGTCGTCTGGGGGCGGTGGTCGCGGCGATCGTCTATCCTCTGTCGGGAAGCGTTTTTGCGTTGAGTTGCAACCCGCCGTTTCTGGTCGGTGCCGCGTGGATCCCGCTCGCGCTGGGCGCTTGCTTGTCCGCCACCGCGATTCGCCGGCGGGTCGTGATCGCCGCAACAGCCCTGTCGATGATGGTGCTCGGCGGCGACCCACAATCAGCTTTGCACTGCGTGATCACGGTCGTTGCAATCGCACTGCTATCGACCCGGGGGCAGCTAAAACAGGCGAAGCGATCGGGCCACTCCTGGATGCGATGCGAGTGGTTCCGTTCGGTCATTGTCAGTTTCGTTGCCTGTGTCCTGGCAGTCGGCGTCAGTTCGATCCAAATCGCTGCTTCACTGGATTGGAGCCGACAAAGCGTGCGGGCTCCGGACGCGGGACCGCGCAGCGAGATTTACGATTTTTCTCTCGCTCCCTGGCACGCGATCGAAGTGCTTTCGCCTCGGCCGTTCGGCGATCTGTTTCCGGTCCACCGACGGGTCGCAAATCTGATTCCCGGCGAAGGTCGGATGTGGACGCCGTCGATTTATGCGGGACTGGTCGTTGGTTTTGCCCTGCTTTGTCGTCTGGTTCGACCACGGGAGTATTTCGCGGAACCCTGGTTTGCGGTCGCGCTGATTGGTCTGTTGATCTGTTTCGGGCATTTCGGCGTTGTCTGGTTTCTACAACAGATCCCCGGAGTGCTGCAGCACAGCGAGAGTGCGATCGGCGGCCCGTTTTGGATGCTTTGCAATTTGATCCCTGGCTACAGTTCGTTTCGATACCCGGTGAAATGGCTGCCCATCTTTGCGATCGCCGGTTCCATGGTTGCGGCCCAGTGGATCGCGACCGAACGAGATAGGATCGAAGGACGCGTCGCGACCGCGCTGTTGGCAGCGTTTGTGATCGCGGTCGTTGGTGCACACCTGGCGATCGACCATTGGGCGCGTTGGTATCCGATCGCCCCGAACGAGCTTCCCATCGACGAGTATTGGGGCCGATTGGATGTCACGGGCGGATTGGTCATCGTCCGGAGGTCTTGTTTGTGGACCGTCGCGATCTTGCTGCCGTTGATCGGATTGCGATGGTTCGCCGTGCCCATTAGGGAACGATTTGGCGTCGCATCGTTGGCATGCGCCTGGGCGATCCTGATCGCGATCGACTCGGTCGCCGCCGCGTCGACGTTATTGCCCACGGTGAACATCTCCCAAGAACGTCAATTATCGCACCAGGCAAGTCCGCCGCCGATTCCGAAGACGCGTGTGTTGCGGACGCAGCGCGGGATGTGGCCACAGCGCTGGCGCCAATCCCACTCCGATGAGCGTGCCTTGGAGGTAGCTGCGAGCGAGCGGATGGCATGGTTCGGTCGCTGGCACTTGGTGCATCGACAAGCGGTGTTCAACAGCATGGTCAGCATCAAGAGTCGCAGTTATCGCGAGTTTTGGTCGGCTTGCAATCAACATCTTGGCGACCTGGATTTCGAGCAGCGCCGAGTGTTTTGGCGCCAGATCCGGCAATGGCTGGCCATCGGCGCGGTGTCGCACGTCGACGGCAAAGCCTCAACGGCAGCCGGCGGGATGACGCTGGTCGCGGTGGACCGCAAAACGACCGAACCGGTGGACCGCGTTCGAGTATTCACTCGGTGGATGCCGGAAAAACCGCTGCGTGAGTTCATCGGCGAATTCGGGCGGATTGATGAAGACAGTCTAGCCGACGGAAACAGGGACGGCGGCCGAGTCCCCCTGCCACACGTCGCGATCGCGCCACCGTCTGCGGATCCGGGGCGAACCGCGAGGGTCCGCCGGACGACCGAGGGAGCGATCGTGGTGGAATGCAACGCGACCTGTCTGCTGGAACGCTGTGTCTATCAGGACGGCAATTGGAACGCTCGATTGACGCCCCTGGATGGTGGTCCGTCGCGATCGCGGTCGGTTTTCCGCAGTAGCCACCTGAATCAGGCGGTGGCGGTCCCCGCCGGAAAATGGATCGTTTCGTTTGAATATCGCCCCTGGTGGAAAAGGGCGGCGATTTTTGCGACCATTCTGTCAGCCATTCTGTTGGGGATTTTGGCTCGATTGCCGAACCAATTCGTCAACCCAACGGTCCGGGGAATTGTGTTTTTCCTGATCCGCGGTAGGCTTCTGCGCTCGTTTCGCCCATCGAACCGCAATCATCAATAACCCAGGGACCCCCAATGACCCAGCGTCGTGGATCTGATTTCGCCGGACTATCGGTCGCCATCATCACGCCCTTTGCCGACGGTGAGGTCGACTACGACCGGTTGAAACAACAAATCGAATTCCAAATCGAAGCGGGCGCACGCTGCATCGTTCCGGTCGGCACGACCGGCGAGTCTCCGACGTTGACTCACGACGAGCACGAGCGGGTGATCGCCGAAACCATCCAGTGCGTCGCCGGACGTGCCAAAGTGATGGCCGGCACGGGCAGCAATAGCACTGCCGAAGCACTGCGATTGACCAAGCGGGCCGCCAATGAAGGTGCCGATGCGACGCTGCAGGTCGCCCCCTATTACAACAAGCCGACCCAGGAGGGGATGTACCAGCACTTCAAAGCGGTCGCCGAGGCAGTCGACATTCCGGTTTGCGTCTACAACATCCCGGGGCGAACCGGAAAAGAGATCGAAGTCTCGACGATCCAGCGTCTGGCGGAACTGCCGGGAATCACGATGGTCAAGGAAGCGACGGGGAAGCTGGATCAGTGCTCGGCAATCGTCGGGACCACCGACCTGACGGTACTGTCCGGTGACGACTCGCTGACGCTGCCGATGATGAGTGTCGGTGCCGAGGGCGTCGTCTCGGTCGTCGGCAACCTTGTCCCGGGCGACATGATCAAATTGGTCCAGGCCGCCGCCAGCGGTGATTTTGACCAGGCGCAAAAAATGCACCACCAATTGTTTGCCCTGTGCTCCAACATGTTGGGTCTGGCGACCAATCCGATCCCTGTCAAAGCGGCCATGCGAATGGTCGGACGCGACTCGGGTGAATTGAGACTGCCGATGACGCCGCTGGACGAAGTCGGCGAGCAGCAACTGCAACAAACCATTCTGGCATATGGTTTGGCCAGCGCAGCGGCAGTTTGAACGAGCCGACATGTCAACGTAGCGACGCTCGCCAAAGCGTGGTTCTTCTCCCCGTTTCCGGACTCCGCAGAATCTGGATTCTGCGGTAGTGCAGAATTCAAACGAGATCATTCCGCGATGGATGGTCAATTCCCAGCAGCCATCGGGCGACGAAACACGAGTGACATCAGCCGATTCGCGCAAGCGTTCGGGCCCCAGTGTCGATGAGGGCCCAGCGTCGATGGAGGCCCCAGCGTCGATGGAGGCCCCAGCGTCGATGGAGGCCCGTAGGCTGGCGCCAAACGGCTGATCCGAACAGGGTTTTGCGGAATCGAAAACGCCAAAATCCTACGAACGAAAACGCGGACGAATCGAACGATTTTGCCCAGCCTGGTTTGCACTCAGATGCGCATGGCAACGCCCAGCACACGTCGCACTTCGGCGGGGCTGGTCGTCCCTTCGCGGACCAATTCGGTCGCTCGTTCCCACAGCGACTTCATGCCATGTTCAACGGCAATCCGGTAGGTCTGGCGTGAATCTTTGGTGTCCAGCACCGCACCGGCCAACCCGGCGTCGCGCAACGAAAGGAATTCGCTGACGATCATCCTGCCTTGGTAACCGCTCTGACCGCAGGCCTCACAGCCGGCTGGAGTCCTGCACCAATCGATGGGAAGTCCATAAAAATCGTTCCCGTCATGGCTTTCCTCGGAGCAGTGACACAGTTTCCGCAGCAGACGTTGGCAGCACACACCGATCACGCCGCTGCGCAACAGGTAGGGTTCGATCCCCATGTCCAACAACCGGCTGACCGCGGTGACGGCGCTATCGGCATGAAAACTGGTCAGCATCAATTGACCGGTCAAACTGGCCTGGATCGCAATCTCAGCCGTCACCGGGTCCCGGATCTCACCGATCATGATGACTTCAGGATCCTGGCGCAACAGCGATCGCAATCCGACGTGCAGGTCAAACCCCGCACCTTGGTTGACTTGGCTTTGCGAGACACCCTCGATCGGGACTTCGATCGGGTCTTCCAACGACATCAGGTTGCGGGCGCCGCCGGTCGTGCGGACCAGGTGCCGCAGCGAGGCATACAGCGTGGTCGATTTTCCGCTCCCGGCGGGCCCGCAAATCAGCAGCGCGCCGCTGGTTTCGGCGAGGCAATCTATCAAACTTTCGGTGACCTCGGGTGTATGCCCGAGATCGTTAAGGTGACGGTACTGGTTGCCGTGCCCGAAGAAACGCAGGACGGCGCGTTCTCCGTGAAGCGTCGGATAGGTGCTGACACGGATCTCCGTGGAATCCCCCGGGGATTGCAACCGACCCTCTTGTGGAATGTCGCTTCGATAGGTCAACAAATTCGACAGGACTTTCAGCCGCGAAACGATCGACGAACTCGCCCCGCTGGGAAACTCGCCCAACAGGTGCAGCACGCCGTCATTGCGGAATCGAACGACCAGCCCACCGAGCGTGGGTTGAAAATGAACGTCGCTGGTTCTGACGCGTCCGGCAAATTCCAACAAACGCTCCACGAATTCGGTGGCGTAGGCGTCGGTCGTCGGACTTAAGTGCCGGATCCGCCCGACGATCGCGGCGCGCTGGCGTTCAAGATCAACCGTGTCATGCCGTTGCGGTGAACGATCGGCGTCACCGTGGCCGTTGCGTCCGGGTTTCAAAATCCCGTCGGACGTTCCATGTTCAGACAACGATCCGGCAAATTGACAGGACACACTTTCCAGTTCGCTTGTCAGGGCGCAATCCGAGCGCATCCCTGCGTCCGCCGCTTCGGCAGAAGACGAAGCACCTCGATTTTGTCTCGGTACCGCGTCACTGCGGTCGCGACGCGACCAATCAAAAATTCTCATCGGGCATCCTAGAATTCGCGGTTCTCAATGGCCCGCGTCGCAGCGTCACCGAGATTGTTGATGTACAACGAAAAGACACGGAAGATGATCAGAATCAAAACTGCCGCAATGATGGCCCAAATCAATGCGGAAGAGAAATAGGTGATCGTCGCCATCGAAGACTTCACCTGGCTCTTGAGTTGCCGAAAGTGTTTGTCCAGCGTTTCGGAAAGGCGTCCGGATGCTTCGCCAAGCTCCACCACTTCCAGCGTTTCTTTCTGGAACAAACCTGTATCGCTCAAGACACTGTGCATGTCGCGACCTTGCAGGATCGCGGTTTTGGCCGATTCTGCCTTGCTTCGGAACTGCGGCGTTCCGGCACTTTGGAAGGCCATGTCGACCGCCGACCAGGCGTCGATCCCGGAATCGATCGCCAACGAAAGTGTTTGCACGAAACGGGCTTCGGCGAAGACCCGAACGAGTCGACCGAGCCGAGGAATCCGCGCGAACCAGTCCAACAGGAACGTGAGATGCCCACGATTGGCCAGCGCGGCGATCACGGCCCCGACTAGACAAACCGATCCGACGATCATCCCGTATTGAATCAGCCCGGAGACGCCTACTAGACCGAATCCAAGCAGGTCGGTCTGCGCATCCGAATCCGTCGGCACCATCACCGACGGCAGGTAGATCATCAGTCCGATCACGATCACGGCAATCACCAACTGGATCACCGGCCAAAGGATGGAGCTAAAGAAAACCTTTCGAAACTCCGCCATCTGTTGGTAGTAACCCGATAGCCGATCCAAGACACGATCCAGTCGACCGGTGCGTTCCCCGGCCTCGATCATCTGTGCAAAGTGATCGGGAAAGTAGTTGCCTTGCGCTTTTACCGCGTCGGCGAGCGATCCACCTTGGCGGACGTGATCGGCAACCGACCGCATCCGTTTTCCGTAGCGATTGCCATGGTTCTCCGCCTCCCGATCGAAGACGCGGTGCGGGTCCAATCCGACTTCAAATGAGATTCCGACACGTTCGCACAGTGTGCTGAGCGTCTGGTGTTTGATGCGTGGGGCGAGCACGAGCCTTCCTTTCCGTTTCAAGATCCATCGAGCTGATCACCGAATCGGAAGGATAGCAATTGGGTCACGCCATCCCGTAAAGAAGCTGCGAAGGAATGGCAGTGGTTTGATGAAATGCGGCCGCGCGCGGTCAATCCTTGACGCGGAAACGCGTGACGGCGCCTTCGACAGACGGCAACGCTTCGATTTCCGCAGTCGCCAGCTTGGCGGCCCCCTCACTGGCTTCGTGCGTCATGATCACCAACGGGACCAGTTCCAAATCGGCACCAGAAGCTTCCGATTCATGCTGGATCACCGATGCGATGGAAATCGAATGTTTGGCCAACACGTTGGCGATCGATGCCAGCGTGCCGGGATGATTGGCGACATGCAGCCTCAGATAAAAGCGGCCTCGCAATGTGTCGGCATCGCGCAGGATGGCGCGGGGGGGACTATCGCTGGAAAAGTATTCCAACGTCTGAAACGTCAGTTTCGTCCGTCCGACCGCCGTGTCAATCAAATCCGCAACGACAGCCGACGCAGTTGGCATTTGCCCGGCGCCCAGACCGTGAAAGAAAACCGGACCGACGGCATCGCCGACCGCCCGGATCGCGTTGAACGCGTTTCGGACCTCCGCCAAAGGTGTCCCGATCTTCAACAAGGTCGGCGAAACCGACAACTCCAGACCGTCATCGGTCAGATTGGCAACCGCCAACAATTTGATCCGATAGCCGAGCTCTTTGGCGTAACGCAAATCGACCGGATCCAGGCCGTCGATTCCGACCTTCGGGATATCATTCCAATCGACGGCCGCACCGAAAGCCAAGTGGGCCAGGATCGCCAATTTTTGCGCCGCATCGGTCCCGTCGACGTCCATCGTCGGGTCCGCTTCGGCATACCCTAAATCTTGGGCCTTTTTGACGACTTCCTGGTAATTCGACCCGAATTCATCCATTTGGCTCACGATGAAGTTGCTGGTCCCGTTCAGAATTCCTTCCAGGGATTGCAACTGATTGGCCGACAAGCACTGGCTGATGTTGGCGATGATCGGGATTCCGCCGGCAACCGAGGCTTCGAACGCGATGCTGCGCCCCAATTGTCTTGCCCGATCAAATAGTTCCGGCCCGTGCTCGGCCAGCAGCGCCTTGTTCGCCGTCACAATGTCTTTGCCGGACTCCAATAACCGCAGCATGATCGATCGCGCCGGTTCCAGCCCGCCGATCAACTGGGCCACGACCGTGATTTCCGGGTCATCGACCACTTCATCGATCGAATCGGTCAACACCCCTTCGGGCAGGTCGATCCGCGCGGCCGCTTTGGTCAAGTCCCTCGCGACGGCTTTTCGCAACCACAACGTCCGACCGGCGTGCCGCGCCGTGCGGTCTCCGTGATCGAGCAACAAACGCGCGACGCCGCTACCAACAGTTCCCAGGCCAACAATGGCGATATTTGTCTTTTCCATGACGCCAGATGTTAACCGCCAAACCCGATTTGAACGAGACGGGGCCCTAGCGATGAATGTTGATGAATTGCCAGCCCGAGATCTTCCAGTTCGCACCGAAAGGACGACACCAACGGCACTGGGCCAGCACCTTGACCGGGCCTCCCTTGAGCGACTCGATCGTCAACACCGCCGTGGATCGCTCGGGGATCTCCACATCGGTGATCAACCCGATGCCGGCCGCGGAGACACCTCGCGAAAATGACAGAATTGTCTCGCTGGAACCCCGGATCTGCATCGTCACCGGCCGGACCAGGTGTTCGCGGTGCGCCGACCGATTCTCAATGCGATCGTAAAACGCGTCTTCCTCGAGAAGATCTCGAACGGCGTTCTCGACATCCATGTTCGGTGCGGTACCGGAAAGACGCAACATGTTGGGCAGGCTCCTGCGCTGATCAGCGGGTGACGCGGACGGATCGCGTCACTAAACGAGGACGAGGGATGACGGTCAGTCGGGAATGCGGGACAGACGTGGTCTGCCGACGCGAACCCTGTCTCGCAAGCCTGCGGGGCGTTCTAGGGACGTGCAAACGGATTTGCGGTCGAATCTTTAAGAAACCGACCAATCTCGATCCAGGGGTTCGATCCGCACGTTCATAGCAGCACGCCTAGGTCAGTAAATCGCCCCCCGAACGGAAGAGTGAAGGCGACCGATCGTGACGATCCCGCCGACCGGTCTACAAAGAACGCAGATAGGCCGCGCTCTGCCGAATGCTCTGGACCGGGTGCGGTGAATGGTCTTGTTCGACATGACAGTGTTCCACCCCCGCCTCGGCGGCAGCGGCAAGAATCGGTTCCATCGGGATCACACCGTTGCCCAACTCTTTGAACGCCTGTTTAGGGATTCCGTCGTACTGAGGTGGCGAAACGCTGCGGTCGAGGTCTTTCAGGTGCAATTGGGTCACTCGACCGGAGAGCTTTCGGATCCATTCCGCCGCATCGTGACCACCGACGGCGACCCAGAAGACATCGATTTCGAACTTCATGTCCTCCGAGAACTCTTCGATGAACACGTCATAGCCACAGCGATCACCCTCAAGCGGTTTGAACTCGAACGCATGGTTGTGATAGGCCAACTGAATTCCGGCACGTTTCGCTTTTTCGGCCGCAACGTTGCATTGCTCGGCGACCTTTTTGTATTGGTCCAGCGAACCACGCAGCTCGGCCCCCAAATAGGGCACGACGACGTGGGTCAGCCCGAACTCATTGGCCTTGTCCAGCAACTCCTCAAACGGCTGGACACCTTTTTGATCCGGTTTCAGGATCCCGTCGGTGTTGATGTGCGACGAGTTCACCGCCATCCCATTGGCCTTAGCTTCCCGAATCATCGCGTCGGCACCGGGAAACCCGTACGGTTCGACTTGCTTGTACCCCGCATCGGCAACCGCCTTCAGCGTGCCGGCGACGTCCGCGGCGATCTCGTTTCGCAGCGTGTAGAGCTGGATTCCGATTTCCTTGCGGTATCGGTTATCCGGCTCCAGGGCGTTTAGCCAGTTGGGCCGAGCGAGAGCGGCGGTCAGTGCGGCGCCGGTCGCAATGAATTGACGTCGTTTCATGGTCGTGGTCGATGGTTGGGGTGAGGAAAAGAAACCGGTGCTGTCACCGCGATGGGGAAGGACGGCTTTGCAGCAACCATGATAACCGCCGATTCGCGCAAGCGTCGGGCCCCGTGCAAAAACACACGAGGCCCGAGACGTGTTGTTCCGAATGCGAAGAGGTGTTATGCAGCTCCTCGCACGGATTTGATAAATCTTTCGCCGCTAGCCGACTTGCATCGCCGTCCCCATGGTCACCCCTGGGGCAGGCAAGTTGCTCTCGCCTTGCAGGAAAATGTCGATCGACCGTGCGGCACCACGGCCCTCGTTGATCGCCCAAACGACCAAACTTTGGCCGCGGCGACAGTCTCCTGCGGCAAAGACCTTGTCGATGCTCGTCGCAAATTCGCCATGCTCGGCCTTGAAGTTGCTTCGTGGATCGGTTTCCAGGCCCAGCGATTCGGGGACGTACTGCTCCGGCCCCAAAAATCCCATCGACAGCAGGATCAACTGAGCGGGCCACTGTTTCTCGGAACCTTCAACTTCCGCCATCTGCCACTTCCCGGCTTCATCTTTGGTCCATTCGACCTCGACGGTCTTGATGCCCGACAATTCGCCTTTCGCGTCGACCACAAATTCCTTGCTCAGGATTTGATACTCGCGCGGGTCGCGACCGAATTTCGCTTCGGCTTCTTCGTGACCGTAATCGACACGGAAGATGCGCGGCCATTCCGGCCAAGGATTATCCGGGGCACGGTCGGCAGGCGGTTTGGGCAACAGCTCAAAATTAACAAGGCTTCGGCAGCCGTGCCGCAAACTGGTCGCGATGCAGTCGGTCCCTGTGTCACCGCCGCCGATCACGATGACATCTTTCCCTTCGGCGCTGATGAACCCGTCACCGAGCGTCTCGCCGTGGACGCTCTGCCGCGTGTTGGCGGTCAAGAATTCCATCGCAAAATGGACTCCCTTGGCGTCGCGATTCGGGATCGGCAGATCGCGAGGCTTGGTCGCACCACAGGCCAACAGGACCGCGTCGTTCTCGTTGACCAACTCCTTGGGGTCCAAGTCGACGCCGACATTCGCGTTGGTGACAAACTTGATCCCTTCGGCGGTCATCTTGTCGACGCGGCGCTGGACGGCTTCCTTGGACAGCTTCATGTTCGGGATGCCGTACTGCAGCAACCCGCCGATGCGATTGGCTCGTTCATAAACAGTCACGCTGTGGCCCGCCTTGTTCAATTGGTCGGCGGCGGTCAAGCCGGCCGGCCCGCTGCCAACGATCGCGACCGATTTTCCGGTTCGGCTTTCGGGCGGTTCGGGGACGATCCAACCTTCTTCCCAGGCCCGATCGACGATCGCGTTTTCGATATTCTTGATCGTCACCGGCGGATGATTGATGCCCAGGACGCACGATCCTTCGCACGGTGCGGGACAGGTGCGTCCGGTGAACTCGGGGAAGTTGTTCGTCTTGTGCAGTCGCTCAATCGCTTCCTTCCAACGATTGTTGTAGACCAGATCGTTCCACTCGGGAATCAAATTATCGATCGGACAGCCCGAGCTTGACTGGCAAAACGGCACCCCGCAATCCATGCAACGCGCGCCTTGTTCACGCAGGTGGTCGATCTTGTGTTCGGTGTAGATTTCGTCGTAATCGTTCAGTCGGACGACCGGCAATCGCCACGGAACTTTTTTACGGTCGAACTCTTTGAACCCGGTTGCCTTTCCCATCAGTCTACTCTTCGTCTATCGTTTGAAATGTATCGGATTTGATTCGGTTGCCGCACGCGTGATGCTTACGCGACGGGGCTTGATTCGCCGGCCAGAGCGGCCTGTTCTTTTTGTGCCAACAGCACGCGTTTGTAATCCACGGGCATGACTTTGACGCATTGCGAACGGAACGTCTCCCAATCCTCAAGCGCCTCGGCGGCGACTTCGCTGCCGGTGTATTGCTTGTGACGGGTGATCAGCTCTTTGATCTCGGCTTCCTCGTCGGCATCTTCGATGCGTTCCAGTTCCACCAATGCCAAATTGCACTTCATGTTGAAGTCGCCGTTTCGGTCCCAGACATAGGCGATCCCGCCCGACATTCCGGCGGCAAAGTTGCGACCGGTTTCGCCCAGAATCACGACGCGGCCGCCGGTCATGTATTCACAACCGTGATCGCCGACACCTTCGACGACCGTCCTTGCACCGCTGTTGCGAACGCAGAACCGCTCGGCCGCCCGGCCACGGAAAAATGCTTCACCTCCCGTCGCACCGTACAAGCAGACGTTGCCGACCAAAATGTTGTCCTGCGACTTGAAACTACTCTGTTTGGGCGGATAGACGATGATCCGGCCGCCGCTTAGCCCTTTGCCGACGTAATCATTCGCGTCGCCTTCCAGGTCGATCGTGATGCCGTGCGCCAAAAACGCTCCCAAGCTCTGCCCGGCCGAACCGGTCAACTGAAGCCGAATCGTATCGTCTGGCAAACCGATCTGACCGTACACCTTGGCAACCTCGTTGCTCAGTATCGTTCCCACGGTCCGGTTGATGTTGACGATCGGCGACTCGATCACAATCGGTTCTTTGGTTCTGATCGTGTCGCGTGCCTGATCCAACAGCGTGGTCAAGTCCAGCGACTTTTCCAGTCCATGGTCTTGGGCTTGGCTGCAAATCACTTTGACATCCGGATGCGGTTTCGCGGCGACTCGCAGAATCGCGGTCAAATCCAAACCGTCCGCTTTCCAATGTTTGATGGCGTCGTCGGTGTGCAGCACGTCGCTACGGCCGACCATCTCGTCGATCGTGCGGAAGCCGAGCTGCGCCATGATACCGCGAGCTTCTTCGGCGACCATGAACAAGTAGTTGACCACGTGTTCGGGTTTGCCGGTGAATTTTTCACGCAGGTACGGGTCCTGGGTCGCGATTCCGACCGGGCAGGTGTTCAGGTGACACTTTCGCATCATGATGCAACCGAGCGTGATCAGCGGCGCGGTCGAGAAACCGAACTCTTCGGCACCTAACAGCGCGGCGATTACGACATCACGACCGGTCTTCAGGCCGCCGTCGGTCTGCAACACCACACGGCTGCGAAGGTTGTTCAGCACCAACACCTGGTGGGTCTCGGCGATTCCCAGCTCCCACGGCAACCCGGCGTGCTTGATACTGGTCAACGGCGACGCCCCCGTTCCACCGGTGTCACCGGAGATCAGGATGTGATCGGCGAACGCCTTGGCAACGCCGCTGGCGATCACGCCGACGCCGACTTCGGACACCAATTTGACGCTGATCCGGGCGGCACGATTGGCGTTCTTTAAATCGTGAATCAGTTGCGCCAGGTCTTCGATCGAATAGATGTCGTGGTGCGGCGGCGGGCTGATCAGTCCCACACCCGGCGTGCTGTAGCGGATCCGTGCGATGTTATTGTCGACCTTTTTCCCCGGCAACTCGCCGCCTTCACCCGGCTTGGCTCCCTGCGAAATCTTGATCTGGATCTCATCCGCGTTGGTCAGGTACTCGATCGTGACGCCGAAGCGCCCCGACGCGACCTGTTTGATCGCCGATCGCTTCGAATCGCCGTTCTCCAACGGTTGGAAACGGATGGGGTCTTCACCGCCTTCGCCGGTGTTGCTTTTCCCGCCCAATCGGTTCATCGCGATCGCCAACGTCTCGTGCGATTCGGCGCTGATGCTTCCAAAGCTCATCGCCCCGGTGCAGAACCGTTTGACGATCTCGGAGGCCGGTTGCACCTCATCCAGCGGAATCGAGTTCCCGGTTTCCTTGAACCGCAACAGGCCGCGGAGCGTGCATCGGGTGCGATTGTCCGAATTGATCTTGTCGGCAAACTTCCAATAGGCGTCTTCGCTCTTGGACCGCGCGGCGACTTGCAGGTTTGCGATCGCATCGGGCGACCAAGCGTGCTTTTCGCCTTCGGCTCGCCAGTGGAACTCACCCAAATTGGGAAGCGTCGGTAAGTTGTCGCTCCGTCGTGCCGGATAGCCGAGGGCGTGACGTCGCAGCGTTTCTTCGGCGATCACGTCAAACGAGACGCCTTGAATTCGACTGGCGGTACCGACGAAGCACTTGTCGATGACTTCGTCCTTGAGCCCCAAGGCTTCGAAGATTTGGGCACCCTTGTAGCTTTGCAGCGTGCTGATCCCCATCTTGGCCATCACCTTCAGCATGCCCTTGGCGACGCCCTTGCGGTAGCTGGCGACGATCTTGTCGTCGTCCAACGACGGGTCCATCAATGCGTCGCGACGAGCCTGCCACAGCGCCTCGAAGGCCAGGTACGGATTGATCGCATCGGCACCGTAACCGATCAACAGACAGTGGTGGTGGACTTCGCGGGCTTCGCCGGTTTCGACGACCAGACCGATCTGTGTCCGCTTGGCTTGTTTGACCAGGTGGTGGTGGACCGCACCGGTCGCCAGCAACGCACTGACGGGGACGCGATTGGGGGCGATCTTTCGGTCGCTGAGGACGACAATTTGAATGCCGGCATCCGCCGCGGCTTCGGCTTCGGCCGAGATCCGGTCCAGCGTCGCTTGCAGCCCCGCCTTGCCTTCGCTGCGGTCGAACGTGATGTCGATCACACGGCTGTGCCAGCCTTCGTGGTTGATGTGCGACAGCGCCGCAAGTTCTTCGTTGGTCAAAATCGGATGCTCGACCAACAAGCGGTGGCAGTGCGCCGGCGTCGCGTCCAACAGGTTCTGCTCGGGGCCGATGTAGCACTCCAGCGACATGATCACTTCTTCGCGGATCGAATCGATCGCCGGATTGGTGACCTGTGCGAACAGTTGTTTGAAGTAGTCATAGATCATCCGCGGCTTGTCCGACAGACACGCCAAAGCGCTGTCGTTGCCCATCGATCCGACCGGGTCACGCAGGTCACGGACCAGCGGACGCAACATGAAATTCATCGTTTCGCTGGTGTACCCGAACGCCTGCATGCGATGCAGCAGGGTGTCGCTGTCGAATCCGTGCGGTTCCGCTTCGGGATGCAGGTCCGCCAGCCGGATCCGTTCTTGGCGGAGCCAATCGCCGTACGGCATGGCTTTGGCAAAATTCGATTTCAATTCTTCATCGGGGATCAAACGTCCTTGTTCGAAGTCGATCAGGAACATCTTTCCGGGCTGCAAACGCCCCTTCTCTTTAACGATCGCCGGATCGACCGGCAGCACACCGACCTCGCTGGCCATGATCACGCGGTCGTCGTGCGTCACATAATATCGGCTCGGGCGCAATCCGTTGCGGTCCAGCGTCGCGCCGATGTATTTGCCGTCGGTAAAGGCGATCGATGCCGGGCCGTCCCACGGCTCCATCAGGCACGAGAAGTACTCGTAGAACGCTCGCTTGTCGTCACTCATCGAATCGTGTTTTTGCCACGCTTCGGGGACCATCATCATGATGGCTTCCTGCAACGTGCGCCCATTCATCAGCAAGAATTCGAGCACGTTATCGAAGGTCCCCGAGTCGCTGCAATCGGGTTCGACGACCGGAAACAGCTTTTTCAATTCGTCGCCGAACAACTTGCTTTCGGCCATGCCCTGGCGGGCCTGCATCCAGTTGCGGTTGCCGCGCAGAGTGTTGATTTCCCCGTTGTGGCTCATGAATCGCAACGGCTGGGCGCGGTCCCAACTGGGAAAGGTGTTGGTCGAAAACCGACTGTGCACCATTGCCAGGTGCGTTTCGAAATCCGGGTCGCGAAGGTCGGGATAGTAGGGAAGGAGCTGCGCCGGCGTCAGCATCCCTTTGTAAATGATCACCTTGGTGCTCAGCGAGCAGATGTAGAACATCAGTGCTTGTTTGAGCGTCTTGCTGCCTCGCAACAGATGGCTGGCACGCTTGCGAATGATGTAGAGCTCACGTTCGAAGGCTTCCCCTTTCAGCCCGTCGGCGGCGCCGACGAACAACTGTTCGATCACCGGTTCGGCGGCACGTGCCGTGGGACCGACATCAGCAAAGTCCGTCGCCTGATGCACGTCACGCCAGCCGTACAGGACCTGGCCTCGATCCGCAATCAATTGCTCGATCGTCTTTTTGCACTCGGCACGTTCGTCGGCGTCCTGGGGCAAGAAGACCAATCCGGCGCTGAACCGTCCCGGTTCGGGCAGGTCGACACCCAAGTCTTCCTTGGCCACTTTGGCAAGAAACTTGTGTGGAAGTCCACACATCATGCCACAGCCGTCACCCGTGTTGGGTTCGCAGCCGCACGCTCCGCGGTGATCCATCGCGCGCAGAATTTCGTCGGCATCGAGCACGTTCTGGTGACTCGGAACGCCCTTGATGTGAGCGATGAATCCGACACCACACGCATCCTTTTCGTGTTCGGGATCGTACAGCCCTTGCTTCTCGGGCAGGTGAAACAGTGGATCACGCATCTCGATTTCTTTCGTTGATGTCATCGGAGTGGAAGCTTTCGTTTCGTGTGTGGCGGTGATCCGCATTGCCGTGCGGATCGTGAGCGATATGAATGGTGATTTGATGAGGTGTCGTCGCCGCCTTCTATGCGACGACGGAGGTTCCGGGGCTGATCGTCGCCCCCGGCGTTGGTGACTTCTGGCGATTGCCGCTGCCGCGTTTGTCTCGGTCAGGTTCTAAGGGCCGGCCCAACAGCAATGATCCGAATTCGTAGCCCGCTGCACTCGGCCGGCCGGAGCGACGAAACACGATCCCCAGCGGTCGGACCATCCGCAGATCGCGACAGGCCACCACCCGCAATGCGCCGGTCGCTGTCTCGCGGCGGACGGCGGCCTCGGGCAAGAAGCCGGCGCCGTCGTTGGCCTGGATCGCCCGCACGATCGAATCCGCGTTGTCAAACTCATTGCGAAAATCGACGCGGATCCCCGATCGCTTCAACGTCGAGTCAATCATCCGCCGAAGTTCCAGACTACGGTCGAAACCGACCATCTCGATTCCGTCCAGATCCGCCAGTTCCGCCTCATTGTGTTTGGCCAACGGGTGCCCGGCGGAACAAACCAACCGCACCGGTTCCTTTTGCCAAGGCACCACAACGATCTGTTTGCTCGGCTTGGGGAAACTGACCAGCCCGATTTCCGCGTCGCCGTTGAGCAGGTTTCGGATCACGGCCTCGTTCTGGCCATAACCGATACGTACATCGACCTCGGGATACAAGCGACCGAATTCCTCAATCGCTTCGGGCATATAACTCAGCCCCACGGAATAGATCGCCGCAATGTGCAATGGACCGGCGAGACCTCGCCCGGCCGTAATCACCCGCTCTTCCAGGCGATGGTATGCGGCAAGAATCTCCTTCAGTCCGCAGTGATAGTTCGTTCCTGCAGTGGTCAGTGTCAACGGCCGTGTCGAACGGTCGATCAGCTGAACGCCGAGTGATTCTTCCAGGTGCTGGATCGCTTGGCTGGCGGCACTTTGAGTCACACCGCGAGCGTCCGCAGCTTTGGAAAAGCTACGCAGCTGGGCGACGTCACAGAAAATCTCAAGCGTTCTTAGTTGCAATCGTGTTCCGGTTATTAGAAACTCTAATGCTGAGTGCCCAAACAGTTCGGACTTGCTAATGCGAAGTTAAGCGGATCCTGGGGCATCGTCAAGGCGCGGTAGCTTGGCGGCCCCGCCGGCTGGACTAATGCGGGTATCCACGCCACTACGGGCCCGGAATGTCGCGTTGATACGGACTCGGGGCTCAGGGCTCAGGGTCCTGGTCAAGATTCGGCGAGCCGATTGGTAGGCAGGTTCCGCCGCCGATGGTTGACCATTACGGGGCGCAGTGACCGCTCAACCTCCGGTCGCTTTGAATCGTTGGGGGAGAGTGAAGGAGTAGATCACGATGAGTGACCCCACGCTCAAGACCAGCCACGGAAACCACTCCTTGGGTTGCCAGGTGATCGTGGTCTGTCCCGCGATGCTCGAAGGGTTAAAGAACTCTTTGGCGCTAGAGCCGCGATTGGAATAGAAATTGGCACTGTCGATCACCAGCGATTCGAATCCGACGATGATCGCCATGATGCCCAGCGCAATGAAGA
The DNA here is from genome assembly GCF_008035925.1 of Stieleria maiorica. NCBI lineage: Bacteria > Pseudomonadati > Planctomycetota > Planctomycetia > Pirellulales > Pirellulaceae > Stieleria > Stieleria maiorica. Next base: position 4,644,027 of record NZ_CP036264.1, read on the forward strand.
ATGCACGCCACATTGTCAGGGTCTCCTGGGGAAGGTGAAGAGAGGCCGGATCGACCGACCGCCGATAGAGAAAGAGGCCCCAAGCAGGGATAGCCTGTCTAAACGGCTCCCAGTCCTTGGTGTCCCACTGAATCATCGACGGCCCCAATGCTTGCAAATCAAAGAGTTCACCCCAGTACCCATAACCGCAACATCCGCGCCAGCCCTCAATCCTTAAATCGGTGCCACCCATCAATCCGTCCGAGAAAGTGCCACCCATCACATTCAACTGGTGTCACCCATCATTCGGACCAAATCAATCGGGCAGCCTCTGGATTCGCATTTTCGCACGGATAGCCGCGGGACCGTTTCTGACCGAGATCGGTCAGAATCCTTCACTCGCGTAAGGAATTGCCGACTCATGTCAGATGTCACCGTCATCGCACTTCGCGATTGTGAATCGATCGCATCTCGGTACCACAAATGACAGAGCGCAGAATAGAAAACTGCAGCCCCCACCAACTCGCGCTCGGCGGCTATCTAAATCGCCCGGGCGGCCTCGCGAGTCCCCTTAGCGACGTGTTCGGCAACCAGTGTCAGAAATTGTTTACTGCGACGACGAGAACGCGTCACCCGCTTGCCTACCCTATCTATCGCGTTCACGCGGCGAAGCATTGGGCGACGCTCCGCTGCCCCTTGGACCAGTGACGGCCGGTCGATTCAGCGAACTTGCCCATCGCGCTCGGTGATCCCGCGCAACAACTCTGGCCAAAGTACCGCTTGAAGTTCCATACCAAGTCACGCCACATCGACAGATCGATTCCCAATCGGGTCAGCACCGACTGCATGCCCTCGGGAACTTCGCGCCCCGACCCTTCGTCACTTTGCTTGGCCGTCCACCGCAGCAGCTTCAAATAGTCGCCCCAGTCCAGATCCAGAAACCCCTTGTCACTGGCGCGCACGCCGCCTTCGCTGAGCTCTGGGTCACTCGCCGGCTTCTTCCCCAGCCGAAACGGCGCCAGCCAGCCGTCACGCCGAATCCGCTTGCCGGTCGGATTGACGCGTTTCTTCTTGCGTCGCTCCTTCAACGCTTCGACCGGCGTTTCGCGAATCGTTTTCCCTGCCTCTGCCGTGTCAACGGGAACCAAGTCAAACGCCGCTGAGTCGATCTGGTCACCTTGATCTGCTTTGATGCGGTCGTAGGCCGAGGTGTGAGGGGCCTGATCCGGCGTTTCCGCCATCGCCGCCCGAACGGGATTCAGGTCCACGTACATCGCACAGGCCAGCAAGCCCGCTTCATCGGCAATCGCCTGCGCCTTGAAACGGCCCTCCCAGAACCGTCCCGTGCATTCATCCTGTTTGTTGGCCATGCGGGCGATCGGTTCACTCAGTGCACGCATGAACCAGGACAGATCCGACAGTCGATGTCGAATCTCTGCCAGCCTTTCCTTGTCACGTGCCAAAGTGGCGACATCGTTTTCGGTCGGTTCGGCGAGGTGTTCTTCCAGTCGCCGCCCGGGAAAGACTCTTAGCCAGCGAATCGCGACCTCCTGATCCGACCAGGCTTGAACGACGTCGGGGCGGTTGCGAAGGATCAGGTGCATGTGATTGGAGAGGATGGCGTAGGTCAGCACATCGACGCCAAAAACCGAAGCGAGGGCCTCCATCCGCCGCCGGATCCATTCACGGCGAAAGCCGTAATCCTTTCCGGTCTGCGGATCCACGCCGGCCAGATAGGCCCTTCGCACGCACCGCTGCACGCAGTGCATCATCGAAATCTCCGCCGGATCAAACTGCTCCGACCGCAATGCACGTCCCATAGCACCCTCCCCAGTTCGAGCGTGCCGATTCTACCACCTGACTACAGGCAGTCAATAGGTGGGTGGCACCAAATGTGGTGGGTGGCACCAGATGGGCGAGGTGTGTGACGGAGCGGGCAGATGGGGGAGGGGCTATCGATGAGAGTGCTAGGGAGCGACCGTTGAATGATCGTTTCTCTGCCCTTCCGTTGAGGTGTACAAACCGGCCAGCTTTAAAAGGAGCGGGAGGGCTCGTTCGCGAAGTTGACCTCGCTCGGATCCACTGAATCGATCACGCAATTGCCGTAGTTGAGATTCCAAGTCGTCACGCATCTTCAATTGCCGCTCGGTCAGTTGGATCCCGGAATCGACGACCGGAAGGCTGAAACGACTGGCCAACTCGCCGTCGACCGCCGCGTCCCCCTTCGAGGTGGCTTTGCCCAATACAAGCGATAACGAAGATCCTTTTCTGTCGCCATTATCATCCAGCAGTGCGTGCTCGGTCGCCAACCGACCTTGCTCTTGATAAAACCGGTCGACGTCAACCGTCGCCTTGAGGAATGCCTCGCGAACACTAACCGAATCATCGTGATCCAAGTCGGCATCGGCGGCACTGAACGCTGCTGCAAAGTGTTCCCCAAACCGAGCGTAATTCTGCTCCGAGCCACTCTTGGTCGCAGTGACGATCACGCGGTTCTCTCCCGATAGCCGGTTGATGAACGGCCCACTGGAGGAAGCACAATTTGCGATCACCAGCGGACGCCTGATCGGATCAAGCCACTCACTTATCTCTTTCGCATTCACGTCGGGTCCGACCAAATTGAAGTCTGCCGATGCTCCGTCCCACGTTCCATGTCCGATCAAAATCAACCACAGCGGACGAGCACTGTTTGTCGAAGCCGCGTCAGACAACGCCGCTTTAAGTTGGTCTTTGTCCGACGTCTCGCGATCATCGCCCGTGGGGCCGATGACATGCATCACGAGATCGGCGCGCTGGCATGTCGCTTCCCACGTCGCAGCCCATTGCGCGAACGCCTCGCCGAATTCATCCTCGCCCGGGGCCCCGACAACCACCAACACGTCCAACGGTGCCGTTTCCTCAGCACCATCGACGGCCGATCCAAACGCACCACCAATCAAAACCCAAAACGCGATCAGCTTGCAAACACTGCTCATGCCAGCCCCCTCCAACGACGAAATCCCCACTCTCCGCACAGGCAGCCGAGCGCCAACGCGATCACCCAGCCGCGGTGCCAAAGAGGAAACACCCAGGTTTCCATCACGGGCACTTTCTCGGATTTTAGCCGCCGCGAAAACAGTCCAAGATCCTCCTCTTGAATCAAGTCTCCTCCGCTCTGTTGGGCAATGCGCTGCAATAGCGGTCGGTTGATCCCCAGCGTGTCGAATTCGCGCCCGGCGATCTGGCGTGTCCACCCAGCCGTTGGCGTACCGACCAACTCGCCGTCCTCGGCGCGAACCTCTGCAGTCGCGATGTATTGCCCAGGCTGCTCGTCGTAATACGGTACCGCGAACGCCCCTGGAATCTCTCCGATTGGTTTGGCGTCCAGTGTGATCGCGTCGCCACCGGGGCGGACCACTTGGACGGTGACCGTCGGATTCTCCAGCGGCAAGTAGGCTTCGTCATAGGCGTCGACGCGAAGCACCATCGAGTCGTCTTCGACCGGCCCAACATTGGCGGTCAGTTCGGCTCGACGCGGTACATCACCGACCAACCAGCGTGTGACCTGACGCCACGCCTGCGCAGCGTCGTCAGGGTTTTGCGGATCGGGTTGCATCGACCAGCGCCAAAAGTCGGCAACCGTGATCGCACCCACCTTGCCTTTTCCGAACCGCTGGACGGCAACCGCAGGCTGCGTCTTGCCATCGCCGCCGCTGACGGTCGCCAACTGATACGCACCAGGTTTCAAGCTGCCCACGCGATTGACAGAATCAAAGGGTGGCATCGTTCGCAGCCGCTTCGTCTCGGCGTCGGCGGTCTTCCGCAATCGCATCCACGGCTGCAGCATGCCTTCGCGGGTCAGTCCGATTGAAAACTCTTCAGGCGATCCCACACCGGACGCCGCAACATAAACCGGCGACAGATCTCCCAAAAAAGAGTCACCGAACGCCCGCCCACGGAACATCTCTGGCCCGCCAAGCATCAACAAACCGCCGCCACGAGATGAAACAAACCGCCGCACCATCTCCAGTTGATCCTGCGAAAAAAACTCCGGTTCGATGTCATCGAGTATCAACGCATCGAACCCGAACAATTCTTCTTCGACTTTCGGAAACCCCGAAGCCAATTCCTCTGTCTCTTTCACCCCGATCCGAATCATCACCGGTTCGTCATACTGCTCGGCCGTCTCTTCGGCGTCCTCGCCCAGCCCCTGAAACAGCGGGTTGGTGCTGGAGACCGCTTTGTCGCGGAAGCTGAATTTGGGTTCTTTGTTGGCCATCCGAATCAATCCGGTCAATTCGACTTCGGCGTCTTCAGAAATCGCACGCCGCAAAAACTTGAACTCCCAATTCGGACGCCCGGCGACATACAGAACACGGTAGGGCCCGCTCTTGCGATCGACGGCGATCAGACGCGTGTTATTGACCAACGTCGTTTCCGACGAGTTGGCGTCCTTCAATCCGTCCAGATCCCCGAACGCATGGCGATCCATCTCGCGAAACAAATCCACTCGATAAAACTGCAACCCGACGTCGTTGGGTCGAAACTGAAACGACACGCTAAACGTCTTTTCGTTCGATCGCAGCGGCAACGATTTTTCTTCCACCACCGTTTTAAGTGCGACATCAGTCAGTCGTGCGATCACCGGGCCGGGAAAGGATCCGTCGATCGCAAACTGCACCGCTAAGGTGACTGGGGAAATTTCGAAATTCGTTTGCCGCACCGTCGTGCTGGTGATCCGCAAATCGTTCAGCCCTGTGGTTTGCGTCGGGATCACGGGGTAGACCGGAAATTTTTGTTCTGGCAGGTCTTCCATGTCGTGCGTGGTCCCAGGCGAATTGCCATCGGTCATCAGAAGCACACCGGCGACCGGACGTCCTTCGAGCCGCCGTGACAATTCATTTAGATTCTCGATCAACCGGCTTCCGGTTCCCCCGCGGCGCAGATCCTCCACTTCACTGGCACTGGCCAATCGTTTGTCGAAGCCGTAAACCCGCGTCTCAAACGCCTGCGCCATCGATGCAAAGATGGGCGAGTCGGCGGACATGTCCGTTTCAATCCGGTCTCGCCACGATTCGCTCGAACGCCCGATCTTGAGCTCCATCGAACCGCTGGTGTCGACAAGGATCGGCAACAAGTTTGCTCGCGGACGCGGGCGTTCACCACGCTGCATCGGTTGCAGCAAACAGACCGCCAAGAGCGCGATCGCGACCAATTTTAAGGTGACGCCAAACCACGCCCCGCGAACCCGATTGCCACCGGTCTTGGCGTAATTCCACAGCACCAAAAACGTCAACAGCGTCCCGATGACGATGGCAGGGACCGTCCAGCGGGGAGACCCGATGACCAGTTCAGCGATGACGGGGCGAAACGAATCCAATGTCCTGCTCACCTCCGCGACTCCGACACATCCGTTTCCAAATCTGCACTGCCAAGATTTTCGTAGTACCGACGTACGGCATCGGAGAATTGAGCCGGTACGGGGTCGCGGTCGATCGGAACCAGTTCGTTCTTGGACGCCGTCCTGCGTAGCAACTCCGCGCGGACGTCTTGTTTCAGTTCCCGTAACGGTTCGGCCACAAGGTCTTCCACCAGTTCCCACTTCGGCGGCTCCCCGTGTCGCTTCATGTCCGCACGCATCTGACGCACCCGGTCGCGAATGCTGTTCGCACGGGCACGTAAATCGGCATCGCCGACCATTTCTTCGACGTCACGCATCTGGTCCGACCAGGTGCGGAAATCGCCGGTTAACGGCCCGATCGGACCACCACCATCGCTCGGTGACTCCGCGGCAAAACGCCCCCCCACCGAATCTTGACGCGATTGGCGCGAATCCGCTGATTCCTGCGGTCCGCCACGTAGGCCCGGTTGCTGCCGTTGTCCCTGTTGTTGTCCTTGTTGTTGTCCTTGTTGTTGTCCTTGTTGTTGTCCTTGTTGTTGTCCTTGTTGTTGTCCCTGCTGTTGTCCCTGTTGTTGTCCCTGTTGTTGTCCTTGTTGTTGTCCTTGTTGTTGCCCCTGCTGTTGCCCCTGCTGTTGCCCCTGCTGTTGCCCTTGTTGTTGTCCCTGTTGTTGTCCCTGTTGTTGTCCCTGTTGTTGTCCCTGTTGTTGTCCCTGTTGTTGTCCCTGTTGTTGTCCCTGTTGTTGTCCCTGTTGTTGCCCCTGTTGTTGTCCCTGTTGGGTCTCTGGAGCTTCTCGTTGGAGTTCCTGCTCTGCGCCGCGGGCGAGCTGCTCGAGTTGTTGTGCTGCCCGGCGCAGACCTTCGGTGGAATCTCCGAGGACGGCGTCGGCCGCATCATCGATACTCTGACTCAGATTCTCGATTCCCTCGGCAGCCTCCTGTTCGAATTGCTCCGCTTGTGGCATGAACCCCCGCCGGACGAGTTCGGCTGCATTTTCCAGTTGTTGCTCGGTTTGTGATCGACGTGCCTGCCGAAAACCGTCGTACAGCTTTTCGGCGAGTAGCGGTTCAGCTTCTTGGGCGTCCTTGACGGTTTGCTCCATCTTGTCGACCAGATCGCGGAAACGTTGTGCCTGGTTTTCCAGCTGCTGCGGGGCGGCGTCGGTCTTTTCATCACCACGAAGACCTGGCGAGGCTTTTTCCACCTGCTGACGCATCGATTGGCCGATCTTCTCCTGTTCATTTTTCAGCTCGGTGGCTTCGCGTTGCATTTGCCGCACCGCTTCGTCGAATGCCCCCGCGGCTCGTTGTCGAAACTCTTCGTGTAGCTCTTCGAATTGGCGTTCGGCACGTCGGCCGGCCGCGAGCGCCGCCGAGGCGTCGTTCTGCTCGGTCGCTTTGGTCGCTTGCTGAAGATCTTCCCGTGACTGCTGCAACTTGTCCGCTTGCTCGCTCATCCGCTCACTGTTCTCGGGGGAGCGCATTCGCGATTCCAATTCGTCTGACAGTCGGAGCAGTTCTTGTTGCTGCTCGCGCAAGCGTTTCAGCTGTCGCCGAATCTCTTCGGCTTGCTCTTCGTTCTCAGCCTGTTCGAGTGCGGATTGCAGTTTCGCCAACTCCTCGGTTAAATCTTCGGTGCGTTTGGCTAATTCGCGCAATCGACTCAGAACCTGGCGGTCTTCCGCGGCGGCCTGTTGCGCCGCGGATTGTTGCTGCGCCTGCTGTTGTGTTTCGTAGCGGTTTTCATCGTCTTCCAGTTCCAAGTCGTCGATCTGGCGTTGACGACTTTGACCGCCCCCGCCGCCTTGGCTTTGCTGTTGTCGCTGTTGGCGTGTGATTTCGAACTCGCGGGATCTCAACTTCAGCAAGTTGGAATAGCTACGTTGGGCCGACGAGCGGCTTTCGCCGAGATCACCGGCGGTCAAGTTTTTGACGGTCGACTGCATCGCTTCGAGAACCTGCACGCCGATCTTTTTCGATTCGGCATCAGTCAAGTTTCCGGCGAGCTCCTGAAACTGAGCGATCGCATCGGTTTGTGAGTCGCTGATCGTTTGAATGTCGTCAGGGGCCGGCGTCGTGCCGCTGATTTCTAAACGGATCTGGTTCCAGATCGCAGTAATGATCTGTTTTTGCAGTTTCGCCAGTTCTTCGGCTTGCTGTTGTTGCGGCGACGGTTGGCCTTGTTGAGACGGAGGTGGCGAGTCGCCTTGTCGAAAGATTTCTTCGAACGGGCGAACATCGGCAAAGAACAGGTCACTTTCGGTACGCCGTGGCGTCCCGTCCGGACCGATATCTTCCGCCCAGAAATAGTAAGAAACCAAGTCGTCCGGCTTTGCCTTTAACGCTTCAAAATCCAGCGTGTGATCAACGGTCGAATCGACGTTCCGCGGCAGATTCTGCGCGAGTTCGATCGTGACCTCGGGCTCCGATTCGATCGTGTAGGTGATCCCGGATTTCAGGACGCCATAATCATCACGGACATCGGCGCGCAGCGGGAGTTCCTGGAGCGCCGAGACGGTCACGTCACGAGCCTTTTCCAACTTCAATTTGGGCGGTTTGTTCGGCAGCACCTTGATCGACAATTCTGGCGGATACTTGTTCTTTCGCTGCTGGTCGTCCACCAAATTCAACACGAATGTATCTGACTCGGCCGCTTTGACTGTTGCGAGGTACGCGGCATAGGGTTCCGATGAACCCTCCGTCTTGGCATCCACGGTTTGCGTTGCCCGCGCACACTCGATAACGTCGCCATTTGTCCGGGTCAATGTGCACGAGACGACGGTTTTGTTCAACAACAATCGCCACGTCACCTGGGTTCCTTGGACCACGCTGACCTTGACCGTGTCCTCGACGGTTCGGGAATTCATGTTCGTGTATTCCGGAAACTCCAACACGGCGTCGCTGCGCCGCAATTCCGGAAACTCAAAGACTTCGACCGAGTACGGTTGGCTGTTCCAATTCGGGGATTCGATTCGATACGTCAGCGGCTGGTCGACGCGTGACAGGAATCCGCCGACGATCGGATCGCTGAGGTTTTGTTTCATCAACACTTCTGCCACTGTCCCGTCGACATACTCCGTGATCAGGGTTGCCGATTCGGGAGCGGACACGCTGAATTCGGCAGTCACAACCAGGCTGGTTCCGCGCTCGATCGACACGTTTCCCGGCAGCACGGTCACGTCCTGCTTGAAATCGCCGGCGGAGGATCGCGCCCCGGGAATCAACATGTCGTCGGGGCTGTTGCGGAAATCGATCATCGAAACGCCGATCGCGGCCGCCAGGGCACCGGCACCAAAAAAACGCGACGCCCACAGCGAAAGGGTTGAAACGACGGTTTGCCAATCGTGCGAACGAAAGTGATCGTGCGTTTCGCCGATCAGATGCTGACCGAGCGGGCCGCTGGATTGCTGGGCGTCCAAACAGGCAGTCGTCATCAACCGTTCCCCCAGTCCCGGGAACGCGTTTTCGATTCGCGCGACCGTCGCCTGGACTCCACCCGCTAATCGACCGGCCAGAACGCGCGAGGCGATCAAGGCGATCAGCAACGCCGCGGCGATCATTGACCAAGTGGTGGTATCGCCGATCTGTCCGCTCAATTGCGCACCGCGGAACATCAGTGCGAACAGCATCGCGAGGATCGCGAACACGGCCAGCAACGTCCAAAAATGTCTCGATCGGATGCGGCGTGAGACATGCTGCATCTCACGTTGAATCCGCGAGAGTTGACGCTCCGCCATGCCGACTTTGGAATCGAATCGGAGATCGTTACCCATTGAAGGTTTGTCACTCATTGTTTCGTCGCCTGGGACCGAGATGATTAATCGGCGTTCCATAACAGAACGCGGCACGCGTTTTGACGGAGACCGATTGTCGTAGCTTGGAGGACCAAATCATGCTTCCGCCTGCGGTACAGAACGTTCCTTTGCGGCGAGCAGTGTTTCGGCGGCAATGAATCCGAGCGTGGCCAGGATCAACCATTGCCACCAGCCTTGCTTCGCTTCCAATTCCACGTCGCGCAGCGCCCGCTGGGCGGTCTGTTCTTGCTGCCTGGCCAACGGGGAAGAGATGACAGCACCGAATTGGCTGATTCGGTCCATGTCAAAGGACGTGGTTTCACTCTCCAACGGATTCATGTTCACGGCAAAGACATCGCCGTCGATTTCAACGAACCCCGGTTCGGTCGCAATCGACCGATCCGCAAGGGCGTCGCCGATTGTTAGAGACTCCGGCGCGAGCTGCAAATTCGGTCCCAGCATTCCCAGCAGAATCGGGACAAATTTGGTCGACAAGGCGAACTGGCTTTGAGCGGGTTGCCACCCGGTTGCGAGCACCCACAACTTGCCGTTGGGAAGACCGGAGGCATCATTGACAACATCACGCCGGACCAATAGCGGCGAACCGTCATCCAGTTTCAGCGGCACCTTCACCGAGCCGTCGAGCCCGCGCAGTCGGCGATGCTTCCAAATTCGGATGTTGCTGAAATCGTTGACGCCGGGATCGGAAAGCGGTGCGATCAACGACGAGGTGAAATCGACGGCCGAAATCAATCGATAATCCTCCGAATCCGATTCGTCGATCATCAAGTCAGGCGTCTTCAGCATCGATGCGAGCGCACCACGGATGGCGTCGTCGGAGGGCTGGTCGAGAACTACGAGTATGCGTCCTCCGGCCGACAAATACTGCTCCACCGCGTCGCCGGCCGCCGCTGCGGCCGATGCACCGTTGACGATCACCAAGGGTGTTTCTGAGGGCGACAATCCCTCACTCCAGTCGTCTCGCTGGAACCGTTCGAAATCGACATCGCGGGACGCGTCCGACCAAGGCAACTGCCGAGCGTAGAAGGAAAGCGTTTCTCGCGCCGCAGTCGATGGGTCCACCGACGCATCGGGTATCGACAATTCTGCGAATCGAACCTGTTGTCGAATCCGGCTGGGTCGAATGAAGTGATAGGTATTGTCAAAGCTATCGCGGTCACCGAGCACGTTCAATGTTGCGGTACGTGAAAGTGCTTCGTCGGCATCGTCACCATCACCGGGCAGCTTGACCGTGAAAAATCGCGTTTGGCCCGGCGGCACTTGGATCACCGCGGCGTCATTTTCCTGTCCGTCGAAACGAAGCCGGAACGTCGACGATTCCCCATCGTCGGTTTGCGAAACTTGGACACGGACTGCGTTCCCGGCCGAGTCTCGAATCGAGTCGTCGGTTTCCGCGGCGGTGCGCTGTGGCATCACACGCAGGCTGACGTTGCCGCGCGTCGTCGCGCTCAGTGGTTGCACATCCAGCCAAACGCGACTGGGCCACTGGTAGCCCTGCAGCGATTCGATCCGAGCACCGTTTTGCAGGTCGCTCAACAACACGATCCGCGTTTCGATCGCGGCGCTGGCGATCGGATTGTTCGGAGTCGCGGCAGCGTTTTCGGAATCAGCGAGTTCCAACAGCGCGGCTTGATCAGCGGCGTAGCGGATGGCTTTCCCGACGTCGGTTGCGAACCAGGTCGGTGACAGGGCATCGATCGCTTCCCGTGCGGCAGTTTTCCGAGTGTCCGCGACGAGTCGCGTTGATTCGTCGAGCGACAAAACGGAACGGGGTTCGGAATCAAAGGCGATGACCGACAGCAGCGTCTCGTCGTCGGATTCATCCAAAATCTTCTTCGCCTTGTTTTTCGCTTTGTCCCACACCCCCGTGCGTTTCATGCTGGCGCTCTGGTCGATCAACACGACGACCGCCTGTTTGACGCCGGCGACGGAGTCCGATTCCGAGATCGGCAGGAACGGCCTGGCGAAGGCAAAGGCGAGCAGCAGAATTGCGGCACAGCGAAGTAACAGTAACGGCCAATTTTCCAATCGACTTCGCCGCGTCAGTCGCGGGGGTGTCGAATCGAGAAACATCAGCGAACTGAATTCGACTTCACCCCTGGGTTGGCGACGGATCAAGTGGAAAATGACCGGACCGGCGATCGCCAGGGCGCCCAAGAAGTACAACGGTGCAAGAAAACTCATTGCCGCCTCCCTTCGCCGATCGATCGAAATCCCGATTTCCCTAGTCGGTTGCGGGCATGGATCAGACTTGAGAGCGCCAAATCGAGCGGTTTGTCGGTGATCAGTTCATAGTTTCCGACGCCGGTGGATTCACAAATCGTTTCGATCTGGCGGCGATGCCGGGAAAATCGTTCGGCGTAGTTTGCCTTGGCCGCCTCCGGATCGACGTAGATTTGGCGTCCGGTTTCGGCATCGGTCACCATCGCCGGGTCTGAAAGGCCAAGATCGACTTCACCGGGATCGATGATCCGCAACAAGACGACTTCATGCCCCCTCGCACGCAGCGCCGCCAACTGCGTCTTCAGCATGTCCGGCGGCGCTAATAAATCGCTCATCAGGATCACCAGTCCGCGGCGGGGCACAAGCGAGGTGACTTGGCGCAGCGGTGCTTCGATGTCCGTGCCTTTGCCCTCGGCCGGCCGTGAAAGTTCCACCAGGATCTGGTGGAACTGTTTCGCACCGAGCTTGGCCGGCAAAAAATCGCCCAGTTCGGCATCAAAGGTCAACACGCCAACGGCGTCGTGCTGCATCGTCAAGAAGTAGGCCAGGGTTGCGGCGACCGTTCGGGCATAGTCGATTTTCTTGTACTCGATCGATCCGTAGCTCATCGACCGGCTTTGATCGACGACCAGGTAGCAGCGTCGGTTCGTTTCGTCTTCGAACTTCTTGATGAAGTAGCGGTCGCTACGGGCGTAGAGCTTCCAATCCAGATTGCGCAGGTCATCGCCGGGAACGTAGGCACGGTACTCGCTGAATTCGATCGAACTGCCGTGGGTCGGGCTGCGGTGTAGCCCCGAGAAGAATCCTTCGACGACCGTCTTGGCGCGCAGCTTGAGACTCTTGATGCGCATCAGTGCCGACGGATCGACACCGGCGCGATCATCCGCGTTGGACATCGTTTCGGGGGCAGACGGTGCGGCGGTCGAGACGGAGTTCATGGCTTAGGGATCGTGTCGAGCAATTTGTCGATGATCTGTTCGATCGTGACGCCCTCGGCCTCGGCCTTGTAGGTCGGAAGCACGCGGTGACGCAGCGTCGGGTGGGCCAGCGCGACGATGTCTTCGGTTTGCACATGGGCGCGGCCCATCAGTAGCGCCCGCGCCTTGGCACCGAGCACCAGTGTTTGCGAGGCCCGGGTGCCCGCGCCCCAGCCGACCCACTCGTTGACGAACTCCGGCGTCCCCGCGCGATTGGGCCGCGTGGTTTGGGCGATCTTGACGGCATACTCGGCGATCGGCGTGGCGATCGGGACTTCGCGAACCGTTTGCTGGAACTGCAACACATCCTCGCCAGAGAACAGCGGATTGATCGGCTCGGGCTTGGACGCGGTCGTCCGCAAGACAACCGAAAGTTCGTCCTCCGGCGGCAAGTAATCGATTTTGACGTTGAACAGGAACCGATCCAGTTGCGCCTCCGGCAGCGGATAGGTGCCTTCCATCTCGATCGGGTTTTGCGTCGCCAAAACGAAAAACGGTTCGGGCAATTCGTAGCGAGTTCCGGCAGCGGTGACCTGATGTTCTTGCATGGCTTCGAGCATCGCGGCTTGCGTTTTCGGCGGCGTGCGGTTGATCTCATCCGCCAAGATCACATTGGCGAACACGGGGCCTTTGACGAAGGTCAAACTGCGATGGCCGTCGGTCGACTCCTCCAAAATCTCTGTGCCGACGATGTCGACCGGCATCAGGTCCGGAGTGAATTGAATCCGGCTGAACTGAAGGTGAAAGACCTGTGCGACGCTGCGGACCAACAACGTTTTGGCCAATCCGGGTGGTCCGGTGATCAGGCAATGTCCGCCGGCAAGCAGGCTGATCAAAAGTTGTTCGATGACGTCGTGTTGCCCGACGATGGTTTTCGACAATTCGCCGACGATTCTCTCGCGGGCTTCCTGGATCTGCTGGACCACGTTGGTTTCGGTGACTGACATTGGCAAGTTGACTACGGGCTCCGAACAATGAAAAACTTCGCGGGCGAGACGCCACCGATGGAAGTCGTGAATGGGAATAACGGAACAGGCATGGACGTGCGGGATTCAGTGGGTCATGGCATAGGTGACGATGTTGATCCCCATCGGATAGGCCTTCTTGACCGAGAATTCACGAAAGTACTCCTCGTCTTCGCCTTCGCGTTCCCAGCCGTCGCCGAGGTCGGTGTTGTGGCAGATGAAGACCATGATCCGATCCTTGTCGTCGACGATCGCACGGTAGTGTGGCACGCTGTTGTCGCTGCCGTCGCGGGTGTCTTCCCACGTGACCGATCCCCACGCCCTGCCGATGGCCGGCACCTGCGGTTTTTCTTTCATGTCGTAAACGTTGTGAAAGATCTCGTGTTCGAGCGGGACCTCGAACGGTTTGCGATCAGGAAAAACTCGTGCCAGTTCGAACTCCAAATTTTCGTACTGGCGGTCGCCCCAGAAATCATCCACCATCAGAAAGCCGCCGTTGAAACAATAACGCCGCAGTGCCAGCACTTCCTCTTCGCTAAACACCAGCCCCCCCGGTTCGATCATGTACAGAAACGGATAATCCGACAGGTTGTCATCGGTCAGGTTAACGATCACCGGGTCGGGGTTGACCTTGATGGTTGTCAGTTGTTGCAGCCGCAAAGAGAAATTGAGATCGCTGTCGGGATAATCCGTTCGCCACCCGCCACCGCCGCCGCGTCCATAATAGGAATCGTAACGGACACGCGCAAACGTAAACATGTCGCCGGGGAATTGCCGATCGACTTCCCACTGCGGGACGCCGCGTCGGTCCTCTTCGATACTTCGAAAATGGCGTCTCCATTGGGCCAACGCCATTGAAGTGGCCCCGATGATCAGCAACGCGGTGAAAAGCACCAAGATATTGGGACGTCGGCCTTTCATCAGTTCTTGGACTCCGTGGCAGGTAGCTCGTTCTTGGCGGCGGGTTCTGCCGGTGCTTGTTCTGCCGGGTTGGCTTGCGTTGCCGGGTCGTTCGATTCCGACGACTCGTCCGGATCCGATTGCCCGGGCGGATCCGATCCGGTGTCCCCCTCGGGCTCAGCCGGTATCGGCGTCTGTTTCGGCGGTGCGTGAAGTTTCAGCAGCAGGTGATGGGCGTCGCGATAGCGGGGTGCGATCAATAACGCATCCACCAGATGCCTCGTCGCCGCGTCGACATCACCGGCGGCAGCGAGCGATTCGGCCAACTGATAATTCAGCCCGGCGACATCCACCGGGTCCATGGCTTGCAACGCACGCAACGAGTTGATCGCCTTTTCGCTTTGCCCCAATTCGCGGCATGCCGTCACCAGTGATTGATGCACGGCTTGGGAGAAGGGCTGGATCTCAAGTGCCTGGGCGGCAGACTCCAATACCGACGACCATTCGTTTCGCTCTTTCTCCATTTCGATGAAACGCTGCAAACCGGGCAAAGCATCGGAGGAAACCGAAAAAAGCTGCTTTAAGGTGTCGCGTTCCTTTGCCACGTTCCCCAATTCACGGTAACAGGCGGCCAACGATTCCAAAACGCCTTCCTGTTCGCCGGTTGCCGCATTCTTTTCGACCAGAAACTCAAATTGCTCGGCCGCAGCGTCGTATCGGTTCAGTGCCAAGGCCGAGCGTGCCGAAGTCATTCGCGCCCAATAATTGTTGGGGTTCATCTCGGCCCACTGCAAAATCTCGTGCGCCGGGGCGTCCTCGGGCAAATCATGACGCGTGAATTCAAGGCCGCTGCCAAATTCTTCGGCCAGGTTGCGCGCGTACTGGGCAAACCCGGATTCGATCCGTTCCATCGGCGCGATGCTTTCCGCCAGCGCCTGATTGATCGGAATCCCTTCGGCCAGCGAATCCAGGGTTGCGTTGAGCGCTTCGGGACCGAACGTTTCGACCAGGTACCGGACCACCAGGGAGGACTCGTAATAAGCAAACTGAAGGTGGGTGGGCGACGCCGGGCTCAGAAACGCACCGCTTAGCTGCGAGACCGGCGTGAAATCATCCCCCAAAATCATTTCTCGATAGCGGGCGGTCATCGATTGTCCCCATCGCCGGTCGCGCTCAAGTTCTTCGTACACCGAGATCCCTTCACTCAACCAACGCGGCATCCTGTTCTTGGTCTTTGTTAACGTGATCACGTGGCAAAACTCATGCCACAACACGCTTTTCCAGTTCGACGGACGCGGCCCTTGCGACGCCGGGCTGTTGGCGGTGATCACGCGGCCGAAGCAGACACCGAGGAACCCTTCACCACCCGGCAGTCCGAACGTGCGAATCGCAAAGTCACTTTGCTTGGGAAAGATCTCGACGATCACCGGTCGCGTGAGCTCCAAGTCGTACTTCTCGCACAACACTTGCTTGGCCTCGGTTAGGAGTTGGGCAACCGCATTGCCATAGACCTTCCGCTCGCGCGGGTCCATTCGGATCAGAATCTCGCCGGGTTCGCGTTGTGCTTCGCCCCCCGGTCCGGCAAGCAAGGTGTCGACGTCGTGTGCGGTCTCCATCGGATCACTCGCACGGATCGTTTCAAACCCATCGATGCGATCTTTCAACGTCATCAGGTTGTAAGCGACAACGTTGTAGGGATCTTCGGTGTTGACCTGTTCGGCCAGTTCCCATCCGACGTCGTCGTCGCCAAGCCGGAGCAGATCTTGGGCCAGTTGAAACGTCGCCGGCATGTGTGACGGCTCGAACGTCAGCGCCAATCGCTGGTAATGGGCCCCTTCGGCAAACCGATACTTGTCGGACAACTTGCGGCCGATCAAATGGTCCACGTTGGGGTTCGTCGGCCACCACTGCAACGCCTTTTCGCGGTGCCGTTTTTCTTTCTGGTAATCGCCGGCCAAATGAGCAAGGACCGCCTTGAGCGCAAACGCGGAGGGGCTGTTGGGATTAGTTTTCAAGATTTCATCGATCGTCGCTTCGGCTTGGTCGTATTGTTCGCGATCGATTTCCTGTTCCGCCTTCAAGATCAACGCCGGTTCGTAGACGGGATTTTCCTGCAGCGATCTTGCCAGCGCGAGACGGGATTGTGGTGGATCGCTAGATCGCAACGCGACGGCGAGCAGGTAATCCAACCGAGCGTCTTGCAATTCCCGTTGCTGCGCTTTGGCGACCGTTTCGGCTGCGACGGCAAAGTCACCCTTGCTGACGGCAAGCTCGGCGGTCGCGATCAGGGCTTCCAGGTTGGTCGCGTCGGTCTCCAGCACTCGATCGTAGAAGTTTTTCAGGATAATCCGGGCATCGATTCCGCTCTCAGAGAAAAATCGCCCGGCGGCGATCAGCGTGTCGCTGGTGGCGTATCTCAATTGACCGGACTGCAGGTAGCGCTCGATCATCGCCTTTTCGCTGGCCGCGCGGTCGGGCAGGTCATTGAAATGCGCGACCTCGATTCCCAGGGTGCGGAGCGGCAAACTGGTGGGATAGCGGCGGATGGCCGCGTCATAGGTTTCCAGTGCCCCCTCGTACTGACCGGTCGCCAACTGGCATCGAATCAGCAATTCGGACCAGCGACGATTCCAAATGCCGCGTTCCACCTCGGCCTCGGCAATTTCCTTTGCCTGGTCAATCTTTCCGGCCAGAAACAGCGTCTCGGCGTCGGAATAGTTGGCCGCCAACGCGGAGCGACCGGTCAACACCATCAACAGGATTGCGGCAAACCGCAACCATC
Source organism: Stieleria maiorica (assembly GCF_008035925.1). Lineage (NCBI taxonomy): Bacteria > Pseudomonadati > Planctomycetota > Planctomycetia > Pirellulales > Pirellulaceae > Stieleria > Stieleria maiorica. Next base: position 4,661,045 of record NZ_CP036264.1, read on the forward strand.
CCGATGTGACGATGGTGCAAACGCCTGTCTCAGTTCGCCCGGTCGGCGCCACATCAGTGTTGGACACTTGGTGATGAAAGCGGGTCGGCTCGCAACCGCGATAAAACGTCGGCCGACATTCCGGCACCCGACGACGCGGCCGGAGTCGACCGAACAACACAACCTGGGAAGCGTAATGTCGAAGCACGGCGGTGGGCACCATTGGGCGGGTTGGGTCGAGCAGGCACTTAACGATTGTAGCGGAACCGATCGGGGCAAGGGTTATCGGGCGAGGCGACCTCAGAGTGTTCTGCCGGGGTTCCTATATCCGGAGCGTAGTCCGGCTGGTATCCTGTAGCGGTTCAGTAAGCGTGGCACCCTTTGATTATGGGAACGGAATGGATAACTCGGGCGAGGCAGCAAGCAACGATCCGGCGGCGTTGGGCGAGCTTTCGGCGGCCGACGCGGCACGTCTCAACGACGCCAAGAAACAGATCAGTGAGGAACTCGGTAAAGTCATTGTCGGACAGCAGGACGTCATCGACGAAATCATGATCGGGCTGTTCAGCCGCGGTCACGTGCTGTTGGAAGGCGTGCCCGGACTGGCCAAAACATTGATGATCAGCACGCTGGCCCGCACGATGGACTTGGCGTTTTCCCGTATCCAGTTCACCCCCGACCTGATGCCCGCCGACGTGACGGGAACGGAAATCATCGAAGAGGACCGCTCCAGCGGGCACCGCGCGTTTCGGTTCATGGAGGGCCCGTTGTTTGCCAACATCATTCTGGCCGACGAAATCAATCGGACGCCGCCGAAAACGCAAGCGTCGCTGCTCGAGGCGATGCAGGAGCGTCAGGTGACCGTCGGCCGAACCCGCCACCCGCTGCCCACACCGTTTTTCGTTCTCGCCACCCAAAACCCGATCGAACAAGAAGGGACCTACCCGTTGCCCGAGGCGCAGCAGGACCGTTTCATGTTCAAGGTGTTTGTCGAATACCCCTCGTTCGACGAGGAGTTCGAAGTCGCGCGGCGAACGACCGGGACGGAAACCGGTGACGTCCAAGCCGTGCTCAATGCCGACGAGATCATCCGGCTGCAAGACTTGGTGCGTCGCGTGCCGGTCAGCGATCACGTCGTGCGATACGCGTTGTCGTTGGTGCGGCAAACCCGCGTCGGTGACGACGGTGTTCCCGACTTCGTCAACGATCTGGTCGGCTGGGGTGCCGGACCGCGGGCGGTTCAGTTCTTGATCCTGGGCGGCAAGGCCCGGGCGCTCCTGGAAGGTCGTTTTCATGTGTCCATCGATGACATCCAGCATCTGGCCAAGCCGGTGTTGCGACACCGCATGGTGGTCAACTTCGCCGCCGAGAGTGACGGGGTGACCAGTGACAATGTGATCGATCGCATCGTGGCGGCGACACCGACGACCGAAGACGAGCTTTCGCGTGATGCCCGATTCCAAAAAATATTTGCGTCCTGAAGTCACGCAGCGAATCCGTCGGATGGAATTGACGGCGCGGCGCGTCGTCGAAGGGTTCCTGTCGGGGATGCACCGCAGCCCCTACTTCGGCCAGTCGATCGAATTCCTGCAGCACCGCCAGTACAACCCCGGTGACGAACTGCGTCACATCGATTGGAAGGTGTATGCGCGGCAGGATCGGTTGCACATCAAACAGTACGAAGAAGAGACGAACCTGCGATTGACCTTGCTGGTCGACCGCAGCGCCAGCATGTCCTACGGCGAAGGCGATTCCAACAAGTTCGATTATTCCGCGTCGATCGCGGCTTCAATGGCCTATCTGGCGCTGCGTCAAAAGGATGCCTGCGGATTGATCACCTTCGACACCGCCGTCCGCGATACCGTCCCCGCCAAAAGCAATCAACAGCAGCTCGTGCGGATCTTGGCGATGTTGGATCAGGTGGGCGCGGACGGCCGTACCGATTTGGTTCGCGTGGCCAAACAGGTCGGCCAGGCAATTCCGCGACGAGGGTTGGTGCTGGTCATTTCGGATCTGCTGGGAATCGACTCGTTGGTCGAAGGCTTGCGGGTGCTTCGTTCCCGCGGTCATGACGTGGCCTTGTTTCACGTCTTGCATGATGACGAGATCGAGTTTCCTTTTAATGGTGCGACACGATTCGAAGCGCTCGAAAGCGACGACCTGCTCAATTGCAATCCGCGCGCACTTCGACAAGGCTATCTCGACGCCCTGGATCAATTCTTGACTTCCACGCGCCGTGCCTGTGGCCGGCTTTCGATCGACTACATCCAAGTTCGAACCAGTGATCCCCTGGATGCGCTGCTGGCGCGATTCTTGTCCCACCGCACCTCGCTACCCAAACTACGCCGGTAAGGAGGCCGCGAAGAATGTTTTTGTATCCCGCTCTTCTGGCCGGTTTTGGGTTTGTCGCCGTCCCGTTGCTGGTGCACCTGATCAACATGCTGCGGCATCGTCGCCGCCGCTGGGCCGCGATGGATTTTCTGCTGGCCAGCTATCGCAAGCAGAAGAAGTGGTTGCGGTTGCGGCAATTGTTGCTGTTGTTGACGCGATTGGCCGTCGCCGCGGTGCTGGTGATGATGCTGTGCGGCTGGACCGGCGGACGTCAACTGCTGGGGGCCTTGGGCGGTCAAACTACCCACCACATCGTCATCCTGGACGACAGCTATTCGATGGGAGACGTCAGCGGCAGCGGTGAGACGACGGCCTACGACCGTGCGCTCCAGGCGTTGCAACAATTGACACAGCGTTTGGCCAGCGACGAAGGCAATCATCAGCTGACCGTGATGCGTGCCAGCCGGGCGTCGCTGGCCGTTCAGGGTGGCAGCGAGTCGGGGGACGCGTCGGCCGACCTGTCCAGCCAAACCGTCCTCGGCGACGCCGGGGTGATCGCTCGCGTGATGGCGACAGAAGTCTCGCCGATCCGCACCGATCTGGTGCCCGCGCTGGATCTGGCCGGCGAACTGGCCGCCGCAACCGCCGCCGACAACCAATTCGTCTACATCGCCAGCGACTTCCGCGCCCGCGATTGGGGGTCGACCGAACGGCTGGCCGAATCGATGCGCAAATTTTCTGGCGATGACCTGAAGGTGCGAATGATCGATTGCGCCAAGCGACCGGAGCGAAACCTGGCGGTCACGGATCTGGCCCCGGTCCAAGACGTCTGGGTTGCCGGCGTTCCGGTGGTCGTGCGGGCCACGATCAAGAACTACAGCGCCAGCGAAGTGAAAAGCGTCACGCTGGCCTGTCGTGTCATCCGCTACGGGGACGACGTCACCACGGTGGATCCGTCACGACGCGTCAGTGGAGTCGTTGAAGCGTTGCCCGGATTGGTAATCGAATCCCTGGCCGCCGGCGCTGAAATCACAAAGTCGTTCCAGGTCTTCGTCGCCGAGACGGGAACACACGCGATCGAAGTCGAATTGCCGTCCGATGCGTTGGGCGTCGACAATCAACGAAGTTGCACCTTGCCGTTGACCGACGTCGAACGCGTGCTGGTGATCGACTCGGACGTCGACGAAGCAGGCGCGTACACCGTCGCCGCGGTCTTGGACCCCGGCAGCCAGGTGCGGATCGGTGCCCAGCCGGACATCAAGCCGCCGGCGTTCCTGCGGAGTGCGACGATGGAAATGTTGGCACCTTATCGTGCGATCTATCTGCTGGATCTGCCGCAGATCAACGAGACCGCCGCGACCGCGTTGCAGCAATACGTTCAAAATGGTGGCGGGATCGCATGGTTCCTTGGTGATTCGGTCGCGGCCGAAGACTACAACCGGATCTTGCTTTCGCAGGACCGACAGTTGCTGCCCGCGCCGCTCGATTCCATCGGCAACTTGGCCGTCGGCGGGACCGACAAAACTGGCGATGTCCTGTTCGGTGACACCGACACGTTGCTGGATCCATTGCGTAGTGCGGGGGATGCGTCGCTGTCGATGATCGGCGTCGCGAAAGGGTGGACTCTGGACGACCAAGCGGACAACAACGGGCCGACGCGCCGGTATCGCAATGTACTGGTTCGCCGTGACGGGGCCCCACTGGTCACCGAACACGCGGTCGGCACCGGAACGGTCGTGACGGTCTTAACCAGCCTGGACGGCAGTTGGACCAACTGGCCGGGCGACCCGACCTTCGTGCCCTTCATGTTGCTTGCCAACGCTAGACTTTGGAGCGGCGCGAGTGCATCGACATCGCGTACCGTCATCGATGCGTTGCAAAAAACCGTTTCTACCCGAGCGTATTTTCCAGAGATGAAGTTGCTGGCACCGTCGCAGTCCCCTCCGCGTGTGTTGATGGAGGTGATCGGCAGCGAAGCGGGGACGGACACCGTCCAAGTCGCACTTGACCCCGTGGAACGATTGATCGCCGGTGAATCGAACATCGATGACTTGTTGCGGCCGGGGCTGTTCGAATGGGGGTTGCTGAAAGCCGACGGCGGCAGCGAAGTCATTCCGTCGGCAAGCACCATCGTCACCGGCGAAGGCGACCTGGAACGGGCCGATGCCGCGGAAATCCGCCGGGCGCTGCTTCCGATCGACGTGCAGTTTGTTTCCAGTGACGATTGGCGCCAGCAGAATCAATTTGCCGGCAGTTCCACGCTCGGGTTGATGCTGTTGGCGCTGCTGGGGCTGTTGTTGGCCGCCGAACAGGCACTGGCCTACTGGGCCAGCTACCACGCCCGGGCGTCGACACCGGTTCGCGGGGCCGGCGGCAAGCGAGGCTCGGGTGCCGGAGCAAGTGATCCGCATGACGGCTCGGAACGTCACGCATTTGGTTTGGCGGCGGGAGGGCGATAGGCGTGCAAGAAACACTGGACCAGTCCACTCTCCCGGGCGACGGCGGGATGGCATTAGAAAGCACCGTCTATGAATTCGCCCGCGCCGGTTCGATCGAAGGCTGGTGGTGGTGGGCCCTGCTGCTGATCTCGACCGCGGTGGTGATCTTTGGTTGTGCGCGTTTCTATCGTCGCGACACCGCCGAGTTGTCACGATCGGTCGGCATCACGCTGATCTTCCTTCGATTGACGATCGTCGTCGCCTTGCTGTTCTTCTTTTTCGACCTTCAACGTCGTACCCAACGCGAAGTCTTGCGTCCCAGCGAAGTCGTCGTGTTGGTCGATACCAGCCAAAGCATGTCGCTGGCGGAATCCGATACGCTCGGCAGCGACAGCCGTGCCAAACGCGCCGCGGAGATTCTGGCGGACCATGAATTGATCAATCGTCTCGGCCAACAACACCGCGTCAACGTGTACAGCTTCGGCGACGCCCCCGAGCCGCTGCTGCTGCAAACCAATGGCGGTAACACCGAGGGGTCGGTGCAGGCCGAAGATTCGGTTGACAATCTCGCTCCACCGCGCCGTCCGTCACCGGTCGCCGTCACCGGAATGATTCTATTGGGGCTGGCGTTTGTCCTGTCGCTTTCCTCGCTGTTGGTGGGTGGCTTGTCCGCTCCGACGCCGGATTCTCAAACCGGAGGCGGCCGCGAGGGCCTGGGATGGTTGCTGGGGGCAACCGCAGTCACCATGTGCGTCGGTATTTTGATGTGCGGTTTTGCATACAGCAGTTCGACGACGCGTTCGTTTGCATCGCTGGTCGGATTTGCCGACGACGAATTGTCACAACAGGACGATGCCGAGGGGTCTGAATCGGGCGACGACGCCGAGCCGGCACAGCCACCGATCAAAGTGCTCAACTGGGAAGAAGCGATCGCGGCCTCTGCATCGCAAAGCCGCATCGGTGATGCGATTAGCAACGTCTTGGCCAGCCATGATCCGACGACGTTAGCCGGGATCGTGCTGATGACCGACGGGCAAAACAATGGTGGCAGCAACGTCGCCTCCGCGATGGCGCTCGCCAAGCGAGGTGAAGTGTCGGTTTACCCGGTCGGACTGGGCAGCAGCGAGCCGCCGACAAATGTACGGGTGGTCGATCTGGACGCGCCCAAACGGGTTTATCCCAACGACAAGTTCGCCGTCTCCGCCGTGCTTCAGGCCACCGGTGGCGACTCATTGAAAATCCAAGTGCAGCTGCTCGATGGATTGGATTCCACCACGACCGACGGCAACGCCTCGGGCGCGTTGCCGACCGAAGTGGTCGATTCCCAAAGTGTGACGCTGTCCGGCGATGGTTCGCTGGTCGGGATCAAATTCGAAATGGAACCCGAGTCGGTGGGACGTCGTCGATTAGCGATTCGCATCTTGCCGGTCGAAAAGGACCAAAACCAAAAGGACGACGTCAGTGACGCGCGGTATGAGGTTGTCGCACGAAAGCTACGCGTTCTGACCATCGCCGGTGGTCCGACACGCGAATACCGCTTCGTTCGAAACCTGTTGCACCGCGAAAAATCAATCCGCCTGGACACCTGGTTGCAAACCGGACAACCGGGGATGAGCCAGGATGCCGATCAGTTGTTGACGGAGTTTCCCGCGACCCCGGCTGAGTTGTTCGAGTATGACGCGATCGCGATGTTCGATCCCGATTGGACACAGATCCCCGCCGCGTCGATCGATCTTTTGGACCGTTGGTTGGCGTCGCAGTCGGGCGGGCTGATCATCGTCGGCGGTCCGGTTTATCACCCGCGTTGGTTGCGGCTGCGGACCGATCCCCGTGTCGCCCGCATCGCGAGTTTCTTTCCGGTCACGTTTTCCAGCCGCGGGCTGATGATGGGATCGGGCCGTGAGGGCGGCGAAACGGCGTGGCCGTTGGAATTCACCCCCGAAGCACGGCGTGCCGAATTTCTGTGGGTGACCGATGATCCGGCAACCAGCTTCGAAGCCTGGGATTCCTTCGGCGGCGTCTACGATTACGTCGGTGTCAAAGCTGCCAAACCGATCGCCAAGGTGTATGCGTATTTCTCTGACCCGACCACGCGGATTTCCGATTCGCTGCCGGTGTACATGGCCAGCCAGTTCTACGGCGCCGGCCGCGTGTTTTTCCAAGGCAGTGGGGAGATGTGGCGGATGCGGCGTGAAAGCGATGCGTACTTTGACAGTTACTACACCAAATTGATCCGCTGGGTCAGCGAAGGTCGATTGCTGCGCGACAGCAACCGCGGATTGTTGTTGGTCGACACGCCCCGGGCGATGGTAGGCGACACCATCACGGTCCGCGCCGTCTTGACCGACGAACAATTCGAACCGCTGACGCTGCCGGAGGTGAAGGCAAAGCTGATCACACCCAAGGGGGTCGAAGATGTCCGCTTGACGCCCGTCGAAGGCGAATCGCGACCGGGAATCTACAGCGGACGATTCGTGGTCCGGACCGACGGCAATCACGAATTGCGGCTGACCCTGGGAGACGCTTTGAACGAAGAGGTGTTTCGGCAAAACGTGCAAGTTCGCTTGCCGACCGTCGAATTGGAACGGCCACGGCGCAACGATGAAGACCTGGACAGCCTGGCCCGGACCACCGGCGGAAAATACTGGAAAGTTGACGCGGATGCCTCCGGTCAAACACTGGCTGAAGACATTGTCAGCACCATTCGCCCCCAACCCCAAATCACGATTCTGCCCGGGACGCCCGACGCCATTTTCACCGAACGGCGAAACGCGATGCTGTTGTGGCTGATCGCCAGTGCGCTGACAATGGAATGGGTGATCCGCCGACTCCACCGACTCGCGTAGGTAAAACCTGAATCGAATGCTTGATCCTGAACTCCAATCGTTGCTTCAATCGCTCCGTGGGCGGATTCGCCGCTACGTGGTTTGGGATTCGGTGTTGGCGATTCTGGCGGTAGTACTGTCGGCGTTTTGGGTCGGGCTGCTGGTTGACTACGTGCCGGTCACGCTCGGGGGCACCGAGATGCCGCGTTCGGCGCGTGGGATCCTGTTGTCCGCGGTCGGTTTGGCGGTGTTTGTGATCGTGGTTCGGATGTTGATCGATCGGTTGGTCCGTCCGTTGCCCGATGACAGTTTGGCGCTGTTGGTCGAACGTCACCATCCGAAATTGGCGGGCCGTTTGGTGACGGCCGTTCAACTCAGCCGCCCCGGTCGTTCGGGCGATTCACATTCACCTGATCTGTTGCGTCTGGTTCACCGCGAAGCGTCGCAATCGGTGGACGAAGTGGACCCGGGACGCGTGTTTCGAATGCAGCCGCTGTTACAAAAGGCGGCCATCGCGGGACCGTTGTTGTTGTTGGCATTGGTGTTTGCGGCCTACAGCCCCAACGCGTTTGCCCGCGCGGCGGCTCGTTTGACGCTGTTGTCGGACGCTCGTTGGCCGCGGCGGGCGAAGTTGGAAATGGTCGGCGTGGATTTGCCAACCGTCAGCGCATCGAACATCCAAGATTCCGATCCTGACAGACTCGCGTTTGAAAACGGAGTGATGCGTTTGCCCACCGGCAGCAGCGGTACGCTTCGGATCCGCGCCGCAGCCGAGGATGCCGAAGTCCCCTCGGCCTGCACCGTCTACTATGAAACCGATGACGGCACGCGCGGACAATCCAACATGCGGCGGGTGGGACGTGAGCGGGACGGTTACCAGTCCTTTGTGCTCGATGGGCCGCCGCTCAGCAATCTGGCTTCGTCGTTCTCGTTTTCAATCCAGGGGCTCGACGATCGACTGACCGACTACCGGATCGAAGCGGTTGAACCGCCCGCGATCGCGTCGATGGAGGTCAATGTCCGCTATCCGGAATACCTTCGTGACGCCGGCGGCGAAAACGGGGCCGCCTATGACTTGGAAACGACTTACCAAGCGGGGTTGCGAATCAGCGAAGGCAGTCGCGTGACGTTGGAGGCCGTTTCAAGTCTGCCGCTCGGTGACATGGATGCAGTCCTCGAATCCGACGGCCAGGAAACGCGGCTGACCAATCTGCAGTTTTCCGATGACCGCCGTTCGGTGAAGTTAAACCTGGACCATTTCCGCAGCCCGACTGCCATCCGACTCGTTCCCTCTGACCCCAGCGGGATCAGCGCTCAAGCTCCGTTTCGCTATTTTCTCGGCGCCATCCTTGATGAACCGCCCAGCGTTTCGCTGTCGCTGGTAGGGATCCAGTCCGCGGTCACTCCGATCGCTCGTTTGCCGCTGGAATGCGTCGCCGAAGATGATTACGGAGTCGAGTCGGTGACGGCGCTGGTCGCGCCCAGCACCGGCGCACAGCAAGACGACGGACCCGAGGATGAGAACCGCGAAGCCGGCGATTTGCCGACGACAGCAGACGAGCCGATCGCTCAACCCCTGCAACCGGACCGCGACGGACACGCCGAAGCCGTCATCGATCTGCGTGAATTGACCAATTCCGGACGCATTCCCGCACTCAAACCCGGCGGCGCCATCAGTGTCTACGCCGAAGCGCGCGACGGATACGATCTGGAAGGCACCCATTTGACCTCCAGCGAGATTTTTCGGCTGCAGGTCGTCACCCCCGAAGAACTGTTGACGTTGCTGGAGCGTCGAGAACTGGGACTTCGCACGCGATTGGAACAGACCGTCACCGAAACCCAAGGGCTTCGCGAGCAGCTGGCGGGATTTCAAGCCGACCGATTCGAACTATCGATGGAACGCCAGCAAGGGGAAACAGAACAGCAAACGCGTCAGCGCGAGCTCCGGATCATCGGATTGCGAGTCCAGCAAAGCGGTTTGCAGGCGAGCAAAACAACCGAAGAATTAACCGGAATCGCCGAGTCACTCGACGACCTGCTGCTGGAGATGGTCAACAACCGGGTCGACTCCAAAGACCGCCAGGAAAGACTCGGCAGCGGGGTCCGCGACCCGCTACGGCAAATTGTGAACGATTCCATGGATCAGCTACAACAGCAGATCCGCGCAATCGAAGATTCCATCGACCAACCGCAGTCGGCCCTGAACCACACCGAAGCAGCGATTCAAACGACCGACCAGGTGCTATTGGAGCTGACGGCCGTTTTGGAGAAGATGCTGGACTTGGAAAGCTACAATGAATTGCTGGATTTGGTTCGCGGTCTGATTCAGGACCAAGAACAGCTCAAGGAAGATACCCAGGAAGAACGCAAAAACCGTGTCAAAGACCTCTTCAAATAGCCGCAACTGACGTGGAAAACACAATGTGGAACTACGCCTCGACGGGTCAGTCGAATCGCCAAGCCCCGCATCTGCGTCGGCGGTGCAGCTTGGCCGTCCTATGCGTCGTCCTGGTCTCGTTTTTGTGCTGCGATATCGGCGACGCCCAAGAGTCCGATTTAGTGCTCCGCCAAGCCGGTGTCGCTGACCGCTACCAAAAGCTGGAAGAACTGCTGTTGCGTCTGGCAGATGTCGAAGCCGCTGAGAATCCCGATCGAGCGGCGTTGTTGCGTCAGGCGGCAAAGCAGTCACGCGAAAAATTTGTGCTGCAACAGCTGCGCAAGGCGAGTGACGCGCTCCGCAATGAAAAATTCTCCGATGCAGTCGCCAACCAGGATTCCGCCAGTGCGGGTCTCGCCGAGATCTTGAAACTGCTGACCAGCGAGGATCGCGCCAACCGAATCCGCGATGAAAAAGAACGGTTGGCGAAAATGATCAAGGACCTGAAACGAATCGAACGCTCCCAGCGAAGTACCCGAGCGCGAACCGAAAATGGAGCGGACCTGGATCAACTCGAAAAAGAGCAGGAGTCCATCGGTGACCGTGGCGAAGCGTTGAAAGAGCAACTCGCGGACAAGAACGGAGAATCGTCGGAAGGGGAGTCCAAAGAAGGGGGGTCCAAGGAAGGGGAGTCCAAGGAAGGGGAGTCCAAGGAAGGGGAGTCCAAGGAAGGAGAGTCCAAGGAAGGAGAGTCCAAGGAAGGAGAGTCCAAGGAAGGAGAGTCCAAGGAAGGAGAGTCCAAGGAAGGAGAGTCCAAGGAAGGGGAGTCCAAGGAAGGAGAGTCCAAGGAAGGGGAGTCCAAGGAAGGAGAGTCCAAGGAAGGAGAGTCCAAGGAAGGAGAGTCCAAGGAAGGGGAATCCGGCCAGCAGGGCCAGCAGGGACAGCAGGGACAGCAGGGACAGCAGGGACAGCAGGGACAGCAGGGACAGCAGGGACAGCAGGGACAGCAGGGACAGCAGGGACAGCAGGGACAGCAGCCTAAGACGCCGCAGCAGCAGGCGGAAGAGAAACTGCAGCAGGCGATCGAAAAGATGCGGCAGGCCGAACAGGATCTCGAGCAGTCGAAACGTGACGAAGCGATCGAGGACCAGTTGGCGGCCGAGGAGAATCTGCGGCAGGCGATTGACGAATTGGAGCAAATCCTGCGTCAGCTACGCGAAGAAGAGATGCAGAGGGAACTTGCCCGACTGGAAAGTCGTCTCAAGAAAATGGCTGCAATGCAATCCAAACTGATCGACGACACGGCCGAGTTGGCCGCAACGCCGAAATCGCAACGCAATCGCCAAACAGACTTGAAGTCCGGTGACCTGTCCTTCGACCAGAAACAGGTCACCGTCGAAGCCGATCGGGCCATGCTGCTCCTCCGCGAAGAGGGGTCCAGTGTTGCCTTCCCCGAGGTGGTGGCGCAGATCCGTGACGAGAGTGACCGCATTGCCCAGCGATTGAGCAAAACTCAGATTGATGCCATCACACAAGGCATTCAACAAGATGTCCTCGCCGCGATCGAAGAAATGATTGCGGCTTTGCAACAAGCGCAGCGCGACTTGGAGAAGCAAAAACAACAGGGCCAATCGGCGCCCCAACAAGCCGGACAGCCGGGAGAACAGCCGTTGGTGGGCGCGATTTCCGAGCTGAAACTGATCCGAACCATGGAAACAAGGATCAAATCGACGACACAACGTTATGCCGAACTCCTACAATCGGATGAGACATCGGCACAGGATGTGCTTCCTCTGCTAAAGAACTTGTCCGATCGCCAGGCCAAACTGTACAAAATAACGCGTGACTTGGTGATGCAGCGCAATCAGTAAGCGACTCCAACACAGGCGGACCATTGTGATTCGTAACCGAACCTTCCAGAAGCGGCGGAGTTTTCTCTGTACTGTCCCGGCTTACTGTTTCGCGGTCTTCCTGCTGGCGTCGTCCGCGATGGCGGATCAGTCGCTGGAGAGTCGGCAGAGCTGGAAGGTGCTTGACGGCGATCAGATGTCGATGGTGCTGCGCGGGTCACTGGACGACTACGGTGCCCTACCGGCAGCCAGCGCGGAGGCGTCTGAACGGTTTCGGCAGCAACTGGAACAAGGCGATGATGACCCGCTGGACGCCTTCGTCAGCGCGGTCGCAAGCCTGACCGAAGCGGTCGAGCGGCTCGCCGAAATTGCCGCCAAAGACCCTCTCGCCGCCGCAGCCAGCATCGATCCGTCGGCCGCGGACTATGCCGAAATCGAATCGCTGCCCAAGCCGATCCGGATGAGCGTTCGAACCTGGTTGGGACGACTGCTGGTGCGCTCTCGCTTGTACGACGAGGCACTGCCGGTGATCGCCGAAGTCGATGTGACCGAGTCGGTCGATCCGGCCAGTTCACTGTTCTATCGCGGTGCCTGCTATCACGCGCTACTGATGAAAAACGAAGCGCTCGCGGATTTGCGGATGCTGCTCGAAAACGAACAGGATTGCCCGGTGCGATTTTCCCGGCTGGCAAAACTGATGGTCGCCGACATCAAACCGTTGAAAGAAGATTCGCTCGATGAGATTTCACGACTGATGACCGACGTCACCCGGCGGCTGGATCTGGGTCGCAGCGACGAAACAGTCGAAAATCAGGAGCAGAAGATCATCGACAAGCTCACCAAGCTGATCGACAAGCTTGAAGAGCAACAACAGCAGCAGCAACAGCAACAACAGTCCGGCGGCAGCGGTTCGGGGGGCGATCCGCAAAGCGGTCAGGAATCACCGATGCAGGACAGCCAAATTGCCGGCGGCAGCGGTGACGGAAACGTCAAGAAAAAGAATCTGGGCGACGATGACGGCTGGGGAAATCTGCCACCGGCCGAGCGGAAAGAGGCCCTGCAAAAGATCAGCCGGGATCTGCCCACCCATTACCGCGACGCCATCGAAGCCTACTTCCGCAAACGAGCCACCGACGGCTAACTGGCGCCGTTGGTGTCTAGACTTTAGCCGATCTCTTTGTACGGCGGCCCTTCCGGGCGGTCGCCTTCACGATCGACGGCCCGGAAGGGCCGCCTACGTACGGATCACCCGTTTTCCGACCGTTTGCTCGGCCGCAATACCGGGAACAGAATCACGTCGCGAATCGATTTCTGGCCGGTCAGGATCATCACCAGCCGATCGATTCCGATTCCCAGCCCACCGGCCGGCGGCATCGCGTGACGCAGCGCCCGGATGAAATCGTGGTCCATCTTGGCCATCGATTCTTCGTCATCCAAACCTTCTAACTGCGTTTCAAACAGTTTCTGTTGCAAGTCGGGGTCGTTCAATTCGGTGTAGGCGTTGGCCAACTCCATGCCACTGATAAACAACTCAAATCGTTCCGCGATCGCCGGGTTATCTCGCTTGCGTTTGGTCAGCGGACAAATACTGGCCGGGTAATCGATCACAAAGATCGGGCCTTCCAGCGTGTCTTCGACCTTCTCTTCAAAGATCTCGTTGCGGATCACATCGGGGTGTTTGTGTTCCGGATCCAGCCCCAGCTTCTTGGCATACTCGATCACGGCCGCGTCGTCGGTTTCATCGATCCCGGTCGCTTCTTGGAAGAGCTCGGCATAGGTGGCCCGTTTAAACGGCGGAGTGAAGTCAATCGTTTTGCCGCCGTACTCGCGTTGGTAACCACCACCGATGGCTTCGATCGCGTCACAGATCACCCGCTCGGTCAAATCCATCATCGAAACGTAGTCGCCATAGGCCTGATAGACCTCCAGCATCGTGAATTCGGGGTTGTGGCGCGGACTCAGGCCTTCGTTGCGATAAACGCGACCGAGTTCATAGACGCGTTCCATGCCCCCGACCATCAGACGTTTCAGGTGCAGTTCGAGGGCGATTCGCATGGTCAACCCCATGTCGAGCGCGTTGTGGTGCGTTTCAAAGGGTCGCGCCGCGGCTCCCCCGGCCACGGTGTGCAACGTCGGGCCTTCGACTTCGCAAAACCCGTCGGCGTCGAGCGTCGCGCGGACCGATTTGATGATTCGCGTTCGGTTCAGGAACGTTTCCATGGTGCCGTCGTTGAACGCCAAGTCGGCGTAGCGCATCCGCTGCTTCAGCTCGGGGTTGGTCAGCCCGGCGTGTTTTTCCGGCGGCGGATCCAGCATCTTGGTCTGGAACGTCAGTTTTTCGGCAAACACCGTCAGCTCGCCCGTGTTGGTACGGCCCAACCGACCTTCGGCGGCGATCAAATCCCCCAGATCGAACAGTTTTGCCAGCGCGAAGTCGTTTTCACCGACCTGTTTTTTGCCGATGAAAATCTGAATCGAACCCGTCCAATCTTTGATGTTCAGAAAGATCAGCTTGCCGGCCGGCCGGGCCAGCATGATTCGGCCGGCGACACGCACGGTCGGCCCGATCTCTTCACCCGGACCGTTGTCGGATTTCCACTGGCGGTAGTCGACGTCGTCGGATTCGACATCGGGTAACTCCAGCAGCGTGCCGTCTTTGGTTTGAAACTTGATTTCCGAGATCCGCTTGCGGCAATCGCCGATCAGCGTGCGGTCGTCAAAGCGAGAGCCATAGGGATCGATCCCCATCGCTTCAATCTGTCGCAGTTTTTCGCGGCGAGCCACTCTCGGATCGGTCACATCACCGTCGTCGGAAGTTCCATTTCCGTTGCCGCCGTCGGGGTTTTGATTCATCTTGACTGCTGATTGGGTATGAAAATGCCGCCGAAACCAACCGGATTTCCGACGCTTTGGGGGCGAATTGTCGAGTCGAACGCCCGTTTTGACAAGGCGAGGGGCGAGCGAGTTGTCTTGACCTGGATCAGGGCGGTCGACTATTCAGACCACTCGTATTCCGTGTTCGCCGTCATCCTAACGTTGCGACATGCCCTTTCCCCTCCCACCAACGATCGAATCCGAGTCCCCCATGCATCGTTTTCTCGCCCTCGCCCTGATCCTCGTTGCAAGCAGTCTGGTGACCGCCTCGAGCGACGTCTCGGCAGCCGAAGTGGTCCATTTCCAGTGCAAGGAATGGAAAGCCAAGCACATCCATGACGAAAAAAAGGCCGACACGATCGCCGCAACCCTGAAAAAGCTGGGCTGTGAAGTGAAAAAGGAGCAGCACAACGGTCACATGGACGTCAAATACCGCTGCCCCAAGGAGCGGACCCTGCCGGTCAAAACCCACGCCGAAGCGGTCAAGTGGGAAAAATGGTTCAAAGAATTTGGGTTCAAGGTCTACCACACCCATTAATAAATAAATCGGCGAGTGACGGCGCCGATGAGTCTTGCTCCCCGCAAGAATCACGCGTCGACCGGCACTTGCCCTGAACCCGAAGTGTGATTTACACTTCTCTCTACACCGGCAGCGACCGCACAAGTCGCTGCCGTCCTGCCAGGAGGATAAGCGAATTGGCAAGCAGACTGATTCGAAATCAGTTGCCGGGCAACCGGTTGCGGGTTCGAGTCCCGTGTCCTCCGCTGTGATCAAAACACCTCGAAAACCACCGTGTTTTCGAGGTGTTTTTTTTGGCACGCTCCTGTGTGCCAAGAGAGTCAATTGGTGCCACCAGTCAATTGGTGCCACCCATCCACCAGTCAATTGGTGCCACCCATCAATTTCACGGCCAACGCTCGGCTGCTAGCAATTCCAAGGTACTCGTTGAATTCGTGGGTGGCACCATTCCCAACTCCATTCCCAGTGGGTGGCACCATTCCCAACTGGGTGCGCCCTTCACAGGCCCATCGCTTCGACGACTAATGCGCTTGGTTGTGGTTCTAATCCTCAATCGCACGCAGAATTCTCGCAGGGTTGCCGACAGCAACAACGTTTGCGGGAAGGTCGCGAGTTACGACCGCACCGGCACCGACGACCGTATTGGCACCAATGGTAACACCCGGGCAGACGATGACGCCGCCCGCAAGCCAGACGTTGTCTGCGATCGTGATCGGCCGTGATCCTTCCCACTTCGCTCGACGTGGTTCGGGTTCAATCGGGTGCGTCGCAGTGAGGAGCTGCACATTGGGACCGATTTGGACATCATCACCGATCTCAATCCGAGCCACGTCGAGACAGATCAGCCCCCAGTTGGCGAAAACCCGCGTCCCGAGGTGTGTCTGGTATCCATAATCACATCGGAAGGGAGGGCGAACAACAGTCCCTTTGCCAACACGACCGAGCAATTTGCGAAGAATGCGATCGCGGCCGGAATGGTCGTCGCCTGCCAATGTGTTGAATGCAGCAACCAGGTTCGCCGCACGATCGGCTTCCCGCTGAAGCTCAGGATCATCCGCGATGTATTGATCACCACTGAGCATCCGCTCGCGATTCGACCGACCATCGGATTGAAAGCGTTGATCCATGCCAGCGTGATGATCGAATCGCGATGAAGGGTTGGCGGCGCTTCGCCTCAGACGCCGTCGAATGATAGGATCCTACGCATTTCTGTTAATCTGCCGTCCGTCCATTGGTGTCGTCCATCATTTGGCGTTTCGTGCCGCTGACAAGTATACCGCAGGCGACCGACCCGCCGACCACAGCGCCGATAAACGCGTAGGCGATCGCTTGACCTTCATCATTTGCAGTGAGGGCGAGTACAAGAGGAGGAAGGACCGCAGCAATGAACGCGTAAATGAGCTGGCGACGGCGAACAGTTTCGTCAACGGGCCAACCACTCGATACCGATCGGTAGAGCAAGCCGCCGGACACACAACCAACGAGTATCGTGACGAACGCCAATGGGCTTCGCACCGCAAGAAAGGGTAAAGATGCAAATCCGCCAACCAAGGCGCCAATGACGATGTAGAGCGCTGGCCCACGTCGATCACGCACGGTCCCCGCGACATCACTTGTATTGTCGAGCGATTCGGACGGAGGATCGTAAGGATTCACTTCACTGGCCGAAATAACGAACGCCTGCCGTAACCGGTCGGCGAAGATCGATGGTCCATTGCAGAATCGCCCGACTTCGCCGCTCCGGTTCATGGCTTTGATCGTCGGTTTTGCGTGTTGCGTTCAGTATGTCACATCGCCAACGTCTCGCAAGAACGACTGCTCAGATGAAGCCTGCCCGGAAAGACCATCCATCAGGACGTCGCCGGGTCAGTCTGGAGGAGGATGGTTCGTTGCGTCCACACGGACGTTCGGAAGTAGATCACGTAGTTCAGCAAGTCTTTCGGCGCTGATGTCGGTGTAATCGAGATAGACAAGCTCTAAGTTTGGAAGCTCAGCCAAGGGCGCGAAGTTGAGTTTGTCATCGATCTCGATATGAATGGCAAGTTGCCGCAAACTGTACAAATCCGTAATCGGAGACAAGTCGGTCACCTCCATGTTGTCCAGCACCACCGTATCGACAGTATCAAAGAAGTCGATGCCGACGGCGTCGATTAGCCATCCGGGCGCGTTAGGCGACGCGTTGTGGTCCCACTCATTCGTCAGCGCATTGTATTTGCAAGAGAAACTAACATGGCCGCTTTGAGAGGCCACCCATTCGCGTCCGCGTTTCTGATCAATGGCACGCCGGATCGGAAATGCCATGAGCACAGCAATCACAGCCGTAGCGATCAAAAGTGTTCGTAGCGAAAAGCGTGTCATAGACGAAAACAGAACGGTGAATACCTGGCAGTCCGTCTGCCGTGATCGACGCATCTTATCAGCAGTCGGACTGCTGATCATGGGCTCCACCCGCTTTGGGGAGCTGGCGGACTTTGATGCGTCGATGATGAAGTGCGTTGACAGGGCTCTATTTTCGTGGCGGGGCGATTGGGACAGTGCGTGCCAGGGCGGAGCCTGGCTATGAGGGTGATTCGCAGTGTGGAATCGTCGTCCCTATTTGGCCTCGGCTCAGCCGCCGCGGCTGAGCGGTATGATCGGGTGACCGCGCTGCGGTCAGTGGGGAACAGTTGGGGACAACGGTTCTACACTTGGCCGGACAACGGTTCTACACTTTGTCGTGTGCGGCGGCGGGTGCTGATAGCGAGTAGGCCGGCGACGATGAGGGCGCCGGGGTAGGCGATCCCGGAATGTCGGATCGGGGACGGGGCGTCGACGGAATCCACACGCGGCTGTCCCTCGCTGGCGATCGCGCCGGCAAACTCCTCTGCGATGACCGCGAGGATTTCGCCGCGGAGTTTGCTCGCCGGACTCTCTTCGCCGTCGACTCCCGAGTCGGCGATCAGCCCGACGCTGCGGTGCATTCCGACCGTCGCATCCAGGACGACTTCGACCAGCGACGCGTTGATGTTTTGGGCGATTGCGGGCAGTTCCGTTTCACAGCGGATGTCGTCGATCAAACCGGTCGCCCCGCCGAACCAATCGACGATCGCTTGATCGACCACACGAAGCTCGGTGCGGCTCGCACCATCGCTGGTGTCATCGGCGATGTCACGAAGTCGCTGCAACGCCTCGATGCCTAGTTCCCACGACGAGTCGGAGGCGGATGCGTCGGACGATTGAGTTTCACCATGGAAGGAGTGAAGGTGAATGATCGTTACGTCAAACATCTGATCGACGTTCACCGTTTTCAATCGCAGCGGATCGGCCGGCAGCGTCAACTCCGCCACCGCATCGGTTGTCCGTGTGCTGGTCGATTTGGGCGTGTCCGACGCTGAAATCGCGTCACTGACGACCCCTCGGGCGCGAACGAGGACATCGGCCTGTGTCTGCGGCACGTTGCGACCGTTCGCTGTCGCGGGTCCAGGATTGGAAACCTGTGCCTCAGAAAAGGTTTCGGGCGCGTCGCTCTTAGAGCTCGCCACACTTTCTTCGCTGATCGTGTCGCCGATTACTCCGGTACCAAGATTTCCGACCTGGACGCTGATCGATGTCCCTTGCCGCTCGGCAGCGGACACGGTTGGGAACCCACGTTCCGAACGAGCCGTCGTTTCCTCCGAGACAAAGAACTGCACGCGGATCACATTGAAAGCCGGTAAAGACGATGCCCGCTGCACACTGAAACTTTGTCGTTGATGTCCAACGTGCGCGGACACATTGCGGAACCAATCTCCCTGCGAAGTCACCAAGTGTGGGGACTCGACACGCGGTCGCTCTCCATCCAATTTCGCATGTGAACGGAGCGGCGATGATTGATGAACCAGTCCACGATCGAGACGCGACGATTGCTTTTGCGAAATGGAACTGAACGCACCGGAGATGATTGCGGGCTGATCGAGACGGTCGCGTGAATCGAAACGTTCATTTTGCCTGGGCTGCCAATGCGCGGCATGCAACAGCGTTTCGCCGGCGAGCATGCAGCGGGATTCCAGTCGTTCGAGCAACAGGGCTCGTGGTGCGTCGGCGACACTCATGAGGCGGCCTTTTGAATCGAGGTGTCGGTCGAAGCGACCGTGCGATAGTTCTGCTGATGCTTTTTCAAATAGTCTCGGAATCGCTTCACTTGCGGAGCCAGTCGCACGGCGGCGGATTGATGTTGGATCGCCTCTTGGTAGGCCTGGGCGGCGGCCGAATCGTCGCCGCGTTGTTGGTGCAAGAACCCGAGGTTGTTCAGCACTCCACCGAGCATGCTGCGAGTTTCCGCATCGGTGCTGAACCGGGTCGCGAGCGGACGACCGAGCGTGAGCGCTTCGTCAAACGCCGCCCGGGCATTGGCGACGCCTCCGGCCTTGGAATACGCCAATCCCAAATGGTTGTAGCTGAGGACCAGATCGCGGCGATAAGCGGCGTGTTCGGGCCAGCGGGCGAGCAGTTCGTGGCCGATTTCGATCGCACGATTGAAGGTATTGATGGCGTCCAGAGGATGCTGTGCGGCCGATTGCGCGGCACCGAGTGTGTTGAGCGTAACGATCGTTTGAGTCGCCAGTTTCGCGTTGCCACGATCGGCCTGGAGGGTATCGAGTTGGCCGGAAAGAGCCTGCAGAGCATACTCGACCGCGCGGTCGGGTGACGTGCTGGTCAGCAAACCACTCAGGTTGGCGCGGACGGTGGCGAGTTGTTGTCGAAAACCATTGTCGGTCGGTGCCCCATCGGCGGTCAGCAGATCGATAGCTTCCATGTACGTCTCTTCGGCCTTCGCGCTCGCATCGGTTTGGCTGAGCAACAAGCCGAGATTGTTTAAAGTGGTCGCCAGCGCCAAAGTCGTTGTCAGTTTTTGTTCGCCACGTGTCCGATCGGCGATCGTTCGTTGGGTGGCGATTGCGCGGGCAAAGTAGCGGGCCGCTTCGGTGAGGTTTCCGGATCGAACGTGTGCTTGGGCCAGATTGTTTTGGCTGGTGGACCAATCCAGACGGATGCCATCGGTGGCGTTCGGCCGGCCGGCGAGATGTGCGTAGAGCGACTCGCTTTCGGTCAGCGAGACAAGCGCGTTGTCACTGTCGCCCAGTTCCGCATGCAGCGAACCGATCTTGCCGAGCGTCACCGCCAAGTCTTCGCGCAATTGCGGATCACTCATCGCTCCGGCAGCGAACCGCTGGTAGTAGTCCAGGGTGTCGATCAGCAATTGACGGCGCACCGAATCGGCGGCGGGGATGTTGGCAAGCTGTTCAGCACCTCGCAAACCGAGTCGATCGACGGCATCCCGAGCTTCCGCCTCGCCCCGCATCGCGCGGATGGCGCTGGCATCGGATTCCTGTTTCGCCGCCGCCAGTTTGGCGTTCATGAATGCGGAACCGATAAAGCCCAGCGAGACGACCACCGCACCGGTCATCACCACGCTGCGATGCATGGCTGCAAAGCGGCCGACGCGATCGGCGATCGAAGGCGGTCGAGCGATGGTCGGTTGGCCTTCGAGGATGCGGGTCAAATCGGCGGCGAAGTCCGCCGCGGTGTCATAGCGTCCCTCGCGGCATTTTGACATCGCTTTGGCGATCACGGTTTCCAGATCGCGAGGAAGATCGGGGCGAAGACTGCGTAACGGCGTGACCTCTTGTTGATCGATCTGTTTCAAAATCGTCGGTGCGTCCGCCCCGTCGTGGGCCGGACGCAGTGTCAGCATTTCGTACAACGTCGCTGCGAGCGAATAAACGTCCGCCCGTCCGTCGATCAGGGCGGTCTGACCACGCGCCTGCTCGGGGCTCATGTACCGCATCGTTCCGATCACGTCACCGGACCGCGTCAAGGTGACATCCGTTTGGCGGCGTGCAAGACCGAAGTCGGTGATCCAGATTTTCCCCGCCTGATCCAGCATCAAGTTGGATGGTTTGACGTCTCGATGGATCACGCCGTTCTCATGAGCGACCTGAAGCGCGCCGGCGATGTCGATCGCCCAGCGGATGATCTGCGTCGCCCCTGCCTGCAATCCCGCCGAAGACCCCGTGCGGCCGCGCGACACCACCTCGTCGATCGTCTCGCCGTCGATGAACTGCATCGCGTAATAATGCACGCCACGCTCGCTGCCGACGCTGTAAATCGGAACGATGTTTGGATGTTGAAGTAATCCGGCGGCGTGGGCTTCGTTTCTAAAGCGAGCGATTTGACGCGCATCGAGCAGCGACGCCAACGGCAGCAGCTTGATCGCGACGCGACGATCGAGTGATTGCTGGCTGGCTTCATAGACGATCCCCATTCCGCCGCGACCGATTTCACGCAGAATCGTGTAATCGCCCAGGGTCATCTTGTCCGTGTGTTCCGGCGAGGGCGTTTCCGTCGGATCCTGGAACCCAGGCACTACGCCGTACAACGCATCCAGTTTTTCCAAATAGCTCGCGAAGACTTCCGCAAGGTCCGGGTTCTCGCGGGACACCTGGTCGACATTCAATCGTTGTCCGTTCTCCAGCGCGATCAGATACTGATCGAGCAACTCGGTCAATCGCGATTGCTGTTCTTCGCTCAGATGCTCCAGCCCCAAAGGATCCGAGCGACTGTCATCCAGCTGAGATTGGTTCAACGCTACCATCAGTTCGCCGCAACCGTGGTTTTGAAGCTATCCAGTGCCCGCAGCCAAAGCATTCGGACGGCGCCGCAGTTTCGGTCCATCCGTTGGGCGATCTCGTCAAACGAAAGGCCTTGCAGGACACGCAACACGATGACCTCGCGGTACTGGGGCCGAAGCTGGCTGAGCTGATCGGCCAATCGCACGGCATCTTCACGCTCCCGCAGCGGGGCACTGGGCGAAGGATCTCTGGCCGGCAACAGTCCGGCCAAGTTGCACGCCGAATTCTCCATCCGCTGGCTGACCGATTCCAAGGAAACCTCGCGGCGGATATCCCGCTTTTCCACCTTGACGTGCATTTTAAAACTGCGGTGCAACGTGTGGATCAAAATGGTTCGCAACCAACACAGCAATTCGCCCTGACTGGTGCCACGAAAGCACGCAAAGTCCTGATGGGCCGCCAGCATCGCTTCTTGCACGATGTCCGACGGGTTTAACCGGCGGCGGAGGCGGCGGTCGAGCTGTGAGCTGGCCAATATCGTCAGGTAGTTGCTGTACCACTGCAACAATTGCCCGAGCGCGTCGCGGTTGCCGCTACGGGCGTGGGCGAGCAGTTCCAGGAATTCCGCATCGCAGTCGACTTCGATTGCCGACGGCGTCTGGGAGGAACGGGATGGTAGTGAGGATTCGGTGGCGACCATGGTGCTGATTGAGGAGTAGAAAAACGCGAGGTCGTTAGAAAAGTGTTTTCAGTCGATTTTTACCGGCGACGGTTGATCAGGGAACCGAACACCCGCTGCACCGGTTCGGATCGACCACCAGGCCGAGGGGCAAAAGGCGGCGGTTGGTGATGGCAGAATGCTTGGTTTTACCCGTCCTGGAGTGCAATGCGCACTTTCAACGTCAAAAGGGACATTCATCTTTGATGGTGTCACGCTATTTGCGTCAAAAGGTGGGAAAGATGTCAGCGGTTTTTACCCCCGTGCTGCCAGAGGTTTACGCCCCTTTCCCCTCCATGCCGCGTTCGATGGCACCGCCTGGGCTGCGCAATATCGCCCGATTCGTTGGGGGTTTTCGATTCCGCGAAACCCGCTTGGGATCAGCCGTTTGACGCCAGCCCAATGCCACCTACTTTATGAGCCGACGGCGCTAGCCGCGGGCCTTGGATTGCCCTTCAAGACTTTTAAGGCCCGAGGCTAGCGCCTACGGCTCAGTTTGTGATCGAAAGAAGGTGGCATTGGCGTTGGACTACGGGCCTCCATCGACGCTGGTACCCAAACGCCAGAGGGCCCGAACGCTTGCGCGAATCGGCTGATGTCACTGGTGTTTCGTCGCCCCATGGCTGCGGTGAGTCGAAGCTTCATCGCGGTATGATTTCGCTGGGTTTCTGAACCACCGCAAAATCCACGGATTGCACAGCCCAGGCAGCGACGTCGCGGTGGAGCTGCCCAAATCAAAGGTCTTCAGCGCCCGACTCTGGATCGTACAGCGGCATGTGGCGGTAGTAGACTTCCAGGCAGTACAGGGAGAAGCAGGTCGTGTAGAGCCGTCCGGCGTGGCGGCCCCAGGCGTCGTTTTGCGGGGACCAACTGCCGCGCTCGCGCCCCCGAACCACCTGGTGGACCGGCAGTTCGGTTTTCAGTTTGTCGTTCCACTGCGTCCAGAGCGGGCCGCCGTAGTGATGCAGGGCCTGGGTGGCGTAGTACCAATAATAGACATCGGGTTCACGAAAGCTGATCGGATGGTTGCGGACCAACGCCCCCAAGCCTTGGGTCATGCCGGGCACATTGCGATGCCATCCCATGTATTGACGACACAGCAACGCTTCGGCGGTCATCGACGGTGACGCCACATCGCCGACCATGTACGAATAGCCCACTGCGTAGTAGTCGTCGTTTTGCCGGCTCGCACTGACCGAATCGAGGTACCGCCCAACAGCGGGCCAGACCGATGGATCGACATCCAACCCGGCCGCTTCGCCGCTTTTCAGCCCCATCACAAACCAGCCGGTGACCGAGGTGTCGCTATCGAAACGTGGCTGATACCGCCAACCGCCTTGTGATGACTGGGCCTGGACGGCAAAGTCACACGAGCGTTGAGCGTAGGTGAGAAGCCAAGTGTCACGGCTCATCGCGTACAACTCGCACAGTGCGATCATGGCCTGAGCTTGTGCGTACATCTTTTCGTGCGGCGCCGCTCGGACCGCCATGAATCCTTGGCGGTCTTGTTGTTTGACCAGCCAGCGGACGGCGCGCATCAATTCCTTCCGGTACGGACCTTTCTCGTGCGTGCTGCCCGCCCCCATCATCGCGATCATGGCCATCGCGGTCGCGCTGACCTTGTTCTCCGTTCGGGCGCCGTCGGAATACGGCCCGCGCAGACTCCAACTGCCGTCACCGAGTTGCTGGCGTTTCAACCATTCCAGCCCCAACGCAACGGCGTCTTCGGTCGCCTGCGTCCCACCGGACTTTCGAAGCAATTCTTGTTTCATCGCACCGCTGCGGCCGCCAAACATATTTTGCCGAGACGGTGGCAGTTCGATGATCGAGGGCTGGGCGGCCAGCTCGTCGGACTTCAGCACCGGTGCCAGTGAAGCTAATTCGATCGACGCAGCCGTGTCTAAGGGATCGATGTCCATTTCCGGCTCAAGCACCGTTTCGGCCGTCAAATCCTCCAGCTGGATCGGTTCGATCGAAAACTCGACAAACTCGTCCGTTGCTGCGTCGGTGCCTTGAGTGATGGTCAAAACCAGGTCTCCGATCTGGCCGGACGAGGTGCTGATGAAGGCCAGCAACAGCAGCAACAGCAGGTGGACGATCAAACTGAACAGCCACGCCGGCATCTCTTCGAGCTTGCGTTGAAGCGTTCGGTAGTGAAAACGACCTTCGAATGATTCCGTGCCGTCAGCCGTTGGTGTAGAGGGCGTTGGTGTAGCGGGCGGCGGTGTGTCGGCCGTTGGTTGCTCCAGCGGCGATGGGAACGCGGCCGCGCCACTGGACCTTTCACCCCCCCAGCGACTCTGACGCGGCGGGTTGATCCGTGTCGGCCGCCGAGGAGGCGTCACGACGGGGGGCAGCATCGGCGTCATGACCGTGGAGTGCGAAGAGTTTTGCATCGAGCGGTCTATGCGTGAGAGAAGCAAGTTGGGCCGCGCAGGACGACTGAATGAAATGCTACGACGGCGGGCGTTCAATTGCCCAATGCGATGGAGCGGTTCGGCGGGCAACTCCACAACGGCGAAATACCACGTGCCAAAGGGTTGAAACCAAGTCAGACCACCTTCTGGTGAAGGTAGCTACGATTGGTGACGGGGGCTACCTTCTGGCGAAGGTAGCTACGATTGGCGGTCATCGTGGCGCTGCCCTGTCAATGAAACGTCGCGGCTACTTGGCGGTGGTCGAAACAAACGCGTAGCGATCGCTGGAATCCCCACCGGACTCGCGATTCTGCTTTTCAACCAGCGCGGCGATCCGAGCAGCGCGCGCCGCCCGTTTGGCTTCGGCCCGCGCCAGCCGCATCGGCAAGATGCGTTCTTCGTATTCGGCGCGCGCCAGACGCTGACGCAGCGCGTTTTGGTACGCCAACGCCTGAATCTGGTTTTGGACGCCGGCGGCATACTGCTGGGGCGTCAAAACCGTCGATTGGGGATAAAGAGACGCCAGCGTGTTGGTGGCGTAAGGATTCGTCTGGATCAGCGGCGTCGCGCTGCCGGTCGGCATTCCACCTCCCCGCCCACCGCCGCTGCCTCCGCCGCCGTTGCATTGGGCAACGGCCTGACCGGACGAGAACATCATTAAGGACGCCAACCCCACACCCAAGAACAAGACTGATTGTCGACCGATCACGATACACCTCCGCGCGTGCGCTGATTTGAGAAAAGACGGAGCCGCTGTCGGGCTCACTGTTTCATTAGGGGAACATCCGCGAAGTGAGCGTCACGACGAATTTGAAATTCGACGAAATGCCCCGTGTCGCCGACCGAACGCATGCCCCCCTGCGTTCTGGTTAGAATGATGCTTCGTTTTTCACATCACCGGTTGGGCAGGAAACCGATGCACCGAAGTTTTTGGCAAGCTGCTTGGGGGCCGTTTTGGTTGACGGTCGTGCTGTCAGTTGGAATTCAAGCCGCGGAGATCGATTTTGTCCGCGACGTGCAACCGATCTTTCAGAAACATTGCGTCTCCTGTCATGGGGCGGAGAGCCAGAAAAGCGGATTGCGGCTGGACATCAAATCGGAGGCGTTCAAGGGAGTTGACGGATGGGGGCCGAGTCTGGTTGCCGGGCGAGCGAGCGAGAGCCCGATCATCGAACTGGTCACCAGCGAAGACGTTGATTCACGCATGCCGCCTGAGGGGGATCCGCTCTCAGCAGCTGAGATCGCAGTGTTAACCGAGTGGATCGATTCCGGAGCCCTGTGGCCCGATGGGGTGGATCTGGCCGAATTGGAAGATCGGCTGGATCACTGGTCGTTCAAACCGATGACGTCTCCGACCGCTCCCGAAGTCCAACGTGGCGATTGGCCTCGCGGTTCGATCGATCGCTTCGTGCTCTCGCGATTGGAGCAGGACGGTTTGTCGCCAGCGCCCGAAGCGGACGTGGTGAGCTGGTTGCGACGCGTCAGTGTTGACTTGACCGGACTGCCACCGACGCCGCGGGAGGTCAACGAGTTCATCGAGCAGGCCCGACGCGGCGAAGCGGCCTACGCCATCGCGGTGAACCGGTTGCTTCAATCGCCTCGTTACGGCGAACGCTGGGCACAACACTGGTTGGACGTCGTGCGTTATGCGGACACCCATGGGTTTGAAGTCAACACCGAGCGACCCAACGCGTGGCCTTACCGAGACTACGTGATCGCCGCGATGAACGCGGACACGCCCTACGACCGATTCATCAAAGAACAGATCGCCGGCGATGCTCTGGGGGCTGACGCGGCAACGGGGTTTCTGGTGACCGCGTCGGTCTTGCTGCCTGGACAGATCGGCAAGGACGCGCCGTCGATGCGGTTGGCTCGCCAAGACGCATTGGACGAAATCGTGAACAACGTCTCGCAGACCTTTCTGGGGATGAGTGTCGGTTGTGCCCGTTGTCACGACCACAAATTCGATCCGATCACCGCGAAGGACTATTACAGCATGCAGGCGTTTGTCGCCGGTGTGGAATACGGCGATCGCAAACTGCGCACGCCACACAGCGAGGCGTTGGAGCGACAGGCGGATGCGTTTCGCGAGCGTGTGGCGGAGATCGACGATCGATTGGCCTTGCTGGTCCCGCCGGCCAGACCACGCGTCGATCAGGAACTGGAAACGTACACCAGCAATGCTCGTGAGAATACCGAGACGTTTGAACCGCTGGATGCAAGGTTCGTGCGTTTTACGATTCATGATGCCAATTTGCATCCCAGCCTGGGATTGATCGAACCGTGTCTGGATGAGGTTCAAATCTTCACCGACGAAGCGGAACCGCGCAACGTGGCACTGGCATCCCACGGCACCAAGGTGACCGCGTCTGGCAGCCGTATGTCGTCCAACCACAAACTGGAACACATCAACGATGGCCAATTCGGTAACTCGCGAAGTTGGATGTCCGATTCCAAAGGCACCGGATGGGTGATGTTTGAATTGCCCGATTCCGCTCGGATCGCGAAGGTCGTCTGGAGTCGTGATCGAAACGGCAAATTCACCGATCGGCTTGCCACGGCGTACACCTTGGAAGCCGGCTCATCGATCGATCAACTGCGGACGGTGAAACACGTCCCGCCCCAGCGAGCGAGCGTCAATGCTGCCATCAACATCGACCGATTTTCGACCGTGGGGCTAAACGACGATGAAACGCGACTGGCAAATCGCTTGCTAGGTGAAAAGCGTTCGCTGGAACAAAGGATCAAGGCTGCCGAGCGTGGCCAGGTCGCGTTTGCGGGGACCTTTCGCCAACCTGACGAGATTCACCGACTCCACCGCGGCGATCCCGAGCAGCCTCGCGAGGCCGTTGCTCCCGCGGTATTGAGTGCAATCGGCGAGCTGGCCCTGCCGATCGAGGCCGCTGAACAACAACGCCGTCGCGCACTGGCTGACTGGATCGCCGACCCACAGAACCCGCTCACCGCCCGGGTGATGGTCAACCGGATCTGGCAAGGGCACTTCGGCATCGGACTGGTCGACACCCCAAATGATTTCGGCCGCAACGGGACGGCTCCCACGCACCCAAGGCTGTTGGACTGGCTGGCACAGGAATTCATTCGTTCGGGCTGGTCGATCAAACACATGCACCGGCTGATCGTTTTGTCATCGACTTACCGGCAATCGAACCAGTTCGATCCCCAAGCGGCGGCGGTGGACGCCGATGTTCGGCTGTTGTGGCGTTATCCATCGCGACGCTTAGAAGCCGAAGCCATTCGCGATGCGATGCTAGCCGCCAGCGGCCAATTGAACCTGAAAATGGGCGGTCGTGGATTCAATCTGTTCAACAAACGCGGTGGATTGTCCGGGTTTACGCCGGTCGACTCGTTCGGAGATGATGGTTTGCGGCGGATGATCTACGCGCACAAAGTCCGACGGGAGCGAGATGCTGTATTCGGCGCATTTGATTGCCCCGACGCAGGCCAAAGCACTGCCCGCCGGATCGAATCCACCACGCCGATTCAGGCATTGAACCTGTTGAACAGTCGGTTCACGATCGAGACCGCGGCGGCGTTGGCCGAGCGAGTGGCGGCGGAAGCGGGCGACGAAATTGGCGACCAGATAAGACGTGCCTATCAAGTCGTTTTCAATCGAGATCCCGAACACGACGAATTGCACCAGGCAATCCCTGTCATACGCGAGTTTGGCTTGGAAACACTTTGCCGAGCGATGTTCAACAGCAACGAGTTTTTATTCTATCCCTGATCAATCTTCCCCGGGCATACGTGTTGTGTTCAGGATTTAGCCGCCCGCGGTCGCTGCTTCGCAGCGACCGGGAATCGCCTCAAGGCTAAACACCAACGGTTGCTGAATTACATTCAACTGCTGCCCCGCGCCTTTCATTCCTAATACGCTTTCAATCATCGCGAAATGACTTCACTCTCACCCAACGGACGTCAATTCCTCAATCGACGCAACTTCCTGGGCGGGTCCGCCGGGGCGTTGGGTTCGATCGCGTTATTGGATTTATTGTCCGGCGATCACCTGCTGGCGGCGCGTCCGCTGATTGATCCGGCGCGTCCGTTCGCGCCCCGTGAAAGTCACTTTCCCGGAAAGGCGAAACGCGTCGTCGTGATCTTCTGTGCCGGAGCGGTCAGCCAGCTTGAAACCTGGGACTACAAACCGGAACTGATCAAATTCGACGGCCAACCGCTTCCAGATGGGCCGGCGGTAACCTTTCAAGGTCCCGCGGGAAACTTGGCCCGGCCACAATACACGTTTCGACAACGCGGCCAGACGGGCAAGTGGGTTAGTGACATGATCCCGCACCTGGCGGAATTGACCGACGACATCGCGTTCATCCACTCGCTGACCAGCAAGAGCAACACGCACGGCCCGGCGGAAAACTTTCTTTCGACCGGGACGCCGCTGGACGGGTTCCCCAGTCTGGGATCCTGGGCCAGTTATGCGTTGGGCAGCGAGAATCAGGACTTACCCGCATATGTCGCAATCCCCGATCCACGTGGCGTCCCGCAAAATGGATCCAACAACTGGGGGCCGGGGTTCTTGCCCGCCGCGTTTCAGGGCACACCGCTCAGTTCGAAGGAGCCGATTCGACATCTGAAGGCGCCGATCGTATCGCCCGGAGCCGATCGTGCCGCACGTTCCTTGCTCCAGCAGATGAACCAACGCCATTTGCAGCAACATCCCGGCGATAACAAACTGGCCGCGCGGATCGCCAGCTATGAACTCGCAGCCAGAATGCAATTGAGTGTGCCGGAGATCACCGATTTGAGTTCCGAACCGGAGTACCTGTTGAAGAGCTACGGGGCCGATGATGAATCGAATCCGGTTCGCGCCGCATTCGCACGCAACTGCCTTCTTGCCCGCCGGTTGATCGAAAGCGGTGTCCGGTTTGTGCAGTTGTTTAACGGTGCGTATGCCAGCGGCGGGGAACTCAACTGGGACGGACACAACAAGCTAAAGGAACAATACGACAAGCACGCCGCAATCCTGGATCAACCCGCCGCCGCGATGATCAAGGACATGAAGGCGCGGGGATTGCTGGAAGACACGTTGGTGATTTGGTGCACCGAGTTCGGCCGGATGCCATTTTTCCAAAAAGGATCCAAGGGACGGGACCACAATCCCGACGGATTCACGTGCTGGATGACCGGTGCGGGAGTCAAGCCGGGTGTCAGCCACGGTGTGACCGACGATCTGGGACAAAAGGCCGTCCAAGACGTTCATCCGTTGTACGACTTCAACGCCACCATCCTGCATCTGCTGGGTCTGGATCATGAACGATTGACGTTCCAGCACAACGGCATCGAGCGTCGTCTGACGAATGTCGAAGGCCACGTCATCCGTGAGATCCTGGCGTAAGCAGCGTCGCGGTATTCGCATGCGGTGTGTTGATGCCAGCCCGCACGCGTTAGCAAGGGGCCACGCGGCGCCCCTCGCTCACGCAGCATCCCTCGCTCGCGGGGAGCCCCTCGCTCACGCGTCGGGCTGGCATTGCACTGTTGGTTTTAGAGTGCGGGGGACACGTTTGCGGCGTATCGATCCGATTCCGGCGATCAACCCCAGCAGCGCGAAACACCCAGGTTCGGGGACCGCGGAAATATTCATCACCCCGACGCCCAGTCCTTCGCCGAGTCGAAAATCGAATCCGCCCGATCCGCTGGTCAGCCAGTTGTCGACGATCGGATTGCCTTGACTGTCCAGAAACGACCCGTCGCCGGGGATGTCGACCAGTCGCACGTATTGAATATTGTCCAGATCCAACAATCCCGCGGCCACCAATGCGTCGCCTTGCAATTCATCCAGATCGAACGGCGTTCCAAAGCCAGCTGCGTGTTTGCCGGCCAGGTTGTAGACATTGGTGACGTCAAAGGGCGAAAAGTTGGTTCCGAAACCTCCCGGCAAGGGACCGGTGTTTAGGCTGATACTTGGGAATCGAGCGAAGTCGGAGCCGTTGGTGGAGACGTCGACATAGGCGAATTCGGCAAACAAGCCCGATGTGCCATTAGCATTGGTGCCGAAGGCGAACCCATTTTCGAAAATCGCAAAATCGTGTCCGGCTCCGTTGCCGATTCCGGAGGGAAACAGGACGGTCAAAAACCCCGGCGAGACGCCCGCGGCGATTTCCGCGGCATCCAAGTCGCCCAGGCTGTTGAAACCGCCGTTTTGGTCGATCGCTGTGCTGCCACGCGGGCCGAACATCGTCCGCGTCGAATCAATCACGTCGGCCCACTCGACGATTCGTTGGTCATCGGCGGCAACAGCGCCGTCGATGGCGTGATCGGTCTCTCTCGGACCCGAATAGATTTCGGCGGACAAGGGTGACACGGACAGCAACAGCAGGATGCCGCTGAGGACACCGCTGGGACGAAAGGTGTGAAAATACTTCATTGTAAGTCCATTGCCGAGCACGCCCCCGATCGCCGGTGCGGACCTTCACCACTTTTCCTTCATCGATGAAGGAAACCACGGCGTGATGGAACGCGAACGCGCGGATTCGTCACAACGGCGGAAAGCAGGGAACTGTCGGTCCAATGCGCGATTCGACTCACGCATTGCAACGTTTGCCTCAATCCAGGAAGGCACGAAAACGTCTTGTCGAGATAGGTCTTCTGACTCACCACCGTTTCCGTTTGCTCACAGCCTTCTCATTCGCGCACCCCGCGAACAATGGCTCTTCTTTAGAACGAAGCAACGGATGCGATTCGTTAGGATCGCGAGTGGCACACAGCGGCCGGACCGTCCCGGAATTTCACCGGAGTTCCCTGTTCACTCGCCCGGAAGCATCCGGGCGAGTCATCTCGAACGGCGGCTAGGATAGAACAAGATGCCCGGCTGTCAACACGGTGTTCGATCACGCGACAAACCGTCCGTCATCTCGCAGATTGCGGGCCGATGGGTGGAGTCACTCATGCCCAGCGTCAGCGTGATCATGGCCGGCGTGGTCGTGGCCCGCGTGGTCGTGGCCCGCGTGGTCATGGTCATGTGCCACATTTCCCGTGTAGGACTTGCCGTCGATTTCGATCACGACGGCACCTTCGGCTCCGGCGTCGAGCCAGTCGTGCAATTTCTCGTCGGCGGAATTGAACCGCGAGGACTGTCCCGGCGGGTCATCGGAGTCTGGATCGGCCGCCAAGTCGAACGACGCGACTTGGCCGTCATGCTTCAAACTGAGCATCAGCTTTTCCGCCGCGATCGGGACCTGTTTGCTGGCCGATCCGTCCAAGACATACATCATAATGCCGTCTTCGCCGTGCACCAGTTCGGCATGATAGGCCTCTTTCCCCAGCTCCACCAAGTCGCCGCCGTGGGGGCCGTGCTCGGGGTGCCCATGGTGATCGTGGCTTGTCGCGTGATCGCTACTGTCACTCTGGGACGTCGGACCGCCGCTGTCCGATGACGGATCACTCGTGCCTCCGCATCCAGCCAACACCACGACCAGACCGAGCAATGACATAAGACGAAAGGTGAACTTCATTTCAATCTCTTTCAAAAGGGGGAAGACTTATTGGAATCGAACAGGTCCTGTTACGACCTGTCTTTGAGAATCTGACGGCTGGCGTGGCGACCGACCGACCAAAACAGCGCCGGGCGGACGAAAAACTCGGCCAACGTGCTGGTGATCAGCCCGCCGACGATGACCGTCGCGATCGGATACAGAATTTCTTTGCCCGGTTCTCCTGCGGCCAAAGCCAAGGGCAGCAAACCGATGCCGCTGGTCAGCGCGGTCATCAACACCGGTGCCATGCGCTCCTGCCCGGCTCGTTTAACCATCTGACGCGTCCACGATTCGCCTTCGTGTTCGACCAGATGCAAATAGTGGTTCAGCAACAAGATGCCGTTGCGGCTGGCGATGCCACACAAGGAGATGAATCCGACCATCGCCGCGACGGTCAGGTTTTGGTCGGTGATCACCAAAGCGGCGACGGCACCGATGAATGCGGTCGGTAGCGCGACCAAGACCTGCAGCGAGAAATTCACATTGCCGAACAATGTGTACAGCACCAAAAACATCCCGATCAGCGCCACGACCGACAAAACGGCCAGACGTCGCGATGCCGACTGCTGGCTTTCGAATTGCCCGCCGTACTCGATGAAGTAGCCCGGTTCCAGTTCCATCTCGGCCAGCTTGGTTTTGATTTCATTGACCACATCGACGACTCCCCGCTGGGACACGTTGGCCTGCAGGACGATCCGGCGGCGCACTTGCTCGCGTTTGATCATGTTCGGTCCGCTGCTTTCGTAAATCCGAGCGACAGCCTCCAAGGGAACGACGCCGCCGTCAGAAAGGGGAATGACGAGCCGGCGGAGTTTGGAGACGTCTTCGCGGAACGGTTCGTCCAAACGCACCAACAAATCAAAGGTGCGTTGCCCGAGCAACACCTGACTGACAACTTCTCCGTTCATCGCGGTTTGCACGATCTCCATCACGTGTGCCGGCCGCAAACCGTTTTGCGTTAAAGCGCTCCGATCGAGTTCGATGCGCAATTGAGGAATATTGGTCTGTTGTTCGATCAACACATCCGTCAAACCATCGATGTTCGCGATCCGCCGTTTCATCTCCTCCGCCTTGTTGCGAAGCACGTCCAGGTCATCGCCGTAGAGTTTGATCCCGATTTGGGCCTTCACCCCGGAGATCATGTGGCTGATCAAATGGGCGAGCGGCTGTTCGGTGCTGGAGACGACGCCGGGAATCTCGTCCATCGCGTGTCGGATCTCTCGGATCGTTTCTTCGCGATCGGCATCCTCGGCGATTTCCAAATACAGTTCCGAGACGTTGACGCCTTCGGCATGTTCGTCCAGCTCCGCGCGACCGGTGCGCCGGGCGATGGATTTGACGTTCTCGACTTCCATCAACCGTTGCTGCACGGATTGACCGATCTTGTTGCTCGTCGCCAACGAAGTCCCGGGGGCAAGCAGCGCGTTGACTTGTACGGAACCTTCGTTGAAAGGCGGCAAAAAATCACGCTCCAATTGCGTCACGGCAAACATTGCAAACGCCACCAACACCGCGGCGATTCCCAAGACGGGACCGGGCATCCGGGTGCTGAGATCGATCATCAATCCGGCAATCCCCTTAAACCGTTCCAGCAATCGGCCTTCGGTTGTTGTTTCACCGCCGAGCCATGATTCGAGGACACGAATCAGGATCCAGATGATCGGCGCCAATCCGATCGCCCACCAGATCGCGGCGCCGAGCAAACCGACGGACCAGCCGATCAGCTCGGTCGCACGCGGTAAAACCCAGTAGACGGCCAAGGCGGAGATCCCCAGCGACAACACCGGCACGACGTACCGCCAGAACTTGCGCCCGGTCAACAGCAGCGATGCCAGTACCGGCGTCACCGTCAGCGACACGGCCAAAGAGACGACGAGAGAGACGACGTAGCCGGTTGCCAAGGGGACGAACAACTTGCCTTCCATCCCTTCCAGGGCGAACAGCGGAAGAAAGACCAGCACGACGATCGCTGTTCCGTAAACGACACTGCTGCGGATTTCGATGCTAGCGTCGTAAACAACTTTCAACACCGGCCGCGGGTTGTCGCTCGCGCGGTTCTCTTTCAATCGCCGAAAGATGTTCTCCACATCAACGATCGCGTCATCGACCAGTTCACCGATGCCAACCGCCAATCCGCCCAGTGTCATCGTGTTGATCGACAATCCGAACGCGGCGAACACGCACGCGGTGGCGATGATCGAAAGCGGGATCGCGGTCAGCGTGATGAACGTCGTGCGGAAATTCAACAAGAATAGAAACAGAATCACCAACACCAAAACCCCGCCGTCGGCCAACGCTTCCACAACGTTTTCAATCGCACGGTCGATGAAGGATCGCTGGGAATAGACGTTGGCGACGCGGATGTCGTCCGGCAGTGCCGTTTTTAATTCCTCCAACGCTTCTTCAATCGCACGATCGACGGTCCGCGTATCGCTGCCCGGTTGTTTGTTGACGGTCAGCACCACCGCGGGGCCGCCATCGACGTTGCCAGCGCGATCCCGGACATAGGCGGATGAGTCGCCGCGCATCTCCTGGACGCCCTGGACAACCCGGGCGACATCCCCGAGCGTGATCGGGCGCCCGGAACGCAACGTGATCGCGATCTCGTTCAATTCGCTGAGACTGGTGATCCGTCCCAGACCGCGGACCAGCAACTCATTGGGACCGCGCTGGTCCAAGTAACCGCCGGTGGCGTTCAAGTTCGCCTCGGCCACGGCGGTGTGAACGTCGTGCATCGTCAGATCAAACGAACGCAATTTGTCGGGATCCACCAGGACCTGGTACTGCATCCGTCCACCGCCGATCGTGAACACTTGCGACACGCCGGGGATGGTCAACAGACGCTGGCGGACGACCCAATCGGCCAAGGTCCGCACCTCCATCGGCGGCGTTGTTCCTCCTTCGCTCCACATCCCATACATCAGGATCTGGCCCATGATCGATGAAATCGGTGCCAGCGTCGGCTTGATGCCTTCGGGCAGCTGCTCGGTGGCCAATTGCAACCGCTCGTTGACGATCTGGCGATCGTTATAGATGTCGGTGCCCCAACCGAATTCGACGTCGATGACCGACAGCCCGATGCCGCTGCTGCTACGCACCGCTTCGACACCACTGGCCCCGTTGAACGCGGTTTCCAGCGGGAACGTGATCAGTGCTTCGACCTCCTCGGGCGCCATCCCGGGCGCTTCGGTGATGACGACGACGCGGGGGCGATTCAGGTTCGGAAAGACGTCGATCGGCAGACGCGTCGTTTGATAACCGCCGACGGTCAGCAGGATGACCGCAGCGGCCAACACGATCAGCCGATTTCCTAGTGAGAGTGAAATGATTTTGTCTAACATGGGCGCCGAGCGCGGAGTGGCCGTTGGATGATTGAGTACGTGCGTTGCGGGACGGGGACGCGGTCGATCAGTGATTGTGCCCGGCGTGGGGATCGATCGCGCCGCCCGACCGGTTCTTCATCGCCATCTGCAATTGATGGGCGCCGCCCACGACGATCGTTTGCCCAGGCCAGACCTGACCGTCGTTGGCAACCGCCACGTGCAGCGAATCGCGGGCGAGGACAGAAACGGGCACGCGGTCAAAGTGATCGCCGTTTTCGACGAACAGATAACGCTCGGCACCTTCCTCGGCCACGGCGTCTTTGGGGACGACGATTGCGTCGTCGATCTGTGAAACAGGCAGCCGCACGGTCAGCCGCTGGCCAGGCTTGTAACGCCAGCTGATGTAGCGTTTCTCACCGTGCTGCTCGGTCCGTTCGACCTTGTTGGTCAACGAAACGTAGAACGGCAGGGCGCGCGACCGGCGATCCACTTCGGTTCCGATGTAGATCACCTTTAGCCCGTCGATCAGCTCCGGCCCTTCGCCGGACGATTCAATCACCGCTTGGACATTCGCGCCGTGATCGGCCGCATCTCGCAAGGCTTTTCCGTCGCGTTGAAACGCTTGGCCTTCGATCAACACCTTGCTGAAGTCTGAGAGTTGAGCCAATTCGTCGCCCGCGGCAACCGATTCCCCACGGCGAGCAAGCAACTCGGTGACCAAGAATTCTGCGTCCACGTGCCGATGGTCCTCGGTCACGGCCGGTGGCTGCAAAAGCGACGCGTATCGATGTGGGGACGATTCCGACAGACGATCGTTTGCGTCGCCGAGCGATTCGTGGTGCAACGAGTCGTCTTCGTGAATCAGCGGAGCGTAGACCGTGATCTCACGAATCAAAACCCGCGTGCGCTCGATCTCTTTGATTTGGTTTTCCGTCAATCCGTGCAACAACATCGCCTGCCGAGCCGCACGCACACCTGCCATCAATTTGTCGCGTTCGTACTGGCGTGCGAGCAATGTTTTTCCGGCGATCGCGCCTGAAGTGGCGATCGACGACAACCGATCGATCTCCCGCTGTTCCACGTCCAATTCACCAAGCTTCGTCAGAAACGTTTCCTGCGTGTTGACCAGGTCTTGGTGGGTCAACCGAAGTGTGAACAGCGGTGCACCGCTTTGGACCAACTCGCCTCGGGAAACCAGAATTGAATTCAAAACTCCCGTCAGCGGCGATGTGACCGCGATGTGCGTTCGTCCCGGCCACTGCGTCACCACACCGGGGACTTCGATGTATTGCGTGTACGGTTTCACCTCGATCGGTGATGTGCGCAGCCGCAGGTTGGCGCGTGCTTGCTTGCTCAATTCGATCGACTGGGCGTCGGAGTGGCCCTCGTGGCCGTGGTCGTGACCTTGGTGGGCGTCGCCTTCGTGATCTGCATGATCCGAGTGATCATCCACCGTTTGACGATTGTCTTTACCAATCCCCAGCATCGGTGTGGTGGTCACCCAAACACCGACGGCGATGGTCACGATGATTGCGACGACCGTCGTCGACACGGTACGAACGCGCGCAGGCGAAAGGTTTAACCCAGGCATGGTGTGGCTTCCAAACAGGGGAGCTCGTCCGCGTTGAAGCGAAATCCAACGCGGCGGATCACCGCAATGCGTTGCTGACATCAGCGGCGACAGAAATGGCAAAAAGGATCGAACGCAATGACGTCGATCGCGTGATCAAATCTGCCAAGAGCAGTGCAGCGCGCACCGGGATTGCGAGTCGTCCGGTAACCAGAGGGGTCTGAGTGGTTGGTTCGCGCACCCGTGGCGTGAGGTTCCGATGCGCGATGCGTCGGCGCCAGCCCACGCATGGGGGACTTGGACCGATTCCAGCGAAAATGCAATGCCGCTGGAAGTCAGGTAACTGCACTGAACAACCGAGCAACACGGTGAATCACCCTGTCGGCAGGGCGTTTTCGGACAGCAGCGTTGCCCGCCCGCCAACCACGACAACGCGACAGAAGCCCCTGCGCCGAATGCATCAGCGGACGAAGAATCCTGGCAGCCGCCCCCCCGCTTGGGAGCATGGTCGTGTTGATGGCAGCCGTGTTCGGCGCAGGCGTCCGCCTCGAGCACCGATTCCCGTTGTCCGTGCTCGTGCGGTACACCGGCGCACGCGTGATGGAAACTGCACCCGAGAATCGAGTGCAGCAACATCGCTGCGACGGTGATGAAATTGCACGAGGCGTTCACGTGAGGATTCCTGGTCGAGAACCGATCATTTTTGTTATCGGCGATCGGGTCGTCCGGGTAAAGCCGATTTTTCTACGATGAGGGGGAGGCAGCAAAAGTGTCAGTGCAGCTGAGATGCCGAACTTCTGGATTTACAGGGTACGATCGTCGTTGTCCGCCGCTGATCGGTGCATTTTTTTGGGTCGCTGTCCCTCATCCCCAGCACCTTTCCCCCACAAATCCGGGGGAAAACCATGCCATCGCGACTGATTTGCTTGATCATGCAGCCAGAGAGAGGGGGACGTTTGTCGGTCGAATGCTTGGGATGAGAAGTCTGACGACAGCGATCAATTCGATTACAGTTTTCTTCCGCCGCGGTATCATGCTGCGACCGTGGCTGGTCAATCAATGACGGCTTGTCGGTACCAGTTTCGGTGCCATCAGCCCGTCCAACCGAGATTCCCAATTATGGAAATCCTACAGCGATATCTCCTGGACGTCTCGGGTTTCGTTCCGTTGCTGGTGACGATTGCTCTCGTTCTGGTCGGACTGTTTCTGGTCGACCGAATTCTCAAACGGCGTTGGAAAGATGATCCGGAGGCGCAGTTTCGCTTCCAGTTGATCATGCTGGCGCTGACGTTCGCCGGTTTGCTGTTGGTCGTTCTGGCGCTGCCGGTCAGCGATGAAACGCGCGGCCAACTGCTCAGCTTGATCGGCATCTTGTTCAGTGCCGCGATTGCGCTCTCTTCGACCACGTTCATCGGCAACATTCTGGCCGGGATCATGATGAAGGCCGTCGGCAGCGCCCGTCCAGGAGATTTTATCACCGTCGCAGATTTGACCGGACGAATCACCGAGATGGGCTTGCTGCATACGGAAATTCAAACGGAATTGCGAGATCTGGTGACGGTGCCCAATCTGTTCATGGTGACCCAACCGATGAAGGTCGTGCGTTCTTCCGGGACCATCATCACGATGGAGGTATCCTTGGGCTATGACATCTCCCACCGGGACGTTTCGCGCGTGATGTGTGATGCGGCCAGTCGATCGGGGCTGACGGATTGTTTCGTCCACGTAAGACAATTGGGCGATTTCTCCATCACCTATCGTGTCGCGGGGCTGTTGGAGGATGTCAAAAGCCTGATTTCGGCGCGTTCGCGATTGGCGGAATTCGTGCTCGATGCGTTGCACGCCGCGGATATCGAAATCGTTTCACCCACCTTCATGAACACGCGAGCGATTCCCGACGACAAACAGTTTATCCCCCAGCCGACACTAAAGATGGCCCGCCCCATGGTGACGAAAGCGGAGGACGTGGCGTTTGACAAGGCCGAAGAAGCCGCTTCGGTCGAACAGATTCGTCACGCCATCGACCTGATCGATCGCGAATTGGCAGCGAAGCCGGATGCATCGGACGATACGACCGGACCGACGGTCGAACAATTGAACGCCCGCAAGGAACGGCTGATACAACAGCTAAAAGATGCGCAGGACCATCTGAGTGACTAGGCCTTGGGCCTAATCCCGTAGCGGAAGCCGCCGAAGCTTTCGACTCGCAGCAGTCCACACGGGAGAAGCCGAAATTTTTGGCCAATTCCGCTACCACATACGACCCTTGCCGGACATTAGGGACGATGCCTAGCTGGACAGCGCCACTTAGGCGTAGCTACGCTCGCCAGAGCGTGGAGAACCCTGGGAATCCACCTTCTGGCGAAGGTAGCTACGTTCGACCGGCGATTCACGGTGTTTCTTGACCAAAGTGGCGCTGTCCAGCCAGGCTTTGGCCGCAACTTGGTTTCGGGCAAGGCTGCCCCAAGGGGAGCAATCGTTGGTGTTTAGCCTTCAGGCGATTCCCATCGCTGCGACGCAGCGGCAATGGGCGGCTAATGGCTAGACATCAACACTTACATCCGTGCCAACAACACCAGAATACAACTGCCGTCGTCGATGACGTTGATGCCCGCGTCGCGGGCCGCCTTGCTGGCCTGTTCGTCTTCGGCACCGGGTTGCATCCAGATGTGCTTCACGCCAGCGGTGATCGCGTCGGCAACGACTTTGCGGGTGACGACCGGCGGCGTGATGATCGAAAGCGCGTCGGGGACCACCGGCAGGTCCGCGATCGTGGCGAATGCGCGGTGCCCCTCGATTTCATCCTGAGCCGGGTTCAGCGGAAACACCTCACGGCCGGACGCCAGGAGCGCGCGGAAGACCTTGTTGCCATACTTCTCGCGACGCGTCGATGCCCCCGCGACCGCGTAGGTGTTTGACGCCAAAAAGCGTTCGATGTGGTTCATGGCGTTTACGTGCCTCAAAAAACCATCGTCTCATTGATGCCCGAACACCTCCAACAGATGTTCTACAATTCTGGATCATCGGTCGCCGGCGACTTCACGTTGCCGGCTGTGCGTCTGCATTCCATTCGTTCTTTGCAAATTGCTTGTCCAACGGCGTGTCGGCGATGTGATTGGTGTAATTGGACAGGACTTTGAACGCAGTCCCCACGATCACGTCCAGAACCGTCTGCTTGGTGTATCCGGCAGAAAGCAAGGCATTGATGTCGCTATCGTCCACCCAGCCGCGTTTTTGATTGACCTGCTCGGAAAACACGCGCAACGCCTCCAGTTTCGGGTCGGCAATCGGGGTTCCGTCTCGAAGTGATTCGATCACGTCTTGCGGGACCTTCAACCCTTGCATGATCGACGTGTGCGCCGCCATGCAATAGGTGCACCCGTTCAGCCGGTTGTTGGTCATCGCGATGATCTGGCGTTCCGTCGGCGACAAATCGGTTTTCGTATCGAAAATGTCCGCGACCGAGCGGTAGGCCGCCAACAGTGCCGGCGATTCCGCCATGACGGCATGCAAGTTGGGCACAAACCCATACGTTTTTTGGCTCTTTTCCAACATCGGCTTGCTTTCGCCGGCGGATTCGATCGTGTGAACGGTGAAGTCTGACATGGTCATTCCCTACTCTGTATTGACCTGTTAATCGGGGAGAAACAATGGCGATGTGAGCTGAATGATTAATTGCAGTTCCTGTCCGCCAGAAAGATCGAGATCGCCCCCGGAAAACGTCTCTAGCGACCACCGATCGGCGATGATCGCGGATCGCTGCGAGGTGCCACGATGGCGAAACATCCGGCGGCACCGTCGATACCTCCGTGCTGTCGGATACAAGACGCCGAGGCGACGCCCGCGAAACTACCGCGTCGTCGTGAACTCCAACACGACCAGCACGACCACCAACAATGCCGCCGTGCCGAATGTGATCGCAGTTCGCCCGAGCGGCAACAGGTCCATCAACGTCAACTTGCCCTTGTCTCCGATCGGATCCAAATGACGACTGATCCAGCCGGATGCTTCGGCGAACACGTAGGAGCCGGCGACCATTCCGGCCATCATCGCGATCGCATCGAAATTCCCCTGTCCTACCGCGGCAGCTCCCGTGCCGGGACAGTACGCGGACAACGCAAAACCACAACCGAACAACAGACCACCGATGACATTCGAGGCCAGCCGCGTCGGCTTGATATGGAACTCGACCAGATTTGCTCGGTGAAGCGAATAGATCCCCAACATTCCGACCACGACAGCGGACAGCATCACTTTCACGACGGTGAAATCCGCCAACAGCAGCTGCCCGATCAACACGTGGTATTTCGCGACGCCACCTTTTTGCAGCAAGAAACCGAAGATGATTCCAAACAACAGTCCCAGCATCAGTGACTTCGTCGGCGCGGAAACGGAAACCGGATTCTCGTCCTGGGCTTCGTGATGGGGTTCCGAGTGGGGCGTCGCAGTATCCTGCGATTTATCAGTGATCGTCGACATGCTAAATCTCCAATGGGTCGTAGGCTGCCTATCAGGCGAACATCAGCATCGCGGTGACGATGCCGCCGATGAAAAAGAAGATTGCTGCAATCCACGAACCGACAGCCAACTGCAGCGTGCCGCTGATCCCGTGGCCACTCGTGCAGCCTCCGGCCATCCGCGCACCGAAAGCCATCAGACCGCCACCCAAGAACGCGACAACGATTCGCAACAACCCGCTGTCGACGCCGAAGCGTTCTTGCCACATCAGCGGCAACAGCCGCCCGGTCAATTCGCCGCCGCTCCAGGCCGCCGCAAACGCGCCGAACATGACGCCCGAGACCAGCATCAGTTCCCAGCCGACTTTCGGCGGATTGTCTCGAAAATACTTGAGCCGCCCGGTGTGTTGCGGCGCAGCCAAATTGCCCAACATTCCGGCGACGCGTGCGTAAGCGGTCGACGCCCCCAACGGTTTGTTTGAAAAATAGAACGTCAACATCGAGAGGCACCCGATCAGCGCGCCGACCAAGTAGGGCGACCATGCCGGACCGGAATACTCCAACGGATTGACGTTGGCCACGATCAAGAATGACATAGTTTGAATCATCATGCGGTTGCCTCCTCCGGTTTTTCACTCGCGAAGCCGGCGGCCGACCACGCACTCCAGCTTCCCGGTACATTACTGACATCGCGGAAACCACGTGCCTTCATCAAACTCGCTGCAATGCTGGCGCGGTACCCGCTGGCACAGTAGGTCGCGTAGCGTGCCTCTTTGTCCAGACCATTGATCCGCTCGCGCATGTCGGCGACGAAGTAGTGTTTCGCGCCGGGAATGTGCCCGGTTTTCCACTCGTCTGGCCCGCGGACATCCAATATTGTCAGCCCCTGATCGGTGACCTGCAACTCGCGCAATCGCTGGACAGGAATCTGCTCCAACGTCTCCAGCGGCAGCCCGGCGGTTTCCCACGCCTTCATCCCGCCGCTCAGATACCCCGCGAAGCTGCAATGACCGGTCCGGACCAGCAACCGCTGGATCCGATCCAGGTCCTCTTCGCTATCGACGACCAGCAACAAACGTTGATCGAGATCGAACATTTGACCGGCCCACGCCGACAACTCCGAACGCCCCGCGATATTGATCGCGCCGGGCACGTGACCGCCCCCGAACGCCAGGATCGACCGTGTGTCCAACACATGCACACCAGGCTCGCGTGCCACGCGGCGGAACTTCTCCGGCGGCAGAGCCGGCAGGGTTGGCAAGCGATCCATGATCTCCGGCCCGGCCGCATTGACCTTCTTTAGTTGCGGGTAGTGCCAAGGAACGGGAGGCGCTTCGTCGACCACGAAGCGACAAAACGATTCCAGGTCGGGATAGCGAAGGAACGGATTCGTCCGCCGTTCATACCCGATCGTACTCTGCAGCCGATCACCGATGGCTGCCCCGCAGGCCGAACCGGCCCCGTGCCCTGGGAAGACCGTCACAAAGTCGTCCAGTTTCAAAAAATAGTCGTACAGCGTGTGGTACAACGCCTCGGCCAACTCCGCGGTCTGGCCTTCGCCGAGCAAGTCCGGTCGCCCGGCGGATCCGACGAACAATGAGTCTCCGGTAAACACCGCCCACGGCGTGTCGGGGCGATCGCTCTCACAAATCTCGAACGTCATGTGCTCGGGCGTGTGTCCGGGCGTATGTCGGGCCGTCAAGCGAAACGAGCCGAAATCGAACACGTCTCCGTCGGTAACACCCTGACCGTCAAACCGGTAATCGGCACCGTCGCTGCTGAGGAAAACTTGAGCCCCGCCGACCCGCTCGGCGAGTGATCGGCTTCCCGACAAAAAGTCGGCGTGAATGTGCGTTTCGAAAATGTGTGTGATCGACAGGCCGTGCTTCCGCGCGAGTTGTTCGTAGATCTCGACATCGGTTCGCGGATCGATCACCGCGGCGCGGCCGGAGTCTGTGTCACCAAGCAGATAGGAAAGTTGTGCGATGCCATCGGTCAAAATAGTTTCTTGGACAAACATCCAGAAATCCCTCCGTTACAGTTGCATTGGTTGTCAAATCCCTTGCGGTGGGATCGTCCCCACCGCTCGCCCCGCCCCAATCGAAAAGCGGCGGTCCTTCCACTGCGTCGCACAGCGACGCGATGAAGGCGTTATCCATCGTTGCATCCAATCATCTCGGTAATCCAATTGTGAATGGTCAATCAACCACCACTCACGATGCAGACCTTTGATTCGGGATGCCACGCGTCTTCCGGATCGCGTCGATCAATTCCGCCTTGTTCATCTTGCTGCGCCCCTTGACGCCTAGTTCGGAAGCCAAATTCTGTAGCTGGTCGACCGTCCGGTCTTCGAGCTTGGAGTTGGGGTTTCCCGTCCCCTGCGTCGTCCGGTTAGGCGTACGCCCCTCGATTCGTCGCTGTTGATTGACGGTGCGAGCGGCAACTTCCTTGGCCGATTCTTCTTCTTTCCCGCGATCCAATTCACTTTCTTTGATGTGTTCGTATTGCCGCCTGTCTTTTTCTCTCCACTTTGGCATGCTTCATCTCCTTTTCTGTACGGCCCGCGTCTGGCGACGAATTTGGATTGAGAGTCAGTTGTTCCAAGAAGCTCGCGATACAACTCTCGTGCCAGCGCAGTGTGGCGTGCGGCAATGAGCCTTGTTCGGCATAGAACCCGACATGACCGCCATCGGGCACGATCGCGCGATGCAGCTTTTGATTACCCTTTCCGTCGTACTGCCGATAGTCGTTCGTGCTGACAACGGGATCGTTCTCGGCGAAGATCAACAGGGTGGGGACGTCGATCTCGGACAGAAGCGGGCCGGCGGAGTTTTCTCGATAGTACTCTTCCACCGATGCGAATCCGCAGCGTGGGGCGGTAAACGTTTCGTCAAACATCCATACGCTGCGTGCCTGCCGGATCGCAGCGCATTCATCGTCCGTCAAATCCGCCGGACCATCCAATACCTCTGACTTCATCCGACGCAACAAATACCTTTGGATCGGCCAGACCGACGGCTTGGACAGGTTGAGCGCGGTCGAACGCAAATCAAGCGGCGCGGAAACCGTTATAGCGCCCACGACTCGACGATCGATGTCCTCTTCGGCGAGAAACTTCAACAGCACGCTACCGCCGAGCGAAAAACCGACCAGAACGACTCCATCGTCAAGTTCACCTTGCGCCCAGTCATCACGCTGTACCGCTCGCATCAGCGCGCTCAAGTC
This sequence comes from Stieleria maiorica, assembly GCF_008035925.1. Classification (NCBI taxonomy): domain Bacteria; kingdom Pseudomonadati; phylum Planctomycetota; class Planctomycetia; order Pirellulales; family Pirellulaceae; genus Stieleria; species Stieleria maiorica. The sequence goes on from NZ_CP036264.1 coordinate 4,706,041, forward strand.
GCCGGTGCGACCGGGATGGTGAATCCCATCCGACTTCGGATCGGCGTCTCCGCATCCACGAAAATCGAGGCAAACGACACGGTTGCCCTCATCGCACAGCAGTCGCGCCGCGCTGACGATGTAATCACTTTGCGATGTCCCGCCCAGGCCATGCAGCAAGACCACCAGCGGACGATCCGCTACCGGATGGTCGGGGCGATAGAAATCGCCCGCCAAGATATCGCCGGAACCGTCTCGGATCGGCAACTCGATCGACGTGCAATCGAACCGATCAAGCGCAGACTCTGGCGTCGGCCTGAATTTGTTCCCCACGGTCTGCAACATTCCGCCCAGGGTATTGCCGGCCAGAAAGGGACGAGTCGCGCGCGGCCAGAACGGCTTGTAGTCAGGCAAACGCAACGAAGACGGCCGGCGGTTCATGAATAATTCCAAACAAATCGGTTCCCCAAAAGCTCGGTGAAGTGAATCTCAACCCGAGTGCATTGCCCGCTGTAATGCGATTGTCATGCCAAATCCGCACCGGAGGGAAACTTTCGCAGGACTGGCATCCTGCCTGTCAACCCAAAACTGACAAACCCGGAGCCTTTTCGATCGCAGAAGCCTGACGTCCATTCACTACCTGACCGCGAAAGGACCAATCAGAACGAAATTTGACCAGCCCTCTTCCACGCTGTCTGGCTATTCAGCTTCCTATCAGCTGAAATGCCACCAGACCGACCGTTGCCAGCGACAACACGATCGCAAAAGCGGCGACCAGGCCATCTTTCGCCAACAACGCAACCGCCAACGCGGCGATAGCGCCCCCCGCCAAGTTCGCACTAAATGGAATGAATTCCAAAACGGGAGTTGTCATGGCAATCAGGATCGACGCGACGGCGACCAACGACGCTCCGGCGTGTCGCATGAGCCATTGGTACCTTGGTTTAGTAACTCGATCCATCCAATGGGCCGGCTTGCGGACCCATGAGATCATCTTCTTAGCGCGCTCCGCGCTTACCTTTCGACGTTCCACCCAGTCCGGAATCCAAAGATGATCACGGTACATCACAATTTGCACCGCCACCACAATGACAAGCAAGCCGAGAATAACGGGGACTCCAGGGATATCCGCCGGACCTGGTACCACCATGACCAGACCAATGACCAGCAACAACGGCGCGAAAGAATGCTGGCCAAGGATATCCATCACTTCGCCGAACGTCAGCGGATCATGATGCTCCGCCGCATCGTCCAACTCGTCCAAAATGCCTTCGGTGGGGTGTTGCGGTGAAACGGCCATCGATTACTGGATTTCTCTGTTTGGCGTGCTTTGGTATTTGTGACGGATCCTCTTCGCGAGGCAATTCACGTACCAAACACTCCACCGAAAACCACCAATGCCCTGGGCCGAATCAAATTCTCCGGCGTTGCTGGATCGGACCGGACATTCGCCGTCCAATCCGAGGTCGGCGCACTGCACCCCTTCGCTTTTCCGACCCGCGGATTCCAAAGAACGCGGCGACCCTCGCACCGCATCGTCAACCTGAGAATTGAGCCGCGGTCGCCTACTCGTGGGAAGCGGCCGTTTTTTCGCAGCACCCGCACAAGCAGCCGTAGTGCTGGTTGAGCAGATGCGCCAGTACGAGCACAAACCCGCCCAACGGAGTGATCCAGGGCATTAATCGCCCCACCCAAGCGGGCAGCGTCGGGGGCGTGGAAGGGTTCAAACCGGCCAACACCGGGTCGGGATGGGCTGCGTGATCGTCGGCCGCACAGAATGGGCAACAGGCGTCGGTGCAGACCTCCGTGGAGGTCGCCAAAGCCAAATCGCCTGAAACACTCGTGGCGTCCATCGGAGCTGAAACCACTTCGCTTTCACAGCTCGCACAGCACTCTCCGGCGAACCCGAAGGCGGCAACCGAAATCAGCACCAGTCCGACGCTGCCGATGATGACCGGCTTCAACCGTCCGTGTTTCCGGAATCCGGGCACGAACGCGGTCAAGGCGATGATAAAACAACCAACGGCCATCCATTGGTGAAACGCCTCGTCGGCCAGAAAGCTTAGCCCCAACGCCGGCAAATACGCGATCACGAACGGCATCGCGGCGCAGTGAATCGCACACCCGATCGAGGCGACCATCCCGGCCCAATCGCTCCACCCGATCCAAGCCGATCGAGCAGGTTGTCCCGTCGGTCCCGCCGAGACGACATCAATCACACACAACTCGCGACTCACTGACAATCCTTCATTTAATCGAAAACCGTTGGTGTTTCGCCTTATGGCGACTCCCGATCGCCGCGGCGCAGCGATCCTAGGCGGCTCAAGGGGCCGCCCTACGTCGGACGCTCAATCTTCTCTGTACGATCTTCTCTGTACGATGGCCCTTCCGGGCCGTCGTCCGCGGAACTCAATGCGACACCCCAGCATGGACGTCGTACAGCCCTTCCCACCGGAGTGCATCACACAAGCCAAATTATCGCAGATGCAAACAGCTTGCAAGTACCTATCGGATCGATTCTCCGCTGCATTGAGTAAATCGCCGGAAACCGATGCACTCCCGGGAGGGGTAAACGGTAGGACCGGCTCATAGCACCGCCTGGAGTCTGGTGAACTGTTCCGAAATCACGTCGGATATTTCATCCACATTCGCGGGCTCGCCACCGTGCAATGAATCGTCGAGCTTTCCGAAACCATCCATCAATTCTTCGATGACGTTTTTCACCGCCGCCAAGCCTCCGCTCGATAACCCCGCCTTTTCCGCGAGCTCCGGCACGAAACGATTAAATCAACAGGCTGTTACGGCGACGGCGTCGGAACAGCGTCATTCCCGAAACCGCGAACCCCAACGCGGCGAAACCGGACGGTTCGGGAATTGCCGTGATGGTGACCGTCCCAAAATTGGAAAAGGACTCGGCGGCGATCGGCAGCGATGCGAACCCGTCATCCAGAAAGTCGGTGTCGGCGTCATCGACCATCGAGATTTGAAATTGCGAGCCCACGGCTGCCTGAGACGTATCAAAATCGAGCGTGACCAACAGCCGATTTTCGGCGGTCACCTCCACCACACCGGCCGGCCCCATGGTGCCGTCGCCGGCGACAATCGTGTTCGGCGCGGTCACCGTGCTTGAGAGACCATCGTGCGTCGTGCCGGCAAAAATGTAATTCGAATCGCCGTAGTGCGCATCCCGTGGAGGATCCAGGAATGAAAGTCCGCCGCCCGCGATGGGCGTGATTCGGAACTTCGCCGAGTAGATGCCCAGAAAGTCGGTTTGGGCAGCAGTGCTTCGAATGAAGACGTCAAGCTGCCCGGTTTCACCCTGGTTGATCGCCACTTGTGGCTCAAATGCAATCACGATCTCCGCAGCCGAATCCGTGCTGATGAAGACACAGGCGATCAGGGTCGTGATGCAACAAATGCAGTTTCGAATTGACATGGTTGTTCCTCGTAGAGAATGTTTTGATATTGCGGTCAGTCATCCAGCCCGATTCCATCGGCCAACTGTTGTCCGAGCGAACGTGACGCGAGAATTCGGTCGATCGCGTTGACACGGCGGCTTCCATCGACATCGGACTCGGGATCATTTGTCCCGATGGCGGCGATGATCTGATCCAGGTCCGACTGGCTCACCGCACCATCGCCGTCGACGTCTCCGAACAACCGATGGAAGTACTTATCGACGTCATAAGCTCCATCTCCGTCGACATCGACGGACACTCGGTAAAGGCCGTTGCCCAGGGTGGTTGAACGGTTCCCACCGATCCCGTGCGATCCGAAGTCCAGGTGAAGCACGTTTCCGGCAACGGACAGCGCGGGGATCCTGGCCGGATCAAGTACGTCGAACCCGTTCTCACCATTGACGTCGTACTGGGTCAATCGAATGCGACGCTGATCGGCGATCTCGCTCAGCCCTTCGTCGCTCGCAAAGGTCAGATCCAAACTGCGGACGAAGGAGCGTTGTTGCTGACCACCCGCCACATCGATCTCAGACACGGTGTTTCCGACCTGGAAGAAGTAGGTGACATCTTCACTGACGAGGGTGTCTCCATCGGCCAGGGTCCCGGTCGCTTGAACCGTAATCTCATACAAGCCGGATTTGGAGAATCCATAGTTGACGTGGCGATGAGCGTGCTCTTGAACAACGACATGATCGGCGTGGTTCGTTCCGTCCGACGTCGCCATCAGAACACGTACACCTTCTGGCCCGGTTTCCCAAAGCGAAAACTCTCCGGGACCGTTGACGCTCTTGAGTTGCAAGCGGGCGATCCCGTCCAGTAGCGTCCCTTCGGCGATTTCTTCGGTGCCCAATCCTAAGAACAATAGTCCGGGCGTTTCAATCGCTGGCAGGACATAGAAGAACTCGTCCCCTGCGGCGCCCAGGAAGTCGAATTCGGGTGCCGAAATCTCACCGGTACGCTGGGTGTAGCCTCCCATTCCCACGTACAACAACGCGTCGGCGGGATCGTGTTCGGCATCGTTTTCTTCGTCATGGATGTGAAGATTCCACCGCGGATCTTCGTCGTGGTGACCGTGGTCGTGGCCATGATCATGACCGTCATCATCTGCGTGGTCGTGTTCGCCGAGTGCCAAACCGATGTCCGCGTGGCCCCCGGACAACATGGTGTCGAATGTTCTGTGCTGGGCGGCGCCGATCACAACCGTCGCCGTCGATACAGCACCGCTGCCGTCGCGCACCGAATAGACAAAACTATCCGAACCGTCGAAGCCCGACGACGGCGTGTAGACGAACGATCCGTCGGCCGCAAAGCTCAGGTTCCCCTTCATCACCGTCGCCCCCAGTTCAGCGACCAGCGGATCACCGTCGGCATCCCAATCGTTGAACAACACGTTGCCGTGAACCGAACTGCCACGTCCGACGACATAGGCGTCGTCGACGGCCACCGGAGCATCGGGCTGCGGATTGACGTCAATCGTCACGGTCGCGACGTTGCCAAAGATACTCTCGTCATCGCGTGCCGAGACAGGTGTGAGTAAGAAGGCCCGCGACATCCCGTCAAAGGTTCCGTAGCCCACGATACTGCGTCCATCATTGATCCCCTCGGCGCTCAAGAAGGTCCATCCCGAGCCCTGGTCGACCAATTGATTCAGATCGATCATCGCCGTCTGGCCGGCAACCAGTTCCCCCAGGACGGCGGCACCGCCGAAGGCAGCGAAGTTGTAGAAACGTGTGACCGAACCGACGAACTGATCGGTCGCATTGATGTCCTTCAACTCACTATGAACGTAGGTTGGATGGTAACCGAGAGACCCAACGTCGACCATTTCCCCATCGTGGTACACGAATCCGTGGTACAAGCTGGTCGAGCTGGTCGGTGAAACGGTTCCGACGACGGAGGCACCGACCGCATTTCCGGAATCGTTGACCGCATGGGCGTAGCTGTAGTGGTCTTCGTCCATCAGCGCGCCCATGTCGACGACGGTATAGTTTCCATCGGCTTGGCGCTGCCACAGGCTCGCGTGCGAAAGGAATTCGGCATCGTCGGCACGCGTGACTCCGACGATGAATCGTCCATCGGGGCTGATCCCCCAAGCGCGGCCGGTCGATGCGGCATTGCCGGCGATCGTCGGAAGCTCCAACATCAATCCATCGACGTAGACAAACGGTTTTGTCGCGGCCCCGTTGCTGCTGCTGCCGACGATTTGGCCCAGATTATTGATGTCGCTGGCAACGGCCGACGTTCCGCCGAGCGTCCCGAGATTCGCGATCACGCCGTTTTCCCAGCGGAAGGCCTTCGACGCACTGTTGTCACTTTCGCCGACAACCACTCCTGCATCATTGATCGCGTATCCGCGGCTGAAGTTGTTGTCGCCCGTCCCTTCAACCACTCCCAAATCGATGAGCTCGCCATCGGTCCAGCGGAACGCGTGCAGCGGGTTGCTCGAACCGCTAACAATTCCGGAATTGCCGGTGACTTGGTTCAGATTGTTGACATCCAGCGCGAAACTGGTATTCCCGCCCAGCGTTCCCAATGCGGTGACCTGGTACTGCACATCGGTCGCCGTGTAGGTGAATGAATCCGTCCCAAAGAAGTTGGCCTCGGGGACATATTCGAAGGAGCCATCGGGATTTAGCACCAACGAGCCGTGCAATGGGGCAGAAACGAGTGCGGCTTTCAGCACATCCCCATCGGCGTCCACGTCATTGCCCAGTACTCCGTCGCCACCGACGGTCAAACTCCCGTCTTCGTCAACCGAATACGAATCGTCATTGACGATGGGAGAGTGCGTTCCGGCCAACGTCACCGTTGCGGTTGTAAACCCACCGCGTTGATTGGTCACGCGATACGTAAAGCTGTCCGTGCCCGTGAATCCGGCGTGCGTCTGGTAGCTGAACGAACCATCGGCATGGAGTGTCAGCGTTCCGTTGGTTGGGTCAGTCTCGACCGAGGCGGTATAGTCACCCATCGACGCATGCCAATCGTCGTTGACCGACACATCTCCACCGAGCGTTTCACCGTCGGCGACGAAGAAGACATCGTCCGTCGCGCCGAGCGTATCGACGGCAAACACCATCGTCTGGATGCCGCTTTCGTAATAGGGATCCAGTCCTTCGTCATAGACGCCATTGGCATTCACGTCCAGATAGCCGCTGATGAACACGTCCACTTCGTAAGTCCCGGGCTTGGAAAAACCGAGGTTGCGATGGAGGTGACCGGAACTCCAGAGAACGTCTTCGCTGGAGATGCCATCGCTGGTCGTCATGTAAACGCGCGGTCCAGAGCTTGGCGTTGACCAGAGCGAGAATTCACCGCCGCTGCTGCTGCGCATGTCCGTCATTTCATAGCGAAGGTACGGCCGCGGCGTGCTGGAGGTGACGCGTGGATCGTCTGGCACGTAGCTGGCGAATAGACCGCTGGGAATGTCTCCGTTGGTGAAGCCCAGGAAGGGGACCCCGGGCACTTGAGAACTCGGCAGCACGTAGAGCGACTGGCCTGCATCGACGCCGACGAAATCGTAGGCGGCGTCGTCTGGTCGCTCAACGAGAGCGTTCGAGTCGGCGTAGGTGTAGATCGCGTCACTGGATATCTCCCCACCGGGAATCACCTCTGCTGCGCCGTGAATCGCCAGCGTCATCTCGCCGTCGTTCCAAACCGGACGGCAATCAGCGTGCTGGTCGCTGAAGTAGTGCTCAATCGGCTCAGGTGTCCCTCGTCGCAACGTGTACACTTCACCGCCGAAATAGCCGCGAGCCAACGGATCGCCTTCCATGTTGGTGAGACTCGCGTCATCTTTGACACTCAGCGCCAGCGTACCGCTACCGGTTCCGGTCAAGACGGTGACAACGTAGGTATTGCCTGAACCGGTCACCGAATCGATCACCGCTCCCGCCAAGTCGCCTGCGTTCATGACGACTTCGAAATCGCTCGCATCGACGTTCGTCACTTCTTCGGCAAACTCAATCTCAAAACGTACCGAATCGACATCTGTCGGAGTCGACTCCAGCCGCGTGATGCCACGCACCAGCGGGCCGACCGCATTGACGAACACGCCGTCGAACAGAACGTTGGGGAATTCGAGCACGGCATCGCCGCCGACCGGATCGGTCAGCGTGGCGCCGTTCAGATCAATCACATTGCCCGCAAGCTGCACGCCGTCCAGATCAATGTCGGTATCCGCGATGGTGTAGCGGAAACTCAAAAACGGAGTCCCCGAGCCGGAGATGTAGTCCGCGTAAACCGTGTTTTCCCCCACTTGAATCGGCACGCGCGGCGTTCCCGACACTTCAATCGGAAAACCAAAGTAAATCTGCAACTCGATCGGGTCTCCACCGATCCGAGTACGCGCCGCCGGCGGCAACAGCACCATCGGATCTTCACCCGTCTTGTTCAGAAAGATGCCGACGGGCGCAAGTCGCGTTGCTGAGGATCCACCCGAATTGATGATGTCCGGGTAAGAATCATTGTCGACGTCGGCAACGTGTAGCTCTCCGTTGATGACATCGGATGAAACCAAGATGGGATCGCCGAAGGCTCCGCCACCCAGCCCCGGAGACCAGGTGACTTGATAACCGCCTTTGTACGAATAGCTAACAATGTCGGGGACGCCGTCGCCATTCATCTCCGTTGCAACGGAAAGTTGCGAATAGAGATAGCCGGGCGTCAGCGTTACCCGCTCAGCGAAGCTTCCACCTTCCAGCTGCGGGTAATAGCCGAGATGGCTTTCCGTGCCGCGATCAGACACGAGAAGATCCTTCAGCCCGTCGCCGTTCAGGTCGATCACCTGATAGATTTTGGGGTTGGCATTCGAATTAACGTCCAACGGCGATTGAAATGTTCCGTCACCATTGCCCCGGAAGAGTTGCAAGTAGCTCGTTGAAGTGAAGGTGGTCGAGTCGAAGACACTGCCTGTCGAAACGACGTCCTGGTGGCCATCGCCATCGACGTCCTCCATGATGAATTCACCATAGTAATCGTCGGTGAGGACCGTTTTGTCGCCTAGTGTTCCGTCGCTCTGTTGCAACACAACTGCCTTCTCCGAGACGATGGTTCGCGTCGAAGAAATATATCGATACCCACTGTAGGCCACATCGACGCGGCCGTCTCCGTTCACGTCACCCGCGTCGATCCAATAGCCTTGAATGAGGCCGCCGAACAGGATTTCGCGGCTGAAGTTCGCCGCTCCATCATTGCGATAGAGGGTGATCGTGGCCTCGTCGGCCGTTCCGTCTACCGTCGCCTGGTTGTACTCGTAAACCAGCAAGTCCCAGTCGCCATCTCCGTCATAGTCGACAGCCGTCAGCCCTTGCGAACGAACGTCTGTGTTCGGGTTCAATAGCTGCTCGGCCTGGAACGTCCCATCGCCGTTGCCTTGCATGAAGGTGAGCGAGTTTTGTTGATCACCCGCGACAATCAAATCGACGTTGCCATCTCCATTGAAGTCGCCCGTCGTCTGCCCCCACGTTCCGCTCGCAAAGGCACCGCCGTGGTACTGCGGCATCGCGAACGGCACCAGCCGATTCGCCGAGACGCCGATCGTCGCGGTTGCAGTGGTGAACCCGCCGCGTTCGTTGGTCACTCGGTAAGTGAAACTGTCCGTTCCGGTGAACCCCGCATCCGGCTGGTAGGTGAAGGATCCGTCGGCATCGAGCGATAGCGTCCCGTGGGCGGGATCGGTTTCGACGGAAGCCGCGTAGTCGCCCATCGCCGCGTGCCATTCGTCATTGGCCGATACGTCGCCGGTCAGCGTTTCGCCTTCGTAGACGCTAAAGGAATCATCCATCGCGCCGAGCGTGTCGACGGCAAACACCATCGTGACGATACCGCTTTCGATGTAGTTGTCTTTCAGCGGGTCGTATTCGCCGTTGCGGTCGTTGTCCAGGTATCCACTTGCGAACACATCGACTTCGTAAACGCCCGGTTCGCTAAAGCCGACGTTGAAGTGCCCGTGGCTGCCGACGCGAAGGAACAGTGCGTCGGCATCGCTAATCCCGTCGCTGGTCGCCATGTAGACGCTCACTCCCGCACTCGGGTTCCAGGAAGGCGGATTGGACCACATCGAGAATTCGCCACCGCTGGTGCTCCGCACGTCCAGCATTTCCAGTTTGATGTACGGTCTGGCACTGCTGGACGTCACGTTCGGATGGTCCGGCACGTAACTGGCAAACGCGCCCTCGGGAACACTTTCGCCACTGAAGCCGAGGAACGGAAGCGTCGGCGACTGGATATTCGGGATCACGTAAAGCGGTTCGTTTCCGCCCACACCCAGGAACTCATACGCCTGATCCTCCGGCCGGTTGACGATCCCGGTCGAGTCGACGTAGGTGGAAATTTCATCGCTGGGCACTTCGCCGCTGGGGACTTCCGCCGGATCACCGTGCAGCACGTAGGTGAGTTGGCCACCGTTCAGCACCGGTCGATAGTCGCCGTGGCCTTTCGTGTAATACACATCGATGGGACCTGGGGCTGATCGACGCAACGTGTAGACTTCCCCACCGACGTACCCCCTGGCCAACGGGTCGCCTTGGAGGTCCGTGATCGTGGCGGACTCTTTCACGCTTAACGCCAGCACGCCGCTTCCCGTTCCGGTCGACACCGTCAACTCATAGGTGTCACCCGAACCAGTCACCGATTCAATGGTTGCTCCGGAAATGTCTCCATCGAACATTTGGGCATCGAAGTCCACCACATCAACCCCCTCAACCGCCTCGGCGAATTCAACGCGAAACCGAACCATCTCCGATTCGGTCGGCGTGGTATCGATCCGTGAGATCTGTGCCACCACGGGCCCCACCGCGTTGACGATGACACCTTCGAGCACCGTCGTGGGGAATTGCAGCGCCGCGTCACTGCCCAACGGATCGCTGAGCGTGCCTCCATTGAGATCGATCACGTTGCTGGCCAATTGGACGCCGTCCAGATCGACGTCCGTGTCGGCAACCTGGTAGGTGAACTGAAGCGTCGAGGTTCCCGAACCGGCGGCGTATTCTGCGTAGACGGTTTCGGCACCCAAGGTCAACGCGATCCGGGGTGTCCCGGTGACCGTGATCGGCAATCCGAAGAAGATCTGCAAATCAATGGGATCACCAGCCGTGTAGGTCCGTGCCTCGGGTGCGATGAATCGCATCGGGTCCTCTGCCGACTGATTCAGCAGCACTGCGACGCCGGGATCCTGCAGGACAGCCGCCACGATGTCCGGGTCCGAATCCCCGTCCAGATCGGCGGTGGCGAAATCGTACGAGACCGATGCAAAACGTTGGGCGACAATGGAAGGTCCGAATCCGCCGCCACCTTTTCCATACAGCCAGCCGACGTTGAAGTCAAAGTACGAATAGGCGTCGTCCCAGTCACGATTGGTAAATCCGACGTCCAAGATTCCGTCGCCATTGAAATCGGCGGTACTCAGGCTGTCGATGGTCCGGGCATTGATCGGCAATTCAACGCGGCCGCCGAACGAGCCATCAGCGGTTTGCGGGTAGTAGCCGGCCGTCGGCGAGGAGCCTTCTTTGACAATCAGGTCCGGCCTGCCGTCACCGTTGAGGTCGACAACTTCTTCCAGCGACGGGCGTCCCACCTCGGCCGTCAGCGTCTGCGGTGTTCCAAAATTTCCGGCACCATCATTGACGAAAACCAACAGAGTTCCGGCGGAGCTGTCCGACGCGACGATGTCCAAGTCCCCGTCATTGTCGATGTCTTCCAACACGACCGAAGCTCTCGAGGAGAGTGATGCGAGCACGATTTCCGGCTCTAACTCACCCGCAGCGTTTTGGGTTTGCAGCACCAGACTCGTGCTGCCCTTGGAATAAACGACATCCGGGCGGCCGTCGGCGTTGATATCTCCCGCTGCATTACGGTTGACCGCGGGAAGCCCTTGACGCAATACCGTTCGTGAGAACTGCCCCGCTCCGTCATTGCGGTAAAGAACAAGTTCGCCGTCTGTGGCAGCGCCCGTCACCGTGTCGAACGTATATTCCGCGATGATAAAGTCGAGGTCGTTGTCGCCGTCAAAGTCGGTGGTCGAGAACGTACCCACGAACAGTCCCGCATCGGCGTTGATGCCGATGGGCGCAAGGAAACCCCCGTCGCCGATTCCCTCCATGAAGGTCATCGACCCGGCATAGCCCGCGACAGAAACGACGTCGGGGGTTCCGTCACCGGTGAAGTCGGCGACAGCCAATCGCTGCATCGAATCGCCGCCATAATGTGAGGCCATACCGAAGGGCACGAGACCACCGCTGACGTTCAGCTCAAACGATTCACTCGTTTGCAAACCACTCCCATCAGTCACCGTCACGGTGATCGTCGTCGATCCGATCTGATCGGCGCCCGGCGTGATCGTGATCGTGCGGTCCGCTCCGTTTCCTCCCAGCGTGATGTTGCCTTCTGGCACCACAGTGGTGTTCGATGACGTCGCCGTCACCACCAGATCCGCGACCGCCGTTTCGGCATCCCCGACCACCAACGCGATCGAGCCCGTCGAACCGTTCTTGGCGACGAACTGGTCGTCGATCTGGGCGAGCGTTGGCGGAGTATTGACGGCACCATCGGCAATCGTCACGACGGCCGTGGTGGTTTGGCCTAGCAACCCGTTGGCGTCTCCTTCGACGTCGACCAAGTAGCCGTTCATGTTCGCCGGCGTGGGGCTGGAGAGCGTGACTTGAAAGGTCTCGTCGCCTTCGCCGACGAGCTCCTCGGTAATCGGAATCGCGATGGTCTTGACCGTTTCGCCGTCCAAGAATTCCAGCGTGCCAGTGGTCGCGGTGTAATCTTGTCCCGCGTCCGCCGTGCCGTTACTGGTCGCGTAGTTCACCGTGACGCGTCCGTCGCTACCTCCACCGCGGATCACGTCGATTGAAGCCGTCCCGGCGTCTTCGTCAACCGCGTAGCTGTCCGCGCCAAACTGCAGCTGCCCAACGCTAATCACGGAAAAGTACAGCGTGACCTCCTGGCTTTTGCTCAGGCCGGCCGCGTTTGCCGTCGCCAAACCGTCGTCACCGAAGTAGCCCGACACCTTGACATCGACTTCATAACGCCCTGGTTTGGAGAATCCGAAATTGTAGTGCGAGTGGCTGTCATCTAACATCCACAGCGCATCGTCTTCGGAAATGCCGTCGGTCACGTCCAATCCGTCCCCATCGGGATTCGAGATGCCATCGTCAAACGATCACATGAAAACCTTCGCGTCGCCGAACACGCCGGATTGCCAAATCGAAAGGTCTCCATCGCCGATCGTGCCATCCGGGTTCGTGTGGGCGACATCGCTCAATGCCACCTTGATCCATTCACCGACTGCGGCGGAGACGCGGCCCTTTGACTCGCCGGATGCGTCATAGGAATCGAGCGAGTCGGTGATCCCGCCGGATGCAAATCCGAGAAATAACAGGTCGGGGTTCTGGTGCTGCGGCAGCAGGTAGAAACTCTCACCGGGGCCGACACCGATAAAGTCATACTCGGCGTTGACCGGCCGAGACATTTCCGCCGGAGCACCGACGTACATTGCCGCGGCGTCGTTTGCGTATTGAATTGCGGGGCGCGCAGAAGAATTGCGGGGTCCGATCGACCACTGCTCGCCGTCGGAGGCGATGTTCAAATCAACGTGCTCGGTCGTCAACATCGCTTGGAGATTGGCAACCATCAGCATTCGTTTTTCAAGCGACTCGATGCGGTGGGCGTGTTTGCGCCGGGCACGTTGTTGTTGCTTGGCGGGCCTTTTCTTGCGACGCAGAGAGTGACGCAGTGCTTGGAACATAGGATCAACCTGGGTGATGACGCTTCGATGACGGAGCAGCGAATGAAAACGGTGGGGTCGCTGCAGGCTTCTGCTCACGCCCCTTTCCTTCCGACACAGAGCTGCATCTGCATACGCATTGCGATTATATTTGGCTGAACAATCGCGCCAATCGTACATGCAACCGCATTGCACGTATTCTGTTGCAAAGAAATGCCGGATTGCACTCGACCGTCGTCGGACCGCATCGGGTTGTGACGCGATCGATACTCCGCTACCGGCGGGCGCATGATGTTGCGGAACACCGGTCGGTCGGTTTCGGAGCAAGGGAAAACATGCGTTTTACGGCCGACCGGACTGCGACAATCTTCCACCTCTCCAACGAGTCACCGCGTTCCGCCAGTTTGGTGGGAACCAGAGAAGCGATTGCAGAATGATTCAGGGCAGAATGATGGGGCACGCTTCGGCCTACAGAAACCGTCCATCACTGCTTTGACATCAGCTTTCGATCACAAACTGAGCCGCAGGCGCTTGCCTCGGGCCTTACAAGAGCCGCAGGCGCTAGCCTCGGGCCTTACAAGAGCCGCAGGCGCTAGCCTCGGGCCCTACAAGTCTCGACGGGCAATCCAAGGCCCGCGGCTAGCGCCGTCGGCTCATAAAGTAATGAAAACATCGCTCCACATTGCCGTAACGGGCTTGAGCCGGCCGCGCAGCAGGCGACCGAAGATTTGATCAATGCATGATCAACGACGGACCAACGCGCTAGTGGTCGTGATGCCCGTGATCTGCATGGTCGTGCCCCGCATGGTCGTGATCGGCATGGTCGCCGTGTTCGTGACCATGCTGGCTGCCGATCGTTCCGTGCTGGTGCGAGTGACCGGGCAGGTTCTCGACACCGACGGCGATCGCGATTCCCAGCAAAAAAGTCGCGGTCAGCTTGCCTCGATCGTGATCATGAAACGCGACTTCGGGCAACAGGTCCGCCAGAGCGATCCCGATGAAGAATCCGGCGGAGACGGCCAGGCCCCAACCCAGCAGACTGGGACTGTCGACCATCCCACTGACACCGAAATAAAACGCCAACGCTCCCGCAGGGCAGGCCAACGAAAAGATCACGTTGACGACCCACTGCGCAGTGCTGGACCAATGTTGACGGTTCATCACCGAAGTGATCGCAAACGCATCGAGCGGCTTGTGCAGCGCGACGGCCAGGAACGTGCCGATTCCGCCCAAACCCAGCCATGCCCCATGCTCGACTTCGGCCATCACGCTGGCCGAAAGCGCGATCCCATCGACAAGGGTGTGCAGCAGCAATCCGAAGAACAGTCCAAACCAACTGATGCCCTTGGTCGGATCGCCATGATCGTGTCCGTGACTGCAGAAATGGTCGTGACTCACTTGGTGTCCGTCTGGCTCGATCTCCTCGCCTTCCGCAGAGGAGTCTTCACCGTTTTCCACCACCGGCACGTTGTGGTCGTGGGTGTGAAACAACCGCACCAGCAGGAACATGGCCGTTAATCCAGCCAGCCCGCCGACTCCGGCACTGGCGGGCGACCCCAACGTTTCCGCGGCGTGGGGCATCAGGTGCAACATTGCGATTCCCAGCATCAATCCGCCGACGCCGCTCATCAGCAACTGGGTCCGCAAGTGCGTCATCCGCAGCAACGACGACAACCGCCCGCCGGCCAAAGAAACCACGACGATCAGGCCGCAGTAGACGAATAGCAGAAATAATGCGTTCATTTCCGAAGGATAACGCATTGCAATCCGATTGCACATGACCAGACAAGCCCGCAGCACGAGCGAAGAGAACTCGGTCCGAGCCCGACGCGCTAGCGAGGAGAGCACAGAAAAAGCCCGAAGCGCAAGCAAGGGAGCAACTTACGTCGCGCCACACCTGCCGGCCCTGTGCGTTTGTCGTCGATCAAACCCCGCACAAAACGACGCTGCCCAGCGAGCCCCCCATCATCTCGCCCCCCATCATCTCGCCCCCATCGTTTTGCCCCCCATCGTTTTGCCCCCCATTATTCTGCCCCGAATCATTCTGCCCCGAATCATTCTGCCATCCCCTGATTCCCCCGCGACACGACATATCTGCCCGCAGACGGATGCGAATGCAACTCAACCGCAGTCAACCAGCCACTTTCGGTCGCTGCCTCGCGGTACGTGAATTGCCAGTCACCGACTTGACCGACATGGCTGGCTCCGCGATCGTCGGACAACCGCGGCACGTCATCCGGCGACACTCCACTAGCCGCCAGCAGGTTGGAGAGCGCCGAGACGGGAAACGGTGTCCCTGCTGGTCGTTTCCCGCGACTCGATCGAGAGGGCGTCTTCGAATCGCGATCCGGCGGCAGCGGCAACGGATCCGCGCTAACGATCAGACAAAGCGACGAAGACTCCGACGACTCTGTCCCACCAATCACCCGGCAATCCGTCGGAAATGCGACCGACAGGAGTTGCTCAAGCCACTCAAGCGTCGGCGGTGGCGGGGGATCTGAATCGCAACCGGGCACGATCAATAGCGCCGCAACAAACAAACCTCTGCAAACCATGTGAAGGAGCTTCATTCCAGATTCGCGAGCACCTCGCCCCCATTGCCGCTGCCCATCGCCCACCACAGACGCAGATCGATGGATTCGGAGCGGAAGTCAACGCTCCCGTCGGCCATCAGCACATGCACTCCGCCGACATGGTAACTTCCCGGCGTCACCAGGTTATTCCCAATGCTTTCACCGCCATAGGTATGGCAGTTTCTTTCGCCGATCGGCATCACGTGCATGTAGGTGTTGGCCGCAAACGTCCAGCCACTGATCCAGGAATGCCCGTGCTTCTTCACGTAACCCGGATCGCCATGTGTCACCGATCCGCAATAGGGCACCCAGCGGTCGAGCGATCGAGCACGAATGGAGCTTCCGCAGAAGGACTGCATGTTCTCATCGACCTCTTCGGAGACATAGCTGCCACCAAACGGACTCTGCACGACAAAGATCACACTGATTTTCCGTTCCGCGATCGCGGCGGTGTTGGACAATCCATCGGTGACGTCTCGGAACTTGACTTTCGGGACATGCCAGGGCTCCGGCTGCGAGGGGTTGAACAAGCCAAAGACCCCATTTTGCCGTTCCAAGGGTCGGCTATCTCCGGGCCAAGAGGAGAGCATCGGCCAGCCTACGTTCGCGGCATAACTTCCGGGGGCAAGTTGTTCGCCGCCGTCGTGAAATTGCACCACCCCCGCAGGGTCCGATGGGCACAGGTAGGTGTCAACCAGAGTCCTGGCGGCGTCCGCATTGGGATGATTGGGCCCGATGCCATAGTTTAAGTAATCGCTGCTATAGCGAAAGTTGCAGTGGTCCGAGAGCGATCTGTCGAAGTCAATCTTGTCATACAGATTCCCTTGTTCAACAAACGGCAGCACCATCGCGAGCCAACTGTAGAACCCGCTACCACAATTGCCGCCGGACGAGTCCGGTCCCGTCGTGGTGGTCGGAACGCAGCGATGCATGCCGTGGTAGTTGTGAACGGCCAGGCCGATCTGCTTCATATTGTTGCTGCACTGGGTCCGCCGCGCGGCCTCGCGAGCCGTCTGAACGGCCGGCAACAGCAATGCGACTAAAATACCGATGATCGCGATCACGACGAGCAACTCGAGCAGCGTGAAAGCGTTGCGGCAGGAACGCAATGGGTGAAAGTTCATCTCGAATCTCCTTGTTCTATTGATGGGCACCGATCCGTGATTCAGTGGTCCGTGATTCCAATACCCCGCACAGCACCGTCGAGCACAGGTTTAGGCTCGACGACGCCTCACGAGAAAGCCGGTCGCGGCCAATGCGATTGCCGCAAAGCTGCTCGGTTCTGGAATGGCGGTCACGTTTCCGACCACAAACCTGAACGTTCCCGTGTCGGTCGCAAATCCGCCGGGCAAGCTACTGTTGAACGCGGTTGCAGTGAGTTGGATGTCATAGACACCTTCTTCCGTGAAGCCCCAGTTGTAGTGGTCGTGACTTCCGACACCTGCGATCGACAACGTATCGCTGGGGCCACCGATGACCCCGTCGTTGGTTTGCATAAATACAGACGGTGTAAATCCGCCCTGCCACAAGGCAAACTGGCCGGGGCCGGAAAAGCCAGTCATTTCGAAGCTCGCCGAATTAAACGGTGCGTCAAGCTCCTCGGTCGCGATCCCGAGAAACGGCAGCCCACCGGCGTTGCTTTGTGGCAAGATCCAGACCGGATCACCGGTGTCCAACCCGAGAAAGGAGATCGGACCGGGAGCGCCGCCGGCGTACAACGCGTCATTGGTAACCCGCACCACCGCCTCACTCGGATCATATTCAACGCCCCCGACGACACCCGTTGGATTGCCGTCCAGGATCGCGTCGCTGCCAAAGTGATAGTGCAGGTGAAGCTCCCCGTCCTCATACGCGAGTCCGATATCGGAATGTCCGGCCGAATACTCCACGACGTCCGCCGCTGCGTTTCCCGCGAATGCAAAAACCACTCCAACCAAGCAAATGCGTGCCGATGTGATGATGAAACGATTCATCTTCGTTTACTCCAAAGAAAACTGATTCAATAAATGAGTGAGTCGCTCGTCAATCATCCGCGCAGTAGCGACCTCAATCCCGCGCGCGAGTCACAAAACTGCCTCAACGGCGACCCCAAGAACGTGCCTTAGCCGTGGACAGATCTTCTAATTGGTGCGTGGTCCGGCAACGAACCGGTCTGTCGATCTGCCTTGCCGACGCTTCGGGTTTCTCTGGAAACAACAGGCCGAAACGGCGCAGGCAGAGGCGAAAACGAATTCGACAACCGTTGGTGTCTAGGCTTTAGGTGATGCCATGTCGCTGCGATGCAGTGACAGCGGTCGGCTAAGGCCTGCACACCAACATTGATGCCGGTGCGGTTCACGCCAGAGACGTCTCGCGCGAGGAGACCGGTGGACCGCGGGGGCGAGAAATCTTAAGTGGCTGCGATTCAGCTTTGAGGGAAGAAACAACCTGCTGACTGCCAAGACATCGGCATCCACACGAAGCCGCTCGGACCTCCCACGCGACGCCGTTTGGCATCGTCAATCGCTGACAGACCGCACAGGAATCGGGGCAATCACCCTTTTGAGATCCATCAACATCCAGTCGAGGTGAATCGTCGCGACTTCCGGTCGGTTCGCAGTGGTCGCGGGCGCAATGGCGGCAACCATGTGTTGGCCCGACCAACACAGTCGTCGGCGTGCCGACCGCAGTACGAATTCGACATTCGCATTCGGCAACATGCATCCACACCGGAACGTGACCAATGCTCACCAGAGCACAAATCACGGTCGCGACGATGGATCGGAATGCGGAAGTCATCTGGGCGGGTAGCGGTGGGAGCGTTAGGCGGATCGCGCAAACCATGCGATCCAAACCGATGACAGCTATCGTACCGACGACGTTGTGGGTTTGCAATCGCTTTGCAACTGCATTTTTATCTCCGAATGCCGTGAGGCCGATTGGAGATGCGGGAAACCGGTGTCCCGGGGGATACCATTGGAGTCATCCGTCTGACGGCCGTCCTCGTGCACTGCGACATCCTTGCACTGCGACATCCTTGCACAGCGCCATCCGTGCACTGCGCCATCCGTGCACTGCGCCATCATTCTGCCCCGAATCATTCTGCCTGCCCTCTCCTCGTTTTCGCGGGCGGGACGGCACGCGCGACTGGTTGACCCGGCGGACAAACAGTCCTACACTTGCACAGTCCTGCAATTGTTTAGTCGAGAGAATGTTGAGTTCGCGAGCCAAACCCAAACCGACGGACGATGATTCGCCGAGTTGCCGAGACGTGGACCACGAGCACCTTCCGGTGGGGGTGAACGACTCTGCCTGTGAGCGTGCGGCGGCGATTTTCCGCGCCCTCGGTGATCCGCAACGGCTACGGTTGCTGATCATGTTGGAGGCCCGGTCGTGTTGCGTCTCGGAACTCGCCCGCGCTCTGGACGAACCGTTGCCCGCGATTTCACAGCGTTTGCGTGTGCTCAAAAGCGAACGGGTCGTCCGATCCCGACGCGAGGGCAAGCACGTTTATTACAGCCTGGCCGACGGGCACATTTCGCGATTGGTGACCAACGGGGTCATGCACGCGATGGAAGACGTTTGACGACGTTTCAACCTACTTCTTGGAGAGTAAGATGGCACACGTTCATGAACATCATGATCACCAACACGGTCCCGATTGTGAACACACCGGCATCCAGCACGGTGACCATGTCGATTACCTTCACGACGGTCACCTGCACCATGTCGACAATGATGGAACCGTGGTCGAGCATAAGTTGGAGGTAACCGAGACCAATCCCGATGTGTGCACGCCCGCACACAATTGTGGGTGTCACGAATCAGGTCACGTCCATGGTCCGGGATGCGGCCACGAACCTGTTCCGCACGGTGATCACATCGACTATCTTGTGGATGGACATTTGCACCACCCCCATGGTGACCATTGCGACGACCACGGCCCGGTGTCGGTGGTCAGCTGATCTGGCTGCAAACGATCAAGGTACAAGAGCGTGCCTGATCAAATCGCGCATTTGACTTTTCTACCGCGGTTGTCTTGGGCCGGAACCGGATGCCGCCAGCGACGCATGTCCGATTCAAACGTTCCATGAAACGACAATCAAGCTCCACCGATTCCACGAAAGACGTGATCCGCGCGGTCGGATTGCGTGCCACTCCGGCGCGACTCGCCACGCTGCAGATGTTGCGCGAGGCGGTCTCGCCGATGACGCATGCGGAAGTCGCCGAGCGATTGGCCGAAAACGGCGTCGATAAAGCGACGGCATTTCGCAACCTGAACGACATGACCGACGCGGGATTGCTTCGCCGCACCGAACTCGGTGATCACGTCTATCGCTTCGAAGAGATTCGCCCCGGCGAAGACTCCGACGCACACCCGCACTTCCTGTGCACCGTCTGCGGGACGGTTTCCTGCTTGGACAACGTCAAATTGACCGCGAGCAGCCAGCGTGCCAGCCAAGAGGTGGGCGAAGTCACCGAGATCCTTCTCCGCGGTCGATGCAACGACTGCAAGTAGGGCACCGCCGCTTGACGCTGGCCCATCGAAACCGGTCTGTTGGAGCAAACGGTTTTTACGTCAGTGTTGGCGAACTCAACGACTCGCCTTCTTGCGGCAGGTCGTACTGGATCCATTCGGGACTCAGATGAAAATCGACCGAGTCCAAACGGCCGGGGCCGAGGTTTTTGTAGGAGTGGGGCACGTTCGCCGGGCCAATCACCAGCGCGCCGGCCTCCGCCTCGAATTGCCGATCACCGACCGTGAAAAGTGCGCGTCCTTCGAGAATGTGAAAGATCTCGTCGTACGGATGCACATGCAAATTTGGCCCCTCACCGACCACATCGGTGCTGTAGCGGATCACGACGCAATCGACGCCAAAGTGATGCCCTTCCTGTGATCCCAGTGGCGGACTCGAACGCTTCAGCCACTCCTCCCCGCGAATATGAACGGGTTCGATCCTGCTTTGCCTAGGCATCATCCACCCTCCCCACCTTAAGAAAAACGCGACCAACTGGTCGACCGATTCGAGACATCAGAACGCAAGCCCACCGTCCACGCAACGCGTGCAAGTGGCACCGCTCACCAACGTCCCACGCGAGTGTAGAACCGTTGTCCCCAACTGTTCCCCCGTGACCGCATCGCGGACACCCCCAAAACGCTCCGCCGACAGGTGCCACCCATAATTCAAGTGGGCACGATAATATGCTAGCAGTCGTGTAGTGGCCACAGATTTGATGGGTGGCACCAAATTGAAGCTAATTGAAGCTGATGGGTGGCACCAAGAATGAAGCTGACAGTTGACTTTCCCGCAACGACTTGGTTTTTCATGCCTCCTTAGTGTTGCGCTCCGCTTTCAGGGCAGAACAGCTGAGGACAGCGGTTCTACACTTTGTGCCGATTCAAGCCCCGTCGCCTATTTGACGTCTGGCATGAACCCTTTGCGGATTCACTACAATGGGCTCGCCCCTGCCATGCCAACCGACTCGAACGGAAACTAGGATGCGGATCCATCTCGTCTTTCACCACGCCCGCGTGGCCGTCATCGGTCTGGTGTCGATCATCGGCACTGCGGCTATCGTTGGCACTGCCGCTGACGCTGTTGCCCAAACCGAATCCCCGATCAAATGGGTCGTCGACAGTCCATTGCCGACGGGCGAAGGGCTTGCGGCGGCCTATTCCGCGGATCACAACATTTCCAGCCATTCGAGTGTCATCTTTTGCGACGACTTCGAGTCCGGTGAGCTTGGGGCGAAGTGGGACGAAACCAGCAATCGCGGTGATGCGTTGGCTTTCGTTGACGAATCGCTCGGCTCCGCTTCACCGACACAAAAATTGCTGGGAAAGCGTTCGCTGAAAGTGACGGCGACCTTGGGTAAAAACACCGGTGGCGGGTTCACCACGTGGTTTCAGCCTGCCGACCGTCTGTTCATCCGCTTCTACACGAAGTTCGACGAAGACTGCGACTACGTGCACCACTTCTGTACGCTGCGAGCCAACAAGTCGCTCCGCGGTGGGGAGCGATGGAGTGGATTCGGAGGGGCCGGAAAACTGCCCGATGGTGAGGAACGTTTTTCCACTGCGATCGAACCGTGGGGAAATTGGGGAAAGTGGTCTCCGCCGGGGCGTTGGAATTTCTACAGCTATTGGCATACGATGAAGCCAAGCCCCGACGGGAAATACTGGGGCAACGGATTTCGTCCCGAAACACAGCCGGACATCGAGCGCGGTGAGTGGATTTGCGTCGAGTTCATGATTCTGCACAATACCCCCGGCAAGAACGACGGCGAGCAAGCGTACTGGATCGACGGAGAGCTTCGCGGGCATTGGACGGGATTCAATTGGCGAACAAGTCCGACTCTTTTTGCGAACGCCTTCACCCTGGAAAGCTACGTGACGGATCGCTGGACCAAGCAGACGGAAAACACTGTTTTCTTCGACAACGTCGTGATCGCGAACGAGTATGTTGGCCCATGTGGACCAGCGAACTAGATCGGCGGGCTGCCCCTTGCAACACGAGTGTCGCAATCGAATCTGCGTCGTTGGGGCAACGCAACTGCACCGCGCACGCGACAATCCGTCGTCTCGGCGACAAACGGCCGTACCCGTCAACCATGACGTATGCGAATCGGGTTGTGGCGACATGCATCTGAATTCAAAGCGGAGAAGACAAGGCCCTTTTGGGCGCTCGTGCCAATGATGTTTCCATCGGGATCACTGCCGTTTCTTTGGTTGTCGGCCATCTTGATCGCAGCAGCCATCGCGCCGGGAGTGCACCGCGTTTTCGGTTCGCGTGGGGGCTGGGCGTTGGCGTTTATTCCCGCCGGAGTCGCGGCACAGATGCTGCGGTTGTGGCCTTCGATTGTTGACATGAAAGTGGTGTCGGCTTCGATTGACTGGGTGCCGGAATTGAATCTGGCATTGACGCTGCGACTGGACGGCCTGAGCTTGCTGTTCGGGTTGTTGATCACGGGCATCGGAGCGTTGGTTGTTGTCTATGCCGCCGGCTATCTGCGTGGCGATGCACGCTTGGGGCGACTATGGATGCTGCTGCTGATGTTCATGGCGGCAATGCTGGGGCTGGTGCTGGCCGACAATCTGTTGTCGTTGTTCATCTTTTGGGAACTGACGAGCATCACGTCGTACTTGTTGATCGGATTCAACAGCGACAAGCCCGAGTCACGGGCGTCGGCGTTACAGGCGTTGCTGGTCACCGGAGCCGGAGGCCTGGCATTGTTGCCGGGCTTGCTATTGCTAGGAGTGGTGGGCGGTTCCTTCGAGCTTTCATCGCTGCTGGATAATGCCGAAGCGATTCGTGAACATTCCTTGTATGTCCCGATGCTGGTGTTGATTCTGGCGGGTGCGTTCACCAAATCGGCTCAGTTCCCATTTTATTTCTGGCTGCCCGCTGCGATGGCAGCCCCCACGCCGGTGAGCGCCTATCTGCATTCGGCCACGATGGTCAAAGCGGGGGTGTATCTGATTGCTCGGTTGCATCCGGTCTTGGGCGGGACGACGGAGTGGTTTTGGATCATTGCCCCGGTCGGCACCATCACGATGCTGTTGGGCGCGTTGTTGGCGCTGCGGTCGACCGACCTGAAACAGATTCTCGCCTACGCGACCATCAGTGTGCTGGGAACGCTGACGATGTTGTTAGGCATCGGAACCGAAGCGACGATAGCGGCCGCTTTGGCGGTCTTGGTCGCGCATGCGTTGTACAAAGGCGGATTGTTCATGGTCGCCGGATCGGTCGATCACGCGATTCATCAGCGTGACATTCGGAAACTCGGCGGACTGCGATCGGCGATGCCCGCCACGTTTGCAGCGGCGTGTTTGGCGGCATTTTCAATGATCGGCATGTTGCCGACGTTCGGGTTTATTGCCAAGGAAATGTGGTACGAAGCGATAGGCAGTCGGGCCGAAGGGGGCTTCTTGACGGCGTCCGTACTGTCAAACATTTTGCTGGTCGCCGCCGTCGGTCTGGTCTGTGTGAATCCATTCTTCGGACGTCGAACCGAGACGACCCAGGGGGCGGAAGAATGTAACCTCGCGACATGGGGACCGCCGATGATTGTCGGCATCGCCGGTCTCTTGCTGGGACTATTGCCGACACGCTTCAGCGAGCTACTATCCGCGGCGAGCCATAGTGTTTCCGGCCATGCGGTGCCGGTCAAATTGGCGTTATGGCACGGCGTGAACCTGACGCTGTTGTTGTCGCTGCTGACGTTGGCCGGGGGCATCACGCTATATTGGCAGCGGCATCGGCTGGGATGGTTATTGAATGGATTTGAAGGTTTGACGAAGCTCGGTCCGGCGCGGATGTACGACCGGATGCTGTCCGCCGTGATCCACTTTGCAACCGGGCTGACGGCGATCCTGCAAAATGGATACCTGCGGTTTTACCTGCTCACGATGGTCGGACTGACGGTCTTTAGCGTCTGGATGGCATTGGGAAGCGAGTTGCTGTCCCACCTGGAGCCGATGTCGCTTGATTTTCGCATCCACGAAATCTTTTTGATCGGATTGATTCTGCTGGCATCGGTCGTTGCGGTTCGCGCGACGACGTGGCTGCTGGCGGTGGGAGCCCTCGGGGTCGTGGGGTACGGCGTCGCAGGGATCTTTGTCCTGTTTGGTGCCCCCGACTTGGCCATGACGCAGTTCGTGATCGAAACGTTGACGGTCGTTCTATTCGTCCTTGCGTTTTCACGTCTGCCCGACTTCCGCCGTCTGTCCTCGGTTCCGACACGCGTCCGAGATGCCGTGATCGCAGTGATCGCGGGCGCAACGATCACGGCCTTGTTGCTGTTCGCGATCACGGTTCGCAGCGACCATCCGATTTCGGACTATTACAGCGCCCACAGCGTTACGGAGGCGCATGGTCGAAACCTGGTGAACGTGATTTTGGTGGACTTCAGGGCGCTCGACACGCTCGGCGAAATCACGGTACTGTCGATTGCGGCGATCGGCGTCTACTCCCTGTTAAAGCTACGCGCGTCAAACGGCAGTGCTGCTAACGATGGCGCACCGGAGGGACCACCGGCGACGGTTGCCCAACGATCGGAGGGCATGTGACGATGGACTCTGTGATCTTGAAGACCGCGATTCGGTTCCTATTTCCGTTGCTGTTGCTCTCATCGGTGTTTCTGTTTTTGCGCGGCCACAATGAGCCCGGAGGTGGATTTGTGGGTGGTTTGGTGGCCAGCGGCGCCATTGCCCTGTATGCGATGACGCACGATGTCGCGGCGGCCCGCCGGGTGCTGCGGGTGTCGCCGCGCGTGCTGATCGGTTCGGGACTCCTGACGGCACTTTGTTCCGGCCTTGCTCCGTTGGCGCTCGGTCGCCCCTTTTTGACGGGGCTTTGGATCAATGTCAGGTCCGACGGAATGGGCAAGATTCATCTTGGAACCCCGTTGTTATTTGACCTGGGTGTTTATTGCGTGGTGACCGGGGTCTCACTGGTGTTCGTTTTTTCCCTTCTTGAAGAGTAGGTGTCATGGATATCGCTTTAGCCGTCACCGTCGGCGGTTTGTACGCGGCGGGCATCTACATGATGTTGCGTCGCAGCGTCGTCAAGCTGCTGATCGGGCTCGGTCTGCTCAGTCATGCCGCCAATCTGCTGATTTTCACGGCCGGAGGAATCGTGCGCGGTCGCGTACCAGTGGTCCCGACCGGTCAATCGCAACCGATCGCGGAGATCGCTGACCCTTTGCCCCAGGCACTTATTTTGACCGCCATCGTGATCAGCTTTGCGGTGTTGGCGTTTGCGCTCGTGCTGATCTACCGCACCTACCAAACATTGGGGACGGATGATCTGGACCAACTGAAGGCGACCGACACGTGAATTCACAACTCGCCGTCATTCTGCCGATCGCAGTCCCGCTTGCCACCATGGCGATTTCATTGCTGGCGTGGAAGTCGATCGCTGCACAGAAATGGATCGGGTGTACCGGATCGGTGCTGTTGTTCGTATCGGCCGCTGCGCTGATGTGGCTGGTGGACCGCGATGACATCATTGTGTTGCAGGTCGGACGTTGGCCCGCGCCGTTCGGCATCACGCTGGTCGCCGATCGACTGAGCGCGATCATGGTGATGCTGGCGGGGTTGGTCATGCTATCAGTGACCGTGTACTCGCTGGCAACGATCGACGATCGCCGCGTCGATTACGGTTTTTTCCCCCTGATTCATTTATTGCTGATGGGAGTCTGCGGAGCGTTTTTGACCGGCGACCTGTTCAACCTTTATGTCTGGTTCGAAGTGATGCTGATCGCGTCCTTCGTGCTACTGACTTTAGGCGGGGAACGCGGCCAACTGGAAGGAGCGATCAAGTATGTCGCGTTGAATCTGATTTCTTCGGCGGCCTTTTTGGCGGCCATCGGAGTGATTTATGCTGCCACCGGTACGTTGAACATGGCCGACCTGGCGGTAAAACTGCGGAGTTTTCCCGACGAAGGCATCGTCACGGTGCTGGCGATGTTGTTTTTGATCGCGTTTGGCACGAAAGCCGCCGTCTTCCCGCTATTTTTTTGGCTGCCCGCGTCGTACCACACTCCCCCGGTCGCCGTCTCGGCGATCTTCGCCGGGCTGCTGACGAAAGTGGGTGTGTACTCGCTGATTCGAGCCTTCACGCTATTGTTCGTGACCGATTTGGCGTTTACGCACAATCTGTTGTTGCTGATCGCGGGGCTGACCATGGTGACGGGGGTGTTTGGTGCGATGGCGCAAAGCGAAATCCGCCGCATCCTGTCGTTTCATATCGTCAGCCAGATCGGATACATGCTGATGGGTTTGGCCTTGTTCACGCCGCTGGCTCTCGCCGGTTCGGTCTTCTACATCATTCACCACATTGTGGTGAAAACGAATCTGTTTTTAATTGGCGGGATTGCGGAGCGCCGCTTCGGAAGCGGAAAGCTTTCCGATATTGGTGGCTTGCAACAATCGATGCCCGTGTTGGCAATCCTGTTCTTCCTGTCGGCGATGTCGCTGGCCGGGATTCCACCATTGTCTGGGTTCTTTGCCAAACTGACCCTGATACGCGGCGGCTTGGAAACGGAGCGCTACGCTATTGTCACAGCGGCATTGTTGGTCAGCCTGCTCACGTTGTTCTCGATGACTAAGATTTGGGCCGAAGCATTTTGGAAGCTGGCGCCGGAAGATGCGCGATCGGCATCCCCCGCAATCTTCGCCTCCCGCCATAATCGCTTCGCACTGTTCGGGCCCATCGTGATGCTGGTGTCCATTACGGTAGGGATCGGGCTACTCGCCGGACCAGTCATGAAAGTCTCCTACGCCGCAGCCGAGCAACTGCTTGATCCCGACACGTACGTCGATGCCGTCTTGCCTGACCGTTTGCAGATTGAACCCGACCGCTGGCAGATTGAAAACGATCTCACTCAGCACGCCCCGACGACCAACCGAGATCCCACGCCCGATCGCGAGTCGATCGCGGTGGGACAAATGACACCGGTGCTTGAGGAGGCCTTTCAATGACACACTTCGTGTTCAATATTCTATTGTCACTGGTCTGGGCCTTGGCAAGCGGCCAGATCTCACTCGTCAGCCTGGTGGTCGGATTCATCCTGGGCTATTGCGTGCTGTGGTGCGCCCAACCCTTGATGACGCCGACTCGCTACTTCCGACGACTACCTTTGGCGATTCGGTTCGCCGGTTTTTTTCTTTGGCAACTCGTGCTTTCGAATCTGCGCGTCGCCTACGACGTCATCACGCCTCATTTGTACATGCATCCCGGAATCGTTGCCGTGCCGTTGGACGCGAAGACGGATCAGGAAATCACCTTTCTGGCCAACCTGATCACATTGACGCCCGGGACGCTCAGCCTGGACGTATCCGAAGACCGACGGACGCTGTACGTGCATGCGATGTTTGTTGACAGCCCCGAAAAGGTACGCGACACGATCAAACAGGGCTTCGAGCGGCGATTGCTGGAGTTGCTTCGATGACCCCGTCTGTGTTCTTGATCGAATTGATGTCGACCACGCCTTTGCTCGCGGCGACGACGTGGGTGAACCTGACGGCACGCATTTCGATGTTTCTACTCGTAATTGCAGTGGGTCTGGCATTCCTGCGGGTCGTGCTCGGGCCAACCTTTCCCGACCGCGTAGTCGCGTTGGACCTGGTCGCAACGTTGCTGGTGGGGTTGATCGCGGTCAGTGCGATCGAGACCGGCGACGCGATCTTTCTGCGAGTCGCGATGGTGGCCGCATTGTTCAATTTCATCGGAACGATCGGGTTTTGTTGGTATCTTCAAAGGGGCCCCAAAAAATGAGTGATCTCGTTACGATCCTGCTGCTGATCACTGGCACCTGCTTCGCATTGCTGGCCGCCGTTGCGGTCGTCCGAATGCCTGACCTGTACACGCGCATGCACGGCGCAACCAAGAGTGCAACGCTTGGCGTCGGTTGCACGGTGTTGTCGGCAGCGGTGGGCTTGGCCAACATGGAAACGACGACCGTCGCGATTCTGATCATCGGGTTCCTGTTTGTGACGTCTCCGGTCGCGGCCCACATGATCGGCCGAGCCGCCTATCGACAACAGAGTCCGATGTGGAAGGACACGGTGATCGACGAGTCGCCGCGGGGGCCTTCAGAAACCGACCTGCCGGACGACCAGGGCGACAATACGCTGTGATTTACTTGGGTGCGGTAACTGCCTATTGTGAAATGATCGGCAAAACCCGGGCCACGGCACGGTTCTTGCAATCGGCGACCTGGAGAACAGGCAACTTTCTGTACACACCCGTGTCAAACTGAGTCCGGGAATGGCCAAACCTCACTCCAATCTCGCGACCCTGACCGCCGTGGCTCAATGGTTGGCGGTGGTGACTGCCGTTGCCACGTTGTACCTTGCCAAGGATGTGTTTATTCCTTTGGCGCTGGGGATCCTTCTTTCTTTCCTGCTCAGCCCCCTGGTCAATCGTTTACAGCGTTTGGGCGTGCCGAACGTGATGGCTGTGGTTGCGACTGCACTGCTGGCCTTTGCAGTGTTAGGCGGCGTCTTCACGCTGCTGGGTCGAGAATTGACCAACCTGGTCGGCGAGCTACCGCAATACAAGCATGAACTCGTTCACAAAGCGCGCGGGGTTGCTGGGCTGACCGATGGAATGGGCGGTTCGCTTGATGACTTGGCAGAGGAAGTCAGCGAGGCAATCGAGGAGGGCAGCGAAGCCGAGTCGGAATCGCCGCCGGAGTCTCGAAACGTGATTCAAAGCTGGACGGACCGGCTTTTGCCCGCCCAGCTGGCGAAGCCGGAGAAAACTCATGATGGAAAGACTGCGAAGTCGCCTCTGTACGTGACGGAGGTTCAGGGCGAGTTGCCTCTGGCGACGTGGGCGACCACTGCCGGTACCGTTCTCGGCCCACTCGCCACCGCTGGCTTGGTCACCGTGTTTGCCTTGTTCATTCTGATTCACCGAGAAGACCTACGAGATCGAATTATCGCCGTCGTCAGTCAGGGCGACTACGTTACGACCACTGAAATCCTCGACGAAGCGGCTCAGCGAATCAGCCGCTACCTCCTTGCCCAGACGGTGATCAACACCGGTTATGGCGTCGTCTTGACGTTGGGGCTAACGGCAATCGGAACACTGATGACCGTGGACGGGTTTCCCAATGCGGTCTTGTGGGGTGTGATGGCGACGTGCCTGCGGTTTGTTCCTTACGTGGGGCCGACTGCCGCAGCCATTTTTCCCTCGGTGATCGCTTTAGCGGTCTTTCCCGGCTACTCCGTGTTTTTGTCGGTGGTCGCATTGATCACCGTGATGGAATTGATTTGCAATAACATCATCGAACCTTGGCTGTACGGCACCAGCACCGGGATTTCGGCGATCGCAGTCATTCTTGCGGCAGTGTTTTGGGGCTGGCTTTGGGGGCCGGTCGGTTTGTTGTTGTCGACACCCTTGACAGTTTGCTTTGTCGTATTGGGAAGGTATGTTCCCCGTTTTGGAATGCTGTCCACCTTGCTCGGTGAAGAAGTGGCGATTCAACCGTCAATGCGCATCTATCAACGGCTGCTCGCCGGTGATGAGTATCGAGCGAGAGAGATTCTGCGGACGCACGTCGCTGAAGAAGGTATCGCGAATACCGCCGACCGAGTGATCGTACCGGCGTTGAAGCGAATCAGAATTGATCAAGATGCCGAACGTCTGGCCGATTCGGATGCCGAACGTCTGTTCGCATTGGCCGGCGGATTGATCGCCGACCTGCAAAACGACCTCGTGCCAACAGATACTCAAGTGAGCGAATCGGAACCGACCAGCCACTGCGAAACCAGCCAGGACCAATATCCGACCGTCATCGGCTGCACATCACATCACTTCAGTGAAACGCTTCTCCTGAATCTACTTCGCGTCACTGGCCGTGAATGCTTCAACCTGCACGCGATCGACGACGAAACGCTGCCGTTGGAAGTGGGGCAAGAAATCGCCACCGCGCAGCCGACCGTGATTGTCATCTTCGTACTACCGCCCGGCGGCTTTGCCCAAGGACGTTACCTGTGCACGTCGATTCGTGAGGCAGGTTTCAACGGCCCGATCATCGTCGCTTGCATGGGTAAGTTCAAAAACTACGACAAGCTGTTCGTCAGGTTTCGCAAGGCGGGCGCGACCAGCATGACAACCTCGTTCTCCCAAACCCACAACAAAATCGAGTCGCTACTTCAGCGCCGCGACCGTATCGCGTCAACCCAACCTGCAAAACCTGCCGTCGATCACTACAGCCTAACGGAGAAACCATGACATCGATTCTATTGGTCGACGACCACGATGACATCCGCGATGTGGTGACGCGACACTTGCAAAAGCATGGGTTCACCGTTGCCACGGCGACCAATGGCGTGGAAGCCGTTCTCGCGGTCGCTCAATCTGCGCCGTCTTTAATTCTGATGGACATCAACATGCCAGAACTTGATGGCATCGAAGCCACGATGCAAATCCGATCTACCGATCCGGAAGTCCGCATCCCCGTGATCGCCCTGACCGCGTATGCCTTGCCCGATGACGAAGCACGCGCAATGGCCGCCGGTTGCGACGCATTTCACCCGAAACCGATCGATTTCGATCGACTGCGAGAGCAAATCCGAACGCTCATCAGCTAAACCCATTCGGCATGAAAACGAGTAAGTGTTGTCGGCTGGCAGGGGGCATGGCACAATAGACAATGCGATTCTAAATCGAGCGAATGGAAGAGTGCGGCAGCATCGTGCCGGCAGCATTGTTGCCTGAGCACTCGCATCCCGCATCGGCGAAGCATCGGGCCAAAACTGCTTCTGGCTTGCAGGCAATAAGCATCAATCCCCCTCGATATCACTCGCTTCCATATCCGCATTTTCGGTTTCGATTTCCGAGCTCGAATCGTTTCTTTCGCTCGCCGTGGGACTGGTTCGAGAGGGCGCTTCTGGGGGATGAAACCCCGACACACGGGGCGCCCGTCCGCTACTGCGTTGCCTCGATTCCCACTTTGCCTTCATCCATTCGGCGTACTGTTGCTTGGTAATCGGCGGCTTGGCGTCGAGATCCCGCGCTGCCAACTTCGCCAGCTCGTCTTTGGAGATGAGGCCGTCCTTGTCCAAGTCCGCGCGAGCGAACATCATTTCGGCGAGGGCGCTCATTCGTTTTCGAATCTCCTCTTGAGAAGGCCTGCCCGGTGACGGGGCGCGTCCGGGCGGAGACGCAACCACGCCGGCGCGAGTCGGTGGTCGTGAAAACGACTGAAATTTCATCACTTGAAGATTCGATGATTCCAAAATGTTGGCTGTCACGATGAACAGAATCTCTTTCTTCTGATCGTCCGACTGCTGCATCAGTCCGCCAACCGCAATCGCGCTGCCGTCGCGAATCTGAATCGTCGTCTGATGGGTCAGCTGGGCGGTGCCTTGAGGAGTCTCCTGCTCGTCGGAAATCGACTTCACTCCCGATTTGGTGAAGTCTAGTTCGACCAGCACGTGTTCGCCTGAGACCCTTGATCGAAGCTGAATGATCGTTCCGGTACTGGTGCTCTGGTACGAAGTCTGCACTTGACCGCTTCCCGATCGAATCGTGCCGGTGCGGATCGGGACCGTTTCGCCGATCTGAAGCATGCACTCACTGTCTTCCAGCACGGTCATGTCTGCATGATTGATGAGCGTTACCCGCTCTTCTCGCTCCAGTTTGGCGACTGTCGACAGGACCTTTTGCGTCGGCCCGGAGAGCAGGCGACGTGTTTCTTCGCGGAGTCTGTCAGGGGACTCCACTAACAAAACTTGAATGCGGATGCTGTGCTTTTCGGCGGACTGCACCGGTTCGTCGGCGGACAACCAAGCGGCGCTGAAAAAGATGCAAAACACAGCAACCAGTGTTTGAACATTCATCATCATTCCTTAACGGTTGGAAAGATTTCGCGACTGACGCGACGCGGCCAGGACCTCGCAGAGCTATAGCTTACTCGAACTGCCGAACGGGATTGCGATCCACCGCCGCTGGACTTGCCCTTTGACAAACAAGCGAACTGGTTCGCTTGCGAAAGAAGAGCCGAAAGTTTAGGTTTGCCCCGAGTTCTGCCATCGGGCCGCGTCAAACTGCAGAGAACGGTTGCACACTATGATTCACTTTTCGGGACCGTTTTTGGCTGCCTCCGTTGCAGCGTTAACCGTTTCCTTGGTTGCTTTCACTGGATGCGAACGGACCTCCAATTCATCGACATCGGCACCGGTCGGTGCAACCGACTCAATCTTGACGGAACCTGCAGAGGGCCAGGCAGCGTGGGAGGGCCAAAAAGGCGAAAACGCGACGACTGTCATCAGCGGCAACTTGGACAATGTCGATTGGGGTTCACTGGTCGGACAGCAGGTGAGAATCGACGGAGACCTGGTTGTCGTTGACACCTTCAATTTGATGCATCGCGGCCAAGTCGTCGTCGCCCGAGAGCGGATTTTCATTCCCACCGAGCATGTCGATCCGAACGATACGGATCCCAACGGAACAGCCCACGAAGGTGGTCGCAACGTGGCCGCGGTCACCGCAGCACAAACTCACAACGACAACTCCACGATCACGATCGACGACGGTTCAACCGCAGAAAATGTTTTCCCACCCGCACTTTTCCCAACTCTCGGGACGAGCGAAGCGACGGTACGCTTGGGTTCGGTAGTGGAGGGAGTTTCAGGGCGCTTGATCGAATCCGGGAATCAATTGACGCTTGTTCCGGATCAACCCCTTCGGTGGATTCCGAGTCCTCGTCCGCAGCGACCCTCGCTTGGAGAGGCTGACGTGACGGTGGCCGGATTCAACCTGCTGAACTATTTCAGCACGATCGACGACGGCAGAAACAATGCTCGGGGAGCCGATTCGGCTGCGGAATTGCAGCGTCAAGAAGCGAAGCTCGCTTCCGCGATCGTTGCGTTGCAAGCCGACGTTATCGGATTGATGGAACTGGAAAATGGCGTCGAAGCGGAACAAAAGCTTGTTTCGGCCGTCAACAAGGTCATCGGAAAAGATGTGTTCAAATCAAGCGGTCTTCCCGAAGGCTTTCGCCGTCTCCCCGGCGCTGGCGATGCGATCCGCGTGGGCATCATCTACAGGAAAGATCGCGTTGTCCCAACCGACAAGCTCTCCAGTATTGATGACAGGGTCTTTGCAACGGCACGAACTCCGCTCCTACAAAGCTTCCGTTCCGTTGAGGGAGGAAGCCCATTTACCGTCATCGTCAACCATTTCAAATCGAAGGGCGGCGCGAGCGACGCGGATACGGCCAATAGAAACAAAGGAGATGGGCAAGGAGCATTCAACGCCGCGAGACGCAACCAAACACTCGCAATCGTTGATTACATCGACCATCAGACCACCACCGGAGGTCCCTCGCGCATCCTCGTTCTAGGCGACTTCAATGCCTATCGACAAGAAGATCCGATCGACGCCCTGCGAGCACACGGGCTGGTCGATTTACACGACCGTTTTGCCAGGAATCGATCACAAGGAAATCCGGACACCTATTCTTACGTGTATTTCGGCCAGTCCGGCAGTCTGGATCATGCGTTTGCGACGAAGACACTCGCAGCCGATGTGACCGGAATCGCCACCTGGCACATCAACGCAGACGAACCACGGTTTTTGGACTACAACCAAGAGTTCAACCCCAAGGCATTGTTCAACGCTGATCCCTATCGCAGTTCGGACCACGATCCGATCCTCATTGGACTAAACAACACAGTCGATTGAAGGCCGACGCTTTTCGACCGGAGATGCTACCATCGAGGTTTGAAGCGATCGTGGATTTGATTGGCGATCAACTCGCGGCTCACCTCTGGCGAATGGTCCTGGGTGCGTTCGATGTCTTCGATTGCCGCCGCGAGCTCATTGTCTTTGATGATTTCGCGGAACCAGTTGGAATAGTCGTGCCGTCGCAGGTGATACGTCCAAGTGTCGTCGTCCACACCTTCGGCTGTTTTGATGAATTCCTTCAGATTTGCGGACGCGAGCGACAGCTTCTCTTCTGGCCCGCGAAAGACGAATTGCAAGGCCGCGTCCATGTCGCCTTCATAATAGCTGTGTTGATGCCGCTGCGAATTGCCGTTCGGTGCGAGTCTGCTGAACCAAGTCGGACGATTGATCTCACGCGACCATGCCAATGCACCATGTTCAAGGAATTCTGGGGACGGCGGAAACTCGGGAACAGATTCTCCCATGATTTCACAACATGCTTCGATCGCCGACTGCGGCTCCTTCGCGATCGAGATAATCCAGTCGACACGATTCAGAACGGCCGGCGAGATTTCATCGTGGTAGGCGGTAATGAAAATAATGCCGGACAACTCGTCGCCGCTCCACATCGTCGCGGGCTGCCAGTCTTTCGGAGCCGCATAGTGAGCTTCGTCAACGATAATCCAGTGCGGTCGTCCGGTACGACTGCGAAGTTCCGCGAGAGCGCGAAACAACTTGTTGAAGTATTCCGGACGGTCCTGTTTTTCAATTCCAAAAAAACTGACGACACAGTGATCATCCGGCTGTTCTAACACGCCGATGACTTCTTCGACATCCGGCGCTCGTTCGGCCGTCCCCAACGTGATCGATTCTTCAAGACCTTGGTAGTCACCTTCGGGATCGATCACACAGAATTGCTGACCGCGTTGCGATAGCAGCTCCAAAACGCTGATCGCGAACTTGCTTTTTCCGCCGCCCGGCCCGCCCGTCACCAAGACACTTTGGTTGTGGCCCGGAATGGCGAAGGGGCGTCCGTCGAGCGTGCTGCCGATCGTAAGCCTTTGATCGGCGCGTTCCCGCATTTCGGCCAAGTCTCCCTCGATGATGCGCTCAATCAGCTCCTCCACACCGGCACCTCGCGGTTTCGTCAAGACGATGTCGGCCATCTCTTTAACCGAAGGCAACGCATTGTCGACAGCGGCGGCGACGCTACACGAACGCATCATCGCAACATCGTTTTCCGCATCGCCAACAGCGACAACGTTGTGTGGTGAGAAACCGAGTTGATGAAGCGCCTTCGCCAGTCCTGAGGCTTTGTTGACGCCACTGGGCAGCAACATCACCGCGTCTTTGTTAAAGATGATTTGCAGGTCAAGTCCGAACTCGTGAATGACTTCCAGCGAGATGGTTTCGAACGGCTGCCAAGTCGCCACGATGCAGCGTCCAGTTTCCAGTCGACTAACCCCACGCTCGCGGAGGGCGTGAACGAACTCGGCAGGCGGTGCCTCGGCGAGTTGAGTTTCCTCGCCGCTGGAGCTATCAAACAGCAGTGCTCCATTCTCCGCCACGATGCGATCGAACAACGAGACGTGGGGGAACAACTCAAGCACCGGTTCCAAACGGCGGCCGGTCACCAGAATTAATTTCCGCCCCGTTTCACGCAGGCGACGCAGCGAATCGACAGTGGATTCAGCAACGTAGCCATCTCTCGCCAACGTGCCATCATAATCGGCTGCCAAAACGTGGTATTGCACTGGCATTCCTATAGGTTCAGTTTTCTGCCGATCCGAGTTCGCAGACCGAACGCGCAGCGAATCTCGACATCGAAAATATTTCAAGCATCCCGGCGTATCGATTCCATTCTCAGAGCCTTGCTTCACAACAATCACAAGGTTCCTTGAGACCGTCCGTTGGGCAATTCGTGTACCAAATCGCTGCGACCAATTCCGTTCGAACGATGGTCTGCCTTTGGTTCGGAAGCGACATTCGGCTTCCACCGAGGATTCTCAGAATTGCGTTCGCTGAATAGGGCAAGACGCTGAGCGATTGGGGCTGTCCCAATGGAACCGATTGGTCGGAAGAATGCCAATCGAGCTGAATTGCGACCAGCCGCTGTGACCCGAAATCGCCTTGATCGTGACGGCCCTCGCAAGGTTTTGCAGAGAGAGGGTTGTTTTTCAATCGTTTTCGTGGGCGGCGAAAACCGCCGGGCAGCCGTGACGGCAGGTCCCGTACGACTGGCACACCGTTTGCCAACGGAGCGATCCCGCCAAAGTTTGTTGTGTGTCCTGGGCGTTCCCTTCCAACCTTCGTATGTGACGTCAGTCGACCGATGAGTCAAATCGCTTCCACAAACCAATCCCAGTTTCAGTCCCAATCCACCGGCACCCTTCCGCGAGCGATCAACGGTATGGGACCGATCATTTTGGAAACCGGGGTGGCGTTCCGCGTCTGGGCACCGAACGCGGACCAAGTTTCCGTCGTCGGTGATTTCAACGACTGGAATCCTGAAGCCAACCCGATGGATCGCGAAGACGGCGGAAACTGGTTGGCGGTCGTCGAGCATGCGAAACCAGGCGATCAATACAAATACGAAATCACCAGCGGCGAACACACGTTTCAACGCGTCGATCCGAGAGTCCGCGAAGTTACCAACAGCGTCGGAAATGGCATCATCCACAGCCCAGACTTTGACTGGCAAGAGGATGCGTTCGCGATGCCGCCTTGGAACGAATTGGTCATCTATGAAACTCATATCGGCACGTTCCATCGAGGCGATCAGAGCGACGTCGGAACGTTCAAGGATTGCGTCAAGAAGTTTGATCACCTACGAAAACTCGGTGTCAACGCTTTGCAGATCATGCCGATTGCGGAGTTCGCCGGCGACCTTTCCTGGGGGTACAACCCGGCTCACCCCTATGCGATCGAATCGGCATATGGTGGACCGAATGGATTCAAGACATTCGTCCGCGAAGCACACAAGTCCGGCTTCGCGGTCATCCTTGATGTCGTGTACAACCACTTCGGCCCCAGCGATCTGGACCTCTGGCAATTCGACGGATGGAGCGAGAACGACAAAGGCGGAATCTATTTTTACAACGATTACCGCAGCAAAACGCCGTGGGGCGATACACGTCCCGACTACGGACGCGGGGAAGTGCGGTCTTACATCCGAGACAACGCGATGATGTGGTTGGAGGATTACCATGTCGATGGGTTGCGTTACGACATGACCCTGTTCATCCGCAGCGTCGACGCGTCCGGCCAACAGGAAATCCCCGAAGGATGGGGGCTGACCCAATGGGTTAATCGCGAGATCCACAAGTTCAAATCGTCCGCCATTACGATCGCCGAAGACCTTCAAGACAATGACTATCTGACCAAGTCCGACGTCGAGGGTGGGGCGGGTTTTTCGACCCAGTGGGATGCAACCTTCGTTCATCCGATCCGCGACGTTTTGACCCAGCCGGACGATGCGGCCCGTGATATGAATAAGGTCTGCGAGGCGCTGAATCAAGCATACAACCAAGACGCGTTTCAGCGAGTGGTGTACACCGAGTCGCATGATGAAGTCGCAAACGGAAAGTCACGCATTCCCAGCGAAGTGGACCAGTCAAATACCGACGCGTGGCATGCACAGAAGCGAGCCACTTTGGGATTGGCCTTGGTTTTGACGGCTCCTGGCATCCCGATGTTGTTTCAAGGTCAAGAGTTTCTCGAAGACGGCTGGTTTCAAGACAACGAAGAACTCGATTGGCAGCAAGCCGACGATCATGCCGGCATCGTCAAGTTGACCGCGAAATTGATTCGGCTTCGTCGAAACCTGGAGGGAACGACCAAAGGTCTGACCGGCCGAGAGATTGACATTTATCATGTCAACCATGAAGGCAAGGTGATTGTGTTCAAACGGTCCTTTGAGGGCGGGCCGGCCGATGATTGCATCGTCATCGCAAACTTTGCGAACCGGCACTACAGCCACTACGACTTCGGTTTGCCGGCCGGCGGAAAATGGCACCGCCGCTGTAGCAGCGACCGGCGGCAGTGGAGTGCTGACTTCGGTGAAAACGCTTCGGGCGACATCGAAGCAATCGACACACCGCATGACGAAATGCCGAAGCGAGGCCGTATCGAGCTGCCGCCGTACACGGTACTGATTTACTCCCAGGACAAATAGGTCTTAAAGCAGTCGATTATGAAGGCGAAGCGTTCTTGCGGACGCTGCATCTGAAGCAATTCCCCTTTCAGCGAACTGGCGATCGGCCAAAGTTCGACCGGGATCATTCGTTGAGATTGTCCTGTAGACGTGAATCCTTCGACCCGGCTTCTGAGTTAAGGTCTGCGTCGGATTTTGGAACGATGTTCGCTTCCAGCTCCGTCATGCTTTGCTGAAGATCTCGCTCGGCTTCGGCGACGATGTCCGCCGCATCTCGTTTTGCGTCCGCGATTTCTTGTTTCGCTTCGCGTCGGGCGTCAGCCACAATTTCGACGGCTTCTTCCTCCGAATTCGCAATGATCTCGGCGGCGTCTTCCCGAGCCTCCGCTAGATT
Organism: Stieleria maiorica; assembly: GCF_008035925.1. NCBI lineage: Bacteria > Pseudomonadati > Planctomycetota > Planctomycetia > Pirellulales > Pirellulaceae > Stieleria > Stieleria maiorica. Next base: position 4,744,489 of record NZ_CP036264.1, read on the forward strand.
TTCTTGCGCCTGCTCAGCCCGCTCGAGCGGCGTTGTCGGTTCGCTTTGGCAACCACTGACAAACAGAATTCCAATCATCAAACAGTATTTGCGATAAATCATGTCGAATCTCCTGGCTTCATGAGTATCTGGTGTGTTGGGTAGTTGACAGGTTGTTACCAGCGGTTGATCGCGGCAGGGCTTCCCCCCCAACATGACCGAAGGTCCTGCGATGCAAATCCGATGCCGATTGATACGCCACTTGCAGCATGGGATCACCCGAAGAAAGAGGGAATTCGCCCCCTGATTGTCCAAGTATTTATGCAATTCCAAAGTTTTCTTGTAAGGAGACGGCCGGCGTCGTGACCAATCATCATGGTGCGACGATCCAACGAAACCTGGCAATCAGGAAGCGAACCACGAATCAAAGGCCGCTTGTGCTCGACAACGATGCCCGATCGTTATTTTTGAACTGGCTGGAGAATCACAAAGCTTCGGTCATCCAGGTGGCACGCGCCTACACGACCAGCAACGAGGAAAGCCAGGACCTGGCCCAGGAAATCCTGCTGCAAGCATGGCGGTCACTGCCCAAATTCGAGGGCAAGGCCAGTCCGGCGACTTGGTTTTATCGCGTCGCGCTGCACACCGCGATGAACTGGCATCGCAACGATCAACGCCGGCGGGCACACCAACAACCGCTGTTGGAAGTCCAGACATTGCCGTCGGCCGATGCGGATTCTTGCGAGCAAGCGGAGCATCGCGAGACCGTACAGCAACTCTACATCGCGATCCATCAGCTCCCCAAATCTGACGTCGCGTTGGTGCTGCTCTATTTGAACGAATTAACTTACCGCGAAATGGCCGAGGTGTTGGGAATTTCTGAAAGCAATGTTGGCGTCCGGATCAGCCGCGCGAAAAAGGCACTGGTCCAATTGATGAACGTCGAAACCGCGGAGGGCAGACGCGATGGCTGCTGACAAATTTCAACAAGCCTGGAAATCCGAAGCGTCACAGCTGAAGGTGACGATTGACACCGATTTACTGTCGAAACAGGTTCAGCAATCACACGACCGGTTCCGCTCGCTGATTTTCTGGCGAGATGTTCGTGAAGTCGGAGTGTCGCTGGTGATGATTCCGGTTTGGATTGCGATGGGAATCGGTTTGTCGCTGCCGTGGACCTGGTGGTTGACCGTCCCGGCATTGATCTGGGTCGCGGGCTTCATGCTGGTCGATCGCAAGCTGCATCCCCAGACACCGAGCGATCCGGGTGAGCCTCTTTTGTTTTATGCGAAAGAGTCGCTGGCGCAGGTCGAGCATCAGATGGGGTTGCTGCGGAATGTTTTCTGGTGGTACCTGTTTCCGTTCACGATTTCGCTCTCGGCATTCTTCCTTCACATCGCCTGGAACACCTCTGGGACGTGGTGGGGATGTCTTCTGTTCGTCACCCCGTTTTCGCTGTTCCTCTATTTTTCCTACCGTTGGATTTATCGACTGAATCAAACCGCCGTCCGCGAACAACTTCAACCTCGTCGCGACCACCTGCAACGAATCGTCGCGAATCTAGAAAGTAACAATGATGGAGACGCGTCGGAGGTCGACGACCTGGTGGAACTTGTCTCATCGCTTTCGCAGACCGATCAGACATCCGGCTTCGATGCGGACGCGCCTTCATGGTCAGAGAACTGGAACCGCATTGTGCCGTCTTGGTGGATCGCGATGATGATCCTGGCGCCGACGTTGGCCGGGGGATACTGCGGGTACCGGTACGCATTTGCTCAAGCCGGCCCCGTGTTTTTTCAATCCGTCGTCGCAGCCGTGATTCCGTTCGAACTCATGTTCTTTGGCCGCTGCTACTGGGTATCGAGAAAGTACAAAGGGGAACGGGAAAACGGGACGAACGCCACGCGGTTGGGTGCTCCGGCAGTGTTTGTGCTCGCCTTGCTCCTGATCATCTCTGCGTTAGCGGTCGCGGCAATCATTGCTTTCGTTTCCGCGATCTAACCGGAATCTAAGACGATACCGCAGCGGACTTTTTTGCAACTGGCACTGGACGACAAACAGCTGGTGAATTCAATCGTTCCAGTGACTGACGACCGACCGAATTGTTCGATGTCTAATCAACAGGTTCCGGTGTCTATGTGACCGAACGTTCGAATCGTGAAGAATTCATCGAGATTGGGAAAGTGCGACCGACAAACGCTCGCACTCGCCTGCAACAACGGAACACACAGGCCGCTTGAATGCCATCGGCACAGCAGTTGCTACCGACCCACCAGCCGTCACTTTCCTCGGCAAATTCCGTTTTTGCCAAGATCGGGACTTTGACGCAGTTTTCTACACCTCCCAGCTACGGAACCAAACCATGCCTGAGAAAAAACTCAAGAACAAAACTGTCGCGTTTCTCGTCACCGATGGGTTCGAGCAAGTCGAACTCACCCAACCGTGGGAAGCAATCAAGGATGCTGGTGCGACGGTCAAGTTGGTTTCGATCGAGTCCGGCAAAGTGAAGGGTGTCCACCACGAAAAGCAGGGCGACCAATTCGATGTGGACGCAGTGGTCGGCGATGTCAGCGCGTCCGATTTCGATGCGTTGGTGCTGCCCGGTGGCGTTTTCAATCCAGACGCGTTGCGGATGAACGAGGAGGCTGTTGATTTCGTCCGTGACTTTTTCAAGCAACACAAACCGGTCGCCGCAATCTGTCACGGACCATGGACGCTGATCGAAGCCGGCGTGGTCGAAGGCCGTCGGGTGACGTCGTGGCCGAGCTTACGAACCGACCTGCAAAATGCCGGGGCCACTTGGGTTGACGAGCAATGCGTCTGCGACCAGGGACTCGTGACCAGTCGCAATCCAGACGACCTACCGGCGTTTTGCGAAAAGGCAATCGAGGAGATTGCCGAAGGCAAGCACGCGGCGCAGGTCCCGTAATGGAATAGGAGCCATCGTTGTTTGGGTAACGCCGGTCTCTACGGAATTGAGTAAAATGGAAACACGCAGCACCAGCAAGTGAGGCTCGACCTAGGTTACTCTCTCGCTCGCTAGTATTGAACAACGAGCACGGCCTTCCACCTGGCGAGTCATTAGTGAAATCCAGCTCAGAAACTCAACGAGAGATCGGGCTTGCGGTTTCCGTTTTTGGGATTGGGATGACGCTGCTGCTTGCCTTGTATTATTTCGCGCGAGCGCGTCCTGGGATCGACGCAACGTTGGACGGAGTCGAACAGTTTGCGGAGGGAATTGGTTACGAATTTCAAGGCTTACTGATCGTAGCTTGCGGGATCCTGGTGATGGGGTTGACCGGCACAATTGGTCAATACTTGGGAAGCCGCGTTGGAACAGTGTTAATGACCGTCGGACTCATTTCGGCGGTTTGGTCGGTGGCCGTGATCGTGTACGGAGCGTTGACTCGATGAGGTGACGGACGAGGACAAAACTCTTGGCGATTTCCGCCACACCATTGATTCAATCGATCCACTCCGTGCTTCAACGCCGGCCCACTCTGGCGTTTGCTTGCTGCGCTAACGCCGTCTCTCCCAGAGGACGTCGATTGTATCACTGAGCGACTTTTGGTTTAGTACCGCTCAATAGTGATCATCGATCTTCTTAGTTAGCCCAGAAGGCTGTTTCACGATGCAGCGGAATTCATTCCGCTGCACTTGCCCAAAGGGCATACACATCCATAGCCTGGGGTCAGGGAACGAGCGCAGCGAAGTGACCGCAACCCCAGGAAAAAAAGTGGACCTGGGGTTACGCCCGGATTCGCTGGGGCTCATCCGGTCTCACCCCAGGCTAAGTTGTCGATCGCCGTTGGCGAACCGAGCGGCGTGACCTTTGATGACGCACGGAACAAAAGCAACTGAATCCATCAGGAATACAATCGACGTCTCCCGAGGATGACTACCGTGATCGCTTCTCAGGGGCTGTCAGCGGAATTCGTTGCCGGCATGACCAACGTGATGTTGTGCCGGACGAGCTCGTACGCTTCGCCGTCCTCCTCGCCCGGTGTCGGGACCTCGACGCTGCTTCGCAACGTCAATGTCCCTGAAGATGGTCGCTCCAATTCGATCTGTCCATTCGCATCGGTCTTGATGTTCTTGCGAAACCCCTTTGGTCCGCGGACAAACACCATCCGGTCGGGCACCGGCTTGCCTTGCCACAGCAATGTGAATTCGTACCGGTTACCGACATCATGCGGCACGAGATCGAGTTTCATCTGTTCGGCTCGCCCCAACTCGTGCATCGCATCGTGCGATCGGACCGCCAGGTTACGTGCGTAGTAGTGCAACAGCACTTTGGTTTGACCGTACTGATAAACGCCGAACTTCCCATAGGCATCGACGCTGTACTCGTCTGACGTCGGCAAAGCGACACGCATCCAACGGTTGTCGCCCTGCTTGACCTCCTCCGCCTGCACCGCGTCGGGGGCAGGGCGATCGATGGTACGGACCCAGACGTCGCTTTTGCCAAGAAAGTGGTCCAGATAGGATCCGTCGCCGGGTTTCGGGGCTTCCTCGAAATAGATGTTGGTGCCGGATTGGTCGCCCGGATTGCGATCGACCGAAATCCAAAGGTAGTGGGCGTTGACGGTCGCGGTGATGCAAAGCCACACAGTCGCGGTCAGGCAGAAAGAAATACAGCGGTTCACAAGTTTCTTCCGGTTGATGAATCTGGGTTTAGCGATTCAAAAAGGAGGGTCTGTCCGATAGTCATCGACGGCCAATGGTCGTTGCTGGAGATTGTACCGAGCTTCGTACTCGCCGTCCAAATAGGCGGCCGGCGGGGCGGTGTGGGAAGCCGGTGTGCGGCCTGATCTACCTCCTGCAGTTGCCTACGTTCCTTCCACTTGCGTGCCATTTCAGCCTCGGTCGTCTCACCCATCGCCAGATAGGCCGGATCGATCTTCACCCCCAACATGCCCTCGGCCACATGCGGTTAAAACCGGACTTTCGGGTGACGTTCGTCTTCGCTACCCTCGCAGGCGTACTAGGACGGCGAGCAGAACTCCCGTGGATGTGCTGGAGTCACGCGGCATCCGCGACAGAAGTGGTGGATTAGAAATGAAGACTTGGGTGCCGTGGTGTCTATTGTGCCTGCTACCGTCCGTTCTGGGGTGCCGATCCACGGCGCCACCCAGCCCTCCGGTTTCCGAAGTTTTGGCCACAACAGAAGAGATGCACGCCAAGCCGACGACGATTTCGTTTGTTGACAGGCCTGAATTTCAGACCGGGACAGGACCGATGGACTCCGAGACCCCACCGGAGTTTTCGCAGACCGATTCGGGACTGAAGTATCGCGTGCTGCGAAATTCCACCGGCAAAAAACCGACGGCATCCGACACGGTGACCGTTAACTACCGCGGCTGGCTGAACAGCGGAAAGGTGTTCGACAGCTCGTACGAACGTGGCGAACCGACGACCTTTCCGTTAGGCAACGTCATCGCCGGCTGGACCGAAGGCATGCAGCTCGTCGGTGAAGGTGGGATGATCGAATTGTGGGTCCCTTCTCGACTCGGTTACGGCGAACGGGGATCCCCAGGCTCCATCCCTCCCCACTCGCACCTGCACTTCATCGTCGAACTCGTCAGTGTCGACTAGGCTTTGCCGCTTAACCCGGCAAGGGTCGTACGTGGTAGCGGAATTCGCCAAGAATTTCGGCTTTTCCAGTGTGAACTGCTGCGAGTCGAAAGCCTTGGCGGCTTCCGCTACGGGTTTAGGGACAATGCCTCGTGGTCCGCCTCGACGTTAGAGTCGGTTAATTGGTTGCGGACGAAGCGACAAGTCCTCGCGGTGCGCCACCCGAATGGACTCGTCGCCTCTTCCACTACGCGAAAACCAAGCGACGGGTAAAACGATCGCGACATGAAATTGTTTTGCCCCCATCGTTTTGCCCTCCCACGCGGGATCGTATCACGATCTTGCGATAGGACCAAGACACCCTCTGCGTCCGATCGACCACGACCCGATACCACATCGATGGGCGCATGAAAAAACCCACGGTCACTTTTAACGGCGACCGTGGGCATCAAGTTGCGGGAGCCGGATTCGAACCGACGACCTCGAGGTTATGAGCCTCGCGAGCTACCGGGCTGCTCCATCCCGCACCGAAGTTATCGTCGATCGACTCGCCGGCGCCTAGCCGTTTCGATTCGAAAGTGAAATTTTCTTGAAGATGAAACACGCATGCCGCGTGTCGGGGTCGAAAGATTTTGGAGGTAGGAAAATTTGCCCCATCGAAGGGATGGGGGATCTCACCAACTTCTTACCCCCGACATCTTCTTACCAGTTTTCAGAAGCGCGGGACCACTTGCGCGAACCAGACGATGTCGCTTGTGTTTCGTCGCGAGATCGCTTCTGTGAGTCGACAACCCGTCGCGGAACGCATGCTGCTGAATTCTGCATAACCGCGAAATGCCGATTCGTGCGCAGCCCGGGGAGCAACATGGGAACAAATGAATTTGACAGGCCGGAAGCCTCTCCCACGGGTACGGCCGGCTCGCTTACCGGCCTGTTGATTGAGTCACAACCGAAACAATCGTGAGCCGATGGCGCTTGCTACGGGTCCCCAGAGGCAAGGTTGTCACCGCTGGGCCCGCGGCTAGCGCCGTCGGCTCACTAAATCAACAGGCCGTGACGCGTCCCGCTGGCATTTGGTGTGGTGAGAAATTACTGGAAGACTTCGACGGGAAGCGTGAAGACTTTGCCGTCGCCGATCCGTCCGCTTCGCGCTGCCGCGACGACCTTCTCTAACGTCTCTTCGTAACGCGAGTCGTCGACCCACATCGTGATTTCGACTTTGGGAAGAAACGCTTCGGAGAATTCGGTTTCCTGGTACTCGTCTAAATAACTTTTTTGACGTCCGTACCCTTTGACTTCACTGACCGTGATCGCTTCCAGCGGTGCCCGTTTGAGCGTCTCTAAAACTCGCTCGGCCAGATGGGGACGAACGACGGCGATGATTTGTCTCACGTGATTCCCCACTGACTCTTTTTCGTCGCGATGAACTCCGCCAACCGATTCTCCTGGATCGCTTCGCGTGCCCCGCGCATGACTTTCTGGTAGTACGTCAAATTATGCAACGACAGCAACGTCGGCCCCAACATTTCACCGGCGATGAACAGGTGACGCAAGTAGCCGCGACTGTGGCGGGTGCAGGTCAAACAGTCACAGGATTCATCCAACGGCGACGTGTCGGTCTTGTGCTTGGCGTTCCGTATTTTAATCGGTCCGGAGTCGGTAAAGGCGAAACCGTTGCGGCCATTTCGCGTCGGCATCACACAATCAAACAGATCGATCCCCCGGACGACGCTTTCCAAAAGGTCGATCGGGCGGCCGACCCCCATCAGATAGCGGGGCTTTTCGGCCGGCAACTCAGGCGTGGTCGCCGCGGTGATCCGGTACATCTCGTCCGGCGTTTCGCCGACGCTTAATCCGCCCACCGCGTAGCCTTCGAAATCCATCGCCGCCAATTCACGGGCGCACTGCACGCGAAGATCGACATCCAGGCCGCCTTGAACGATGGCAAACTTGGCCTGATCGTCGCGGCTGGCGTATTCCAGACAACGCTTGGCCCAGCGAATCGACCGCTCCATCGCCTGCTGAACCTCGCCTCGCTCGGCGGGCAGCGCGACGACGTGATCCAGCACCATCGCGACGTCGCTGCCGAGCGATTCTTGGATTTCGATCGAATGCTCGGGCGTCAGGTCGATCAGCGCACCATCGATGTGGCTACGAAAGACCACGCTGTGTTCGGAGATCTTGTTGATCCCTTTCAGGCTGAAAACCTGAAACCCGCCGCTGTCGGTCAAAATCGGACCTTCCCATCCCGACATGGCGTGCAGGCCCCCGAGCGCGCGAACGGTCTGGTGCCCCGGACGTAACCCCAGGTGGTACGTGTTGCCCAAAATCATGTGCGCCCCGGTCGACGCGACATGATCGATCGTCAGCCCCTTGACCGTTCCCTGTGTTCCGACGGGCATGAACCCCGGAGTTTCCACCGGACCGTGCGGTGTGGTGAACGTTCCGCGACGCGCCCCCGTTTCGGCGTCGGTGTGATGGAGCTGGAATCGGAAAGTCATCGGGCGTAGAGAGATCGAGAAAGTCGGCCCGTGAATCGGCGGCGTCTGGGAAAGGGGATGATCGAGCGTAAGACGAACGCTCCCGGTCGTCGAGGACGACCGGACGACGGCCCGGAAGGGCCATCGTACGGGTTCACCACAAGGGCCGTCGTGCGTCCTGTTGCGATCAGTCGCCGCGAAGCTTCAGTCCCAGGTCGGTCAGTTTTTCGCGGACTTCGGTCAGACTGGTGACGCCGAAGTTCTTGCACTCCAGCAATTCGTCGCCGGTCTTGCGAAGCAGTTCGCCGATCGAGTTGAGCTGCAACCGCGCCATGCACTTGCGGGCTCGAACCGACAGGTTCAGATCGGAGATCGGACGCTCCAGCATCGCCTGTTCGTCGGGCGACAAGTGGCTGGTGTCGACCGGCGGCTCGGGAGCCTTTTTCTCGTGCGCGAATTGCCCGAGCTTCAGCCCCTTGCTGACCAGCATTTCGCGAATTTCGATCAAACTGGTTTCGCCGAAGTTCTTGCTGGACAGCAATTCGGACTCGCTGGTGCGGGTCAAATCGCCGATCGTTTCGATGCCCATTTTGGCCAGACAGTTACGGCTTCGAACGCTCAGTTCAAAGTTGGCGACGGGCATGTTCAGCGTTTGCGCCAAGCGGTCGTTACGACGCTGCATTTCTTCGTCGTACAGCATGTTGCCGTTTGCCGACGCGTCTTTCATGTACAGCCGCGTTCGCTCGTCGTCCGGGTGGGCGTCCAGGATGCGTTTGTAGCACATCTGGGCTTTGTCGAACTCGTTTCGATCTTCGTAAATCAGCCCCAGGTTGATCAGGGCGCCGACGCCGGTGGGGAACGCCTTGGCAGCTCGTTCGTACAATCGCAGAGCTTCTTCGTCGTTGCCCATGCGGTCGTTTTCCCAGGCCAGCCCGAACAGGGCACCGGCATGGTTTTCATCGGTCTGAACGGCACGCTGATACAGCGTGATCGCTTCGTCGCGGCGTCCACCGACGGCGGCGACGGTCGCGGCCCGCTGATACATGTATTCGGCGGTTTGCTCGGCGGGACCGAAGATGTCGTCCAGCAACAACATCGCTTTGTCGATCCGTCCGCTGTAGCGGTTCGATTCGGCGATGAAGATCTTGCACTGGTCTTCGTTGTAACCGGCGCGCTGGGCTTGTTCGTAGGTGTCGATCGCGGCGTCGAAGTCCTTCAGTTCGAACAGCGACCGTGCGCAGTAGAACAGAGCCGTCGCGCTTCCGTCGGCAGCCCGCAGGGTCTGCAACGCGTCGGAGAAGTGGCCGAGCAAAAACTGGCACACGCCCATTTTCGTCTTGCCGGCGGGGGTCAGTGCCGGATCATCTTCCATCTCATTGACAGCATCGCGGAGCTCGGCGAAATGGCCGTAGTTCTCTGCGATCATTTGCCGAATCTCGGCGACATCATTCGGTCCGAACGAGTTGTTCGACAAAATGAGTTCTTTCAAGTCGACGACGTCCAGTTCGACTTCGTTCATCGAGTTCAGTTCTCCTGCTCACGCCTGCGAGCGTTTGTTGTATCGTTCCGCCGGTCCAGTAATCGTCTCGCGTCGCATCAGCTTCGCCCGAGAGCAGCCTGGCCGACCTTTTGATGCTGAGCGGCGACGGGATCCCGCCCAGGATTTGAAATTTTTAGCGAAAAAAATATTTTTTGTCGAGTCGTGGCACGGCAATCGCTCGCTAAAAAGCCCGCTACTGGGGCGTTTTTTGACCTTTGTCCCGAAATTTTCTAGGAAAAATCGGGAGAACGTTGGAAGCGGCACGACTCCAAAGGGCTGGTCCCGGTTACTCACAAAGAGGGGGGCTGGGCTGGGAATCAAGGGACTCGAAAGTGCCCACCGATAGCAGCGCGAACCCACGGATGTGATACGGCCTGGGATCCGTGGGTTCGCGCTGCTATCCGCGGGCAATCCACTTCCAGATGGTTGTCGGCGTTCGAGGTCGAATTCGTTGGGTCCCGTCGCGGCGTTCGCAGAATCGACGCCGCTCTCTTTCGATCGATACCAATCGGCGCAACTTTGATTGCAGATCGGCTCTGCCGTGGCCGAAGAACGTAGTTGGGCCGCTGGATCGGGACGAGATTATTCCGACCGCCGCGGGTGAGATGTGCCCTGGTGTGTCGAGCCTTGGTGAGGTAACTTTCACACTCGGACGCAAGTCACGGCGAGTGATCTCCACAAGCGTCCCGATCACGCATGCCGACGTAGCTCAGCTGGTAGAGCAATTCATTCGTAATGAATAGGTCAGGGGTTCGAATCTCCTCGTCGGCTCTTCTTCTTTCTCAGGTCGTGTACTCGCTGTTGAAGCGAACGTATTCGACCGTCAGGTCGCTGGCCCAGTGAACGGCGGTGCCGGGGCCGTTTCCGACGAACAGGTCCAAGTCGACGTCTTTTTTCGCCTTGATCGCCTTGCTGACTTCGGCGGCATCAAAATCGGTCGGCACGCCGTTGTGGTAAATCTCGGTACCGGCAAGCTTGAGCGACGTTTGCTGGGGGTTGATCTTTGCATTGGCATAACCGGCGGCGGAAACGATCCGTCCCCAGTTGGGGTCGCCGCCAGAGATCGCCGTTTTGACCAGCGGGCTGGCGCCGATCGTCCGCGCGATCGTCGCGGCACTCTCGTCGTCTTCGGCGCCGACCACACGGATTTTCATGACATGGGTCGCGCCCTCGCCGTCGGCGACCAATTCCCGTGCCAAACGACACGACACGTCGGTCAACGCGCGGACGAATTCTTTTTCGTTGGAATCATCGATGCGGACATTGCTGGCACCGCTGGAGAGCAACAGCAGCGTGTCGTTGGTGCTGGTGTGACCATCAACGCTGACGCAGTTAAAACTTTTCGCTGCCACCTCGCGGAGGATGCGTTGGGATTGCTGGGGGTCGAGTTGGGCGTCGGTCATGACGACGGCCAGCATGGTGGCCAGATTTGGCGAGATCATGCCGGCCCCCTTGGCCATCGCCGCGATCCGGATGGATTGCCCGCCGACGGTGACTTCGCGAAAATCCGCCTTTCGTCCGACGTCCGTGGTTAAAATCGCATCGGCTGCGGCGTGGAAATCATCGATGCTTCGCCCAAGTTTTGCGACCGTTTGATCGATCCCAGCATTGACCCGATCCATCGGCATTTTCTTTCCGATGATCCCGGTGCTCATCACCAGCACTTCGGCTTCGGTCGCACCAATCGCGTCGGCGACGTGGCGACACATTTCCGCGGCGTCCAGGTGACCTTGTCGGCCGGTGCATGCATTCGCGTTTCCACTGTTGGTGACGACGGCACGAATTCGATGCGAGGGCGTCAGACTGCGACAGATCTCGACCGGCGCGGCAACCACTTGGTTTTGGGTATAAACCCCTGAAGCGACCAAGCGATGGTCCCCGACGATCAGCGACAGGTCTGGTTTCCCGCTCGGCTTGATCCCGCAGGCGACGCCGGCAAATCGGAAACCAGCGGGAAGGTCAGATGAAGTCATAGAGCAGTTTGCGGAAAAGGAAGGGGGCGGGCAGAAGGAGCGGAGCACGTGCGGTAGCAAAAGTCGCCAAGACCTTCGACAATGATCGACAAACACCGCCGCCTGATTCTACGGTTTGACCGACCGTCACAATAGACCGACACAAGATCCACCATTCGGATGTCGAGAACGTCTTGAAACACCCCACTCCAGTGACCGAAACAAGCGTCCCAGTCGGGCCGGAATCGCAACTGCGTCCGAACGACGCACCGGAGACATCCGCCACCGTCGCCCCGGTGGTGGTGTGCGAAAAACTGTCAAAGAACTACGGCGGATTCCAGGCCCTGGCCGACTGCGATCTGCATGTCAACGCGGGCGACATCTTTGGATTGCTGGGGCCCAACGGAGCCGGCAAAACAACCCTGATCCGGTCGTTGCTGGGATACTTGCAGATCAGCGGCGGCAAAGCGAGCGTCTGCGGCGCGGACCCTCGAATTGATCCCGTCCGCGTGCGTCAAAACGTGTCTTACCTGCCGGGCGACGCACGGCTGCCACGGCATCTGCGGGGAGACGGGGTGCTGAGATTCTTTGCCGACATCCACCCCCGCGGCGATCTGGCACGCAGCCGTAAGATCGCCGATGCACTGGAACTGGACACGCGTCGACATGTCGGAATGATGTCGACCGGAATGCGGCAGAAACTGGCCTTGGCCGTCGTCCTGGCTCCGGCGACCGAGTTGTTGATCCTGGACGAACCGACGGCGAATTTGGATCCGACGGTCCGCGGCACGGTGTTGGAACTGGTCGCCCAGGCCCATCGCGAAGGCCGCACCGTGATGTTTTCCTCGCACGTGTTGAGCGAGATCGAAGACACCTGCAACCGTGTCGCATTTCTGCGCCGAGGACGAATGGCGTTGGAGTTGCAGATGGCGGAACTGTTTCAGCGACATCGTGTGTGGGCGGATTTACCGGCCGGAGAATCCTTTGACCAGCCTGCCGTCGCGGCCAGCATCCCGGCAGCCTTCCGGAAACGAATCAAGATCACCCAAGTCGATTCGGTGACCAGCGGCGGCGCGGCTTCCGTCCGCATCGACACGGCCGGCGACTTGGCCCCGATGCTGCCCTGGATCACTTCGCTGGGATTGCACCGAATGCGAATCGAACCGTTGGGGCTGAGGGCGATCTACGACTCGGTGCATCACGACACGCTGGAAGACCCACGCGACCACGAGTTGTCACCCGACGACGAAATCGCCGATCACATCAGCAGCGGGGTGTCGGTATGATTCATCGAATTTTACTACGCAGCTACATCAGCCAGGCGTCGCTGTTGTTTGTCTCCCTCGGTGTGGCCTTGTTCGCGTTCGCCTGGGTCCGTGTCTGGGTGGTCAGTTTGCTGGACATGGGACAGTTTCAGACCATCTTGGAACAATTCCGCGAGTTCGAAAAGCTTTCGCCGATCAGTTTCGATTCGCTGTTCACGTACCAAGGCCGTGTGGGGCTGACGTATGACGAACCGATCATCATTTTGTGCACGGTGATCTGGTGCTTGTCACGGGGCAGCGATGTGGTCAGCGGAGAAATCGGCCGCGGGACAATGGAAATGCTGTTGGCCCAACCGATCAGCCGCGCCCAACTGTTGTGGTCTCATGCGACCGTGGCCGTCGGCGGTCTGGCGTTGTTGTGCGCTCTGGTGTGGTTGGGGATCTATGTGGGTGTGTCGGTGACGACCGTCGACGAAACGCTTCCACCGCCCAGTGTTGAAGTGCCGCTGTTCGGTTGGACGATCCCGATCCAAATCAGCGAACCGCAAGTCGAATCGTTTCCTCTTTCCGAGCGAGTCGATTCACGCGCGTTCGCCGCTCCGACGTTCAACCTGTTCGCGTTCGGATTCTTCTTGCTGGGGCTTTCCACTTTCTTCAGCAGCATCGATCGCTATCGCTGGCGGACGATCGGATTGGTGATGGCGATTTATGTCGTGCAGTTGGTGATGTTCGGCTTGGGTAAGGCGGCCGAATCGCTGGATTGGTTGCAAGGGCTGTCGTTCTTCAACTGCTATCGGCCGCAAAAGCTGGCCGCTCTGGTCGCCGAAGACGGCTTGTCCGCCCCCTGGGGCTGGTCGACCGCGATGCCCGATTCGATGTTCCCACCGTTGGTTTACCCGATGACGCTGATTGTCTTGGGAGCGATCGGCTACGGGCTTGCGGCCCGGCAGTTTGGAAAACGGGATCTGCCGGCGCCGCTGTAGGTTTCAGGCCCGCTGCTCTTTTAGGCAACTTGAAACTTACATGATCACCCCTGCTTTTTGAGTTCTAGCAATTCTTTCCGCTCCGGCAGATTTTTGTAGAACGGATCCAAGGGGTAGCAGCCGCTGATGATGCCTTTCCGCGGCGCGGTGGTGCAGTCGCTGAAGGTGCGGCAGACTTTTTTTCGCGCCAACTGGTTTCCTTCCAACACATCGGCGGGCAGGTCAGGGTAGGAGAGCACCATGCGTCCGAGCCCGATGGAATCGGCCAGTCCGTCTTGAACCACCGCTTGGGCGACGTTGGGAAGCCAGTCTTGCAGGTAGGTGTAACCGGATCCGACGACAAACATTTCCGGAAAGCGTTTCTTCAATTCCGCCGTCGCTTCGATTTGCCGATCGACGCCGATCAGCGGGTCTTCGGGCGGGTCATACCCGTCACTGGGTGGGAAGAACGCCGGTCGCTGCAAGTGCGGGGTGTAGTAGGGACTGCCGGCCGTCGTGCAAATCAGCTTCATGCCCAGCGACTGCATCAATGAAAGAAACTGAATCGGTTCGTCCAACACCACCGCATCGCCGCGTGAATTGGAACCGAACACGAGTCGTGGATCTCCGGCCGGATCCGGTTCACCGACTCCGGAGTCCGATTTGCGATAGGGCAGAAAATCAAAAATACTCAAGCGGACCCCGAGTTCCAACTCGGGTGCTTCGGCGCGAATCCCCGCGACGATCTCGCGCAAGAAACGTGTTCGATTTTCAAAGCTGCCGCCGAATTCCCCCGGCCGATCGACTCCGCTCAGCAGTTCATGCCCCAGGTAACCGTGGCAATGTTTGATATCGACGAACTGAAAGCCCAGCTTGGCCGATCGACGGGCGGCGACCACAAAGTCATCGATCAGCGTTTTTAATTCGTCGTCGCTGATGACGCCCGAATCGTCGTTGATGTCCAGCCGAGGATCGAGCGCCGGATTGCGTTGTGCGGCGCGCGGTTCGGCCTTCGTCTTTTGGTTCGGTCGGGCGAAGCGTCCCGAGTGGGTCAATTGCAATCCGACCACCAGATCGTCGGTGTTGCCGAAGCGATCGGCGTGCGATTGGATCAATAGGTCGCGCAGTTCACCGATTTCGGAAAGGTTGTTTTCGGTCAAGCACAATTGATTGGGGTTGGCGCGGCCGTCGTGCCGCACCGCGACGGCTTCGCCGCCCCACATCAGCTTTGCGCCACTGATTCCAAAATGTCTCCAACGGCGCCGGGTCAAATCCGTCGGTTTACCGTCGGTCGTGCCATCCCAGCCTTCCATCGGCAAGATGCAGAACCGATTGCCGATCGTCAATTCACCGACCTTCGCCGCTCGCGACAACGGTGAAGCCGTTCCCGTCGTGACGTCTTCGTCGGCGGGAAGTTGCAATCCGAGCTCTCGGAGTCGGGATTGGAATTCGTCAAACGTTTTGAGGCTGGCGACGCGTGGAAAAGTAGGCATGGCAGAACGGTGGCGGTGATGATGTCGGGAGAGACGCAAGCGTGAACAGGAGATCGAGCGACACGTGTGGACGACGATCCATTCACGCCGTCGTTTGCAGTGGCTGTGCGGCGCGGTCGAGCAACGTTTCCAAGTCGCGGGCGATGTGACCGAGGACTTCCCGATCGCTATCCGGCCGGGTCGGTGAACCGGGATAGGTGTGGTCGGTCTGGATCTGTTCACGCAATTTCAAGAACATCGCCGCGTCGTGCTTGTAGGCCGGCACGGGGGGCCGAAACGCGAACGCGCCCAGGTACTGCAACAAGTCGTTCAACTGGTAGAAGCCTTCGTCACCGTTTTCCCACATCGCGTCGCGGGCGGCAAAGGCATCCGGCGCGAAGGTGCTCAGCCCGAGCAGATAGTCGCTGCCGTACATCACCATGTCGATCGCCAGATCGTTGCCCGTCATGACTTTGAACTCCGGGCGGGTCTTGTCACGCAGCTGCAAACGCTGCCATTCCAACACCCGATCGAGCGAAGAGTGTTTGGCCCCCAAGCAGTTCGGAATCCGCATCAGTTGTTCATAGACACCGAGCGAGTAGATGGCTCCGAACGGGGCGAACACGGTTGCCAATTCAAACGCATAAAATGAATCGCACGCCGACGAGAGCGTTTGGTAGTGCGACACGATCTGTTCGTCGCTTCCTTGGGTCAGCCCGTAGGACTGGAAAAAGATCGGTGTGCCGCCGTGCGACTGGATTTGGTCGATGCCGATTCGGTACGCGTCCGCCTGGAACGTGTCACCGGGGCGATCGGCAACAAAGGCTCCGGCCACATAATCTCGCCCCCCGGCGATCGCTTGGGTGCGTTGGAGCGCCTGCACCCGAGTCGGATCGTCGATCAGGTTTCCGTAGCCCGTGTCCATGTTGATCGCGGGCGCCAGCCCGGCGTCGTAGGTCCGCGTGACATGGGCGTCGAACGCCTGCCAATCGACCGAGTGGTCGGCCAGCAACGGCAGCAGGATCGCGGAAACCCCGGTGATCTTTCGACCGGGTTTGAGCATCTTGATCGGATCAATCGATTCCACTTCATTCATCGGGATGGCCAGTTGCGTTTCGGGCAAATTTGAACTCAGATCGACAGAGGATAGAGGATTTCAATGCCGCTGTCTTCGAAAATCGGTTACGCCGGCCTTGGCAAATCGGGCATCCCGAGTGACAGGCGGTTCCGCGTCCTGTTGATTTAATCGTTTTCGATGAAAGAATAGGACAACACGAGGCCCGAAGCACTGGCGAGTGGATCTGCCCCACCCCTTGTTAGCGCTGCGGGCTGGTAAATCAACAGCCCGTTCGAGGACCGGTGAGGGAGACGCGGGACGATCGACGAGCAGGCGGCGATGACCAAAACAAGATTGACCGACCGAGCACTTCAGGAGCACCTTCCCGACTGGGGTGTGCTGGTTTTGGAAAGTCACCATTCGCCGCAATTCACGATGGATTGGCGCGAGCATTCGTTTTTGAAGCTGGTTTACGTCCTCCGCGGCCGCGGGGTGCTGGAGTTTCAGGACCGTGTCCACCATTTCAATTCGGGAGACCTGTTGATCGTCCCGCCACGGGTGGCCAACCGGATCACCGACGCCCCAGACGCGGCGAGCAGTTTGTATATCGGTTGCGTCGATCCACGGTTGTTCGACTTTGACGATCAGCTGATCGGCCGACTGCGTTCCGGTCTGGTTGCCGCCAACCCTTACTTTTCCAACCGTGTGGCAACTCAACTTCGGCGGATGCGACACCAACAAGCCAGCACCGATCCGACGCGGCCGATTGCGATGGTCGCCGCCGCCCTTCGAATTATCGAATGGGTGTTGCAATTGGAGCAGGTGTCGGCCCGGTCGGACCATTCACGTGGTCGGCGTCACAACGACCGTGAGATCATGGAAGATTACGTCGCACGACTGGCCACCGAGTTCTACGAAGCGTCCACGATCGACGCCGCCGCGGCCTCGCTGGGACTGACCCGCCGCGTTTTCACCAAGCTGTTTCAAGAGGTCACCGGATCGACTTGGCTGACGCATGTCCGCCGACTTGCCATTAACCACGCCAAACACCAACTGGCACAGACCAATCTGTCGATTACGTCCGTTGCCTTCGAGTGCGGCTTCAACGACTTGTCGACGTTTTATCGCCAATTCAAGTCGCAAGTGGGAGTCTCGCCCAAGAGCTATCGGCAATCGATTTCAGCGGAATAGTGGCTCCGATGGCCGCTGGGGCGCGAAGTCGCGCGATTTCGCACCTCGCCCCCCCTTGTTCCCGGGCTCCGCCTGGGAACGGGAACCAATAGAGGCTCCGCCTCTGGGAATTCGCCGTGTGTGGCAGGAGCCACCGCTGCAGCGCGTTCCCAGGCGGAGCCTGGGAACGAGGCTTGGGGGGGACGTCTGCAGACAACCGATCTCGATTTCAGAGGCGAAAAACCGCACGATCGCCGGCGTTGGGGTATAACTGGGCGATGAGTTTCCCCCAATTTGGTTGAGAGGACATTATGCCTGTGATTGTGAACGTGATCCCCGACGCGTCGGTCCTTGCCGCGAAACCACTTGATCGGCGAACCGGTCTCGGAAAGACGTTTGCATTGATCGCGCTGGGCCTTTCGTCCTTCGGTTTCCTTGCGACCTTGCACGCGTCCCCCAGTCATGCTGACGACCCGGTGTTTTCTGGACCGCAGGCGGGCGAATTGCTGCCACCGCTGAAACTTCGCGGCGTTTACGACGACGCTTCCGGCAAAGAGTTCGACCCGGTCGCCCAGGCCGACGGGAAACCGATCCTATTGGTTTTTGTGCATAAACTCACCCGCCCCGGCCTTGGCCTGGCTCGCGGACTGACAAACTATGCCAAGACGCTCGACGAGCCGCCGCATGAAGCCGCCATCGTTTGGCTGCATGACGATCAAGCCGAAGCCGAAGCCTACCTGACTCGGGCACGCCCATCATTGAACTTACAGGTCCCGGTCGGGATCTCGGTCGATGGCGGCGAAGGACCGGGGGCCTACGGCCTGAATCGCAACGTCGAACTGACCGTCCTGGTCGCCAAAGACAACAAAGTCGTCGCCAATTTCGCGCTCATTCAACCGTCGCTGACCGACGGCGTAAAGATTGCCGGCGAGTTCGCCAAAGCACTCGGCAAGGCACCGCCGACCGCGGAAGAACTGCAAAAGGCCGCCTACCCGGGGAGGGACGGAAAGATGCGACGGCGAATGCGGGCGCGGGAGTAAGTTTGAAGTTCGAAATGTTGAGTGCGTTGTCAGCGTTTGATCATGTCGAGGCGAAAGGTTGTTGAAGATGAGCCGCATGTGCTGTCTATCCATGCTGTTGATCATGATTGCCGGCCAGGCGAGATTTGGACGTGCCGCTGATGACGCGGGAGCCACCGTCGGTTCTCAACCGGCGATCGATTTCGACACGCAAATCGTTCCTGTGCTGACGCGGTTTGGTTGCAACGCCGGGGCCTGCCATGGGGCTGCGATCGGGCGCGGCGGGTTCAGCCTGTCGCTGTTCGGATCGCGGCCGGCCGATGATCACATCGCGATCGCGCAAGAATTGGAGGGCCGTCGGGTCAATTTGCACACTCCCTCGCAAAGCGTGTTGCTGCGCAAGGCGACCGAATCGATCGAACACGGTGGCGGGGAGCGGTTCGACGATTCGTCACCTGCCTATGCAATGCTCAAGCAGTGGGTCGCCCAAGGCGGCAAACGTCTGCAGCTTCGACGTCTGACGGAGCTGCATGTGACTCCATCCAATGCCTTGCTCCAAGACGTAGGCGATTCGGTCACCGTCGTGGTGATCGCGCGGTTCGACGACGGATCACAGCAAGACGTGACCTCGATGACATCGCTGTCGTGTGACGATCCCGAATCGGTGTCCATCGACCGCGCATCGAATCGATTGACGGTCCATCGACGTGGCGAGCACCTGGTGATTGCCCGCTACCTGAACCGGGTCCACGCGATCGGCCTGGGGGTTCCGTTGGGCAGCAACGAGATTGATTCGGTGACGGAATCGGCCGACGGAAATGAAGGGACTCTGGTCGATCGATTCATTGATCAGAAGCTGCAACAGTTGCGTCTTCCCGCTTCGCCCCAAGCCGACGATCATGAATTCGCGCGACGCGTTTGGTTGGATCTCACCGGCCACCTTCCCCCGGTCGCCCAACTCGATGCGTTCGTTGCCGATCGATCGAAAGACAAACGCGGTCGCCTGATCGATCGACTGTTGGAAACGGATCAGTTCGCGGCCTACTGGGCGCTCAAGTGGGCCAATCTGCTGGGGATCGACAGCAAGTCACTGCAACGCGAAGGCAGCAAGGCCTATCACGAGTGGTTGGTCGAGTCGTTCGGCCAGGACCGGCCATGGAACGAATCCGCCCTGGCGATGTTGACCGCCAGCGGCGACGGCTATGTTGATGGCAGCGTTAACTTTCTGCGCAGCGGCAACGGGCCCGACGCTTTGGCGGAACTGGCAACGCGTGTGATGATGGGCGTGCGGCTGCGCTGTGCCAATTGCCATGATCATCCGCTGGATCGGTGGACCCAAGACGACTATCACGGTTTGGCCGCCATCTTTGCAAAACTGGATCGCGGTCGATTCGTCCAGACGTCCCAGCGGGGCGAAGTCACTCACCCGCTGACCGGACAGCCCGCGACAGCCCGCATTCCCGGCACCCGCGACCTTGTCTCCGGTGAGGACGGCCGAGTCGCGTTCGCCCGCTGGGTGACCGATCCGTCCAACGAATACTTTGCCCGTGCGGCGGTCAATCGCATTTGGGCCCAATTGATGGGACGCGGCTTGATCGATCCGGTCGATGACATTCGTGCGACCAATCCCGCCAGCCATCCCGAATTGCTGGATGCGTTGGCACGACAGTTCGCCGAAAACCGATTCCGATTCCGTGCGGTCATTCGCCTGATCTGCAACAGCCAGGCCTACGGGAGAACGTCCCAAACGACTCCCGAAAACGTCGCAGATTCGGTCTATTATTCGCATTTCATCAGCCGCGGGCTGGAGGCGGAGGTGGTGGCCGATCTGATCGGGGACGTGACCGGCGTGGACATTCAATACGGAACGGAGGAGTCTCGTGATGCGATTCGTTTGACCGACAATCGAATCATGTCGGAAACCCTGGACGTCCTGGGTCGATGCGATCGAGAAGCGGCTTGTGAAAGCCCACCGCTGGGATCGGGGTCATTGTCCCAAGTCCTTCATTTCCTTAACGGCGATCTACTCAACCGGCGACTGGATGCCAGTCAGGGAAACTTGACCAGATGGTTGCAGAGCGAAACTGACGACTTCAAACTGATTGAAACGCTTTACAAACACACCTTGTCCCGGCCGCCGACCGAGTCAGAAAGGGTGTTCTGGTCACGCCAAGTGGAATCGGCGACCGAAGCCGCCAGCACAACGGAAGCCGGCAGCCGCTGGCGAGATGCCGAATCGCGGCGAGCGTTTTTCGCCGATGTCTTCTGGGGCTTATTGACCAGCGAGACGTTCCGGACCAACCACTAACGAGTCATAGTCGCGAGCTTCATCCGATGAAGAAACTTTCAAACCGCCGGGGACCATTTGATTTTGACCGTCGCCAGCTGCTGCACGTCGGCGGTTTGTCAGCGCTGGGGATCGGTGTCAGTGATTGGTTGATGGCTCGGCAAGCCGTCGCCGAAACACAACCAGCCAGGCAAACCGAGCGAACCGCCACGGCCCAATCGTGCATTCTGATCTGGCTCGATGGCGGGCCCAGCCATCTGGACCTGTTTGATCTCAAGCCCAACGCCCCGACGGAGATCCGCGGGCCGTTTTCACCGATCGCGACCAACGTCAGCGGCATCGAAATCTGCGAACAATTGCCGCGGACGGCACAGTTGATGGACAAGGTCGCGTTGGTGCGATCGGTGACATCGCCCTTGGGGGAACACAATTTCGCCAGCCACTATTTGCTGACCGGATACAAACCGACTCGGGCGCTGACCTATCCCGGCATGCCATCGGTCCAGAAGTACCTGCTGCCCGACGGCACCGCGATTCCGACCAACATCGCGATCGCGAAACCCAACGCGATGATCGGCAGTGGCTACCTGCCCGATTCGACCATGCCGTTCATCGTCCAGGGCGATCCCTCGCGTCCCGATTTTCGGGTCAAGGATCTGCAATTGCGTGACGGCATGACCGGTTCCAGATTGATTCGTCGGCGTCAGTTTCGAAGTGCGGTCGACGAACTCGCGCGTCAGAGCGAAGAACACTTGGCGAACTCTGGATCAACCGATTCGGCGTTCGACCAGGCGTTCCGGTTGGTTCAATCATCCGCCGCACGAACGGCGTTCGACCTGCAACAAGAATCCCAGGCAGATCGAAACCGATATGGTCGGCACTTGGTCGGCCAGGGCTGCCTGATGGCCAGACGCTTGGTCGAAGCGGGAGCGAAATTCGTGACCGTGACCGACCGCGGATGGGACACCCACGAAGACATCTACTTGCGGCTGAAGGAAGGCTTCACCGGTGGCACGGCGGGAAAAATCCCGAAACTCGATCAAGCCTATTCCGCATTGCTGAGTGACTTGTCCGATCGCGGGTTGCTCGATTCCACCCTGGTGATCTTGATGGGGGAATTCGGGCGAACCCCGAAATTAAATCCGCGTGGCGGACGCGATCACTGGCCCGGAGCATTTAGCGTCGCCTTGGCCGGCGGGGGCACGATCGGCGGGCAAGTGATCGGCCGCAGTGATGCCCACGGCGAACGTCCGGCCGAGCGACCGATCAGCCCTGCGGATCTGGTCCGCACGATCTACCGCATGATCGGAATCGACGGCGCTACCGAACTGAACACCTCCGACGGGCGTCCCGTTCAGGTCAACCGCGACGGAAGCGTCATCGGCGAATTGATCGGATGAATCAATGAGCGAAATTCAAAAAGCGGAGTTGTTTCGGTTGCTCGCCGGAAACTGGAGTGGCACCTGTCGGACTTGGTTTGAGCCCGATGAACTGGCAGACGAATCCAAGGTGGCCTGTGAGTTTCGGCTCATTCTCGGTGGGGCATTTCTGCGACACACCTACCAAGGAGCAATGCAGGGAAAGCCGCGCCGCGGGGAAGAATTGATCTCCCGCAACGCAATCACCCAGGCATTTCAAGTCGCTTGGATCGACAGCTTCCACATGGGAGACGCGATCATGTTCTCACAAGGTGATGCGACCGACGACGGGTTTGAAGTGCTGGGACACTATGATGTTGCCAAGGGCACGCCACCATGGGGGTGGAGAACCCGTTTCCAGAAGGTTAGCTCGGACGAATTGACGATCGTCGCGTACAACGTCACCCCCGATGGCAATGAAGCCAAGGCCGTCGAAACCGTTTATCGTCGGGGATAGGCCGCGGTTAGGTGGAAAAAGCTTTTGCATCCAGTGGCCGAGGGGGGCGGTTCGGGGCGTTTGAGTGCATCTGGTCGACCACCCGAATCCGCGGGCGATTTGGAAAGAACGGGGAGGGATTTTTTGGCGGGATCGGTTAAACTTGACGGCTCTTGTAGGGGTTTTCGCACACTCACATGAACGGAGCGACGTGATTCGTTTTCTATCCATCATTCTGTGCTGTTCGCTGGGATTTGGGCTCCAGGCCCGCGCCGGCGATGGCTCGGTCCCGCCGGTCGATTTCAACCGCGATGTGCGACCGATTTTCAACCAGCACTGTGTGGCCTGCCACGGGGGCGTCAAGCAAGCCGGGGGGCTGAGTTTCGTCTACAGCGACAGCGTGCTGGATCTGATCGACCCGGGAAGCTGGGAGGATTCCTATTTGCTCGAGCGGGTGTTGCTTCCCGTCGATGACGACGAGCACATGCCGCCGATCGAGCACGGACGGGCACTCAACGAGGCCGAGATCGATGTACTGAAACGCTGGATCGACGGCGGCGGCGAGTGGGGAAAACACTGGGCCTTTCTCGTCCCCGAACTCGGCGAGGTGCCCGAGATCGACTCCGATGACTGGTCGCGGACGCGAACCGATCGCTTCGTCCTGGACAAAATGAAGCAGCACGGTTTGTCGCCGCAGGTCGAAGCGGCGCCGGAAAAATGGCTACGAAGAGCATCCTTGGATCTGATCGGTTTGCCGCCGACCCCCGACCAAGTCGACGCCTTCTTGCTGCGAGTCAGCCGCGACGGCGAAGACGCCTACCGAGCCGCGACCGAGGACCTGCTGGCATCGCCCGCATTCGGCGAACGCTGGGCCAGCGTTTGGCTGGACGTCATTCGCTATGCCGATTCGCGCGGCTTGGGGATCGATGGCCGCCGGACGATTTGGCAATTTCGTGATTGGGTGATCCGGGCATTCAATGACGACATGCCCTACGACGCGTTCACGGTGCGCCAATTGGCCGGCGACCTGCTGCCGGACCGAACACTCGATGACCTGCTGGCCACGGCGTGTCACCGCACCACGCAGACCAACGAAGAAGGCGGAACCGACGACGAAACCTTCCGCACCGAAGCGGTGATGGACCGCGTCAACACCACCTGGCAAGCCTGGCAAGGCCTCTCGTTCGGGTGCGTGCAATGCCACTCCCACCCCTACGATCCGATCGAACACAAGGAATACTACGAGTTCCTGGCGTTCTTCAATAACACCGCCGACAGCGATCTCGGCAACGACTTGCCCACGCTGGCGGTTCCCGCCGATCCCGGTCAATACGACCACGCGTTTCAGTTGGACCAACAGGCCGATGCGCTTTGGCAGGCCGAATGGCAACTCGCTCGAGCGTTGGTCCGCGACGACCAGAACTGGAAACCGATTTCCGACCTGCAGTTGTCGACCAACAACAACACCCGTGTGGTGGCAAAGACGGTCGACGGCATCGAAGAATACCAAACCACCGGAACGGTCCAAACCAAAACCCGGGTTCACATCAACGCCGGCATCGACCAATCGATCGATCAAATCACGGCACTGCGGTTCACCGGGTTCCCCGAAGACCAGCAGCAAGCGTTGGTAGATTCGGAGTGGGGATTCATCGTGTCGCACCTGACCGCCAAACTGGTGTCGGCCGATGGAACGGAAACGGAGATTCAGTTTCAAAAGGTGATCTCCGACGAACCCCATCCGTTGCTGGACCCCGACGAAAGTCTGAATGCCAAATCGACCCAGGGCTTCGGTCCCTATTCGCGAATCCATCACCCCCGCAGCGGCGCGTTCTTGGCCGATCCGCCCGTTTCGGTCAAGGCGGGCGACCGTCTGAAAATGGAGATCGTATTTAATGATGTTGAACTAGGCGCGTTTCCGTTGATCGCCCACCGCGGTCGAATCGCGGTTAGTGATTCGGCAGGATTCACCGAGTGGTTGACCGCCCCGGCTCGGGTGGCGGCACGCGATAAGATCGCTGCGTTACGCAACCAGCGGTCCAAGATCCGTTCGATCAACACGCCGATCTTTCTGGAGCGGTTTTCGGAGTTTGCTCGCCCGTCACGCGTCTTTGACCGGGGCAACCAGATGACGAAAACGGATCCGGTCGCCCCGGCGATCCCACAGTTTCTGGCATCGTCATCGGCCGAATCGTCATCGTCAGAATCGAAAGCCACCCTCACACGGCTGGACATGGCCCGGTGGTTGGTCAGCCCCGAGAACCCGCTCACCGCTCGCGTCGCCGTCAACCGATTTTGGGCACAGTTGTTCGGGACCGGGATCGTCGAAACGCAAGAAGATTTCGGCATCGCGGGAGCCCCGCCGACGCACCCCGAGTTGCTCGATGATTTGGCGGTGCGTTTCCGCACCGAGATGGGCTGGAGCGTGAAAACGCTGCTGCGCGAACTGGTGCTCAGCGCGACCTATCGGCAACGCGGTCAGACCGATTCCCAGCGACAACAAATCGATCCATCGGGTCAATGGCTCAGTCGTGGGCCGCGGATCCGATTGCCTGCCGAGACGATACGCGATCAGGCGTTGTTCATCGCCGGGCTGTTGAGCGACAAACGATTCGGCCCCCCGGTGCATCCGCCGATTCCCGAAGGCGTCTGGAATCCCTTCCAGGGCGGCGACAAATGGGCGACCGTGGGCAAGGACGATCCGGACCGATATCGGCGAACCGTTTACACCTACACCAAACGGACGATTCCGTATCCGATGATGGCTTCGTTCGACGCGCCCTCGCGGGAGTTCTGTTCGGTTCGACGTCTGCCGTCCAACACGCCGACCCAGGCGTTGATGACGCTGAACGATGCCACGTTCGTCGAGGCGGCCGAGGCCTTTGCCGGTCGCATGATCGCGGCCGACGATGCGCTCGAGAAACAATTGCGATACGGGTTCCGCTTGGCGACCTGTCGCCTGCCCGAGAAAGCGGAATTGGACGCGATTACTGAACTGTATCACTCGGTGCTGAAGCTGGATGCCGGGGAAAAGCCTGCCGCAGAGCAGCCCACCGGAGAAGATTCCGCCGAGGCAAAGGGCGATGCTCACGCCGCCATGACGACGGTCGCGAGCGTCCTACTGAATTTGGATGAGGTGCTAACGAAATGAGTGGTATGGAACAACGACTTGTCAGCGAAGCCGCCCGGCGGACGCTGGACTTTGAAACACGACGGCATTTTCTGAAACAGTCCGCGACCGGATTGGGCGCCGCTTGGCTGGCCAGCCAAGCCGGCGGCGGAAACGTCGGAGCAACGTCCATTGGCGGGCCCCCGATCGCGGCCAAGGCCAAACGCGTGATCTTTCTGCACATGATCGGCGCGCCCAGCCAACTGGAATTATTTGATCACAAACCGGCGTTGGAAAAGGTCGACGGCAAGGACTGTCCGGCCGAGTATCTCGAGGGCAGCCAATTCGCGTTCATCCAGGGCACGCCCAAGATGCTCGGCCCCCGTTACCCGTTTCAGCAACACGGCGACTGTGGAGCTTGGGTGTCCGACCGCCTGCCCCATTTTTCCAAAGTCGTCGACAAGGTTTGCTTCGTCAAATCGATGCAGACCGACCAGTTCAATCACGGACCGGCACAGCTGATGGTCCATTGCGGCCAGTCCCGCGTCGGATACCCATCAATCGGTTCCTGGGTGACCTGGGGATTGGGATCGGACAACGAAGACTTGCCGGGCTTTATCGTCCTGCTTTCCGGCGGCCGCCAACCACGGGTCGGAAAAGCCCTGTGGAGCAGCGGGTTCCTGCCCTCGGTCTATCAAGGCGTGCAATGCCGTTCCAAAGGCGATCCCGTCTTGAACGTCTCCAACCCCCAGGGAGTCTCACGCGACCAGCGGCGGATGGCGCTCGACACGCTGGATCGATTGAACCAGCTGAATTACGAAACGTTCGGCGACCCGGAAACGTTGACGCGGATGAAGCAATACGAGCTGGCGTTCCGAATGCAGACCGCCGTGCCCGACGCGATGGACATCAGCCAAGAAACCAAGCAGACCCACGAGGAATACGGCACCGAACCGGGCAAAGAATCATTCGCCAACAATTGTTTGCTGGCCCGTCGTCTGGCCGAGCGCGGCGTGCGATTCATTCAATTGTTTGACTGGGGCTGGGACTCGCACGGAACCAACGAAGGTGAATCGCTGGGGAAAGGCTTGAGCCGAAAATGTGAGCAAGTCGATCGTCCAATGACGGCGCTGCTGAAGGATCTGGAACGCCGCGGCATGTTGGAGGACACCTTGGTGATCTGGAGCGGCGAATTTGGTCGGACTTCGATGGCGGAAAACCGCGGCGGCCAGAAAACTCGATTCCACGGCCGCGATCACAATCCCAACGCCTTTACCCTGTGGATGGCCGGCGGCGGGATTCAGCCGGGGCTGACCTACGGCGAGACCGACGAACTGGGTTACCAGATCGCCGAATCACCGGTGCATTTGCGCGACTTCCATGCGACGTTGCAACATCTGTTGGGCATCGACCACCGCAAGATGGTGTTCCCGTTCCAAGGGCTGGACCAAAAGCTGACCGGTGTCAAACCGGCGCGAGTGGTCGAAGAGATCTTGGCCTAGATGTACCTATTGGCCCCGTTGAGCTCCCCTTGCTGAAAATCATTCCGCGACGGATGGTCGACTCACGGTAGCCAGCGGGCGACCAAGCACGCGTGACATCCGCCGAATCGCGCAAGCGTTCGGGCCCCAGCGTCTATGAAGGCCCAGCGTCTATGGGAGGCCCAGCGTCTATGGCAGGCCCAGCGTCGATGGAGGCCCGTAGGCTGGCGCCAAACGGCTGATCCCAAGCGGGTTTCGCGGAATCGAAAACGCCAAACTCCTATGGCCGAAGACGAGAACGAATCGACTGATTTTGCGGTGGTTCAGAATTCAAGCGAAATCACTCCGCGATGGATGGTCGACTCACGGCAGCCATCGGGCGACGAAACACGCGTGACATCAGCCGATTCGCGCAAGCGTTCGGGCCCCAGCGTCTATGGGAGGCCCAGCGTCTATGGAGGCCCGTAGGCTGGCGCCAAACGGCTGATCCCAAGCGGGTTTCGCGGAATCGAAAACGCCAAACTCCTATGGCCGAAGACGAGAACGAATCGACTGATTTTGCGCAGCCCAGGCTCCGCCTGGGGCTGGCGTGGTGCGTGTGGCGGGAGCCACACATGCAGTGCGTTGCCAGGCAGCGTCTTGGAACGAGACAGACAGGCGATGGCGGACCGGCGACGCGTGCCGACTACCCGTTGGAATCTCCGGCGTTCTCGCCGATGACGCCATGTTTGTGACGAACGATTTCGCCTTCGACCAGGTAGATGGTTTCCTCGGCAAGGTTCTCCGCCAGATCACCGATGCGTTCCAACAGCCGAGAGGCACTGAAGCAGTGAAGGCCCGGTTCCAGCAGGGAAACATCCGCCTTCATTAACTCCTGAAGGTGCTGGATGATTTCGCGGTTCTGTTGATCAACGGCTTCATCCATCTTGATGACTTCCACCGCCATCTTGGCGTTGTGTGTGACGAACGCATCCAATGCACGCCGCACCATCCGAATGGTGACGTCCACCATTTCGTTCATCTGTTCGGGGACGGTGAAGGAGGAGAATTCCGAAATGGCTTTGGCGCGTTCGGCGATATTGCAGGCGGTGTCCGCCATCCGTTCCAATTCGCCGTTGACTTTGACGACCGTGATCAGCCAGCGCATGTCGGCGGCAACCGGCTGGTGCAAGGCCAACAGTTTCAGACACTCCTCTTCGATCTTGACATCATTAAGGTCGACGCCGTCATCGCTTTGGATGACGCGTTGCGCGAAATCCATGCGTCCCTCGACGAGTGCGCGAACCGCCAACTGGATCATTTGCTCCACGACGGTGCACTGGTCAACGAGCTGTTCGCGAAGACCTTCAAGTTCTCGCTGGAGGTGTTTTGACATCAAGGTTATTATCCAAACTTGCCACGGACGTAGTCGTCGGTCTGTTTATTCTTCGGCTTGGTAAACACCAGTTCGGTGTCGCCGGCTTCGATCAGTTTACCTTCAAAGAAGAACGCCGTCTTGTCACTGCAGCGCGACGCCTGTTGCATGTTGTGTGTCACGATCACGATCGTGTACTGGGATCGCAATTCGAAGATCAGATCTTCGATGGCCAGTGTACTGGATGGGTCGAGGGCGCTGCAGGGTTCGTCCATCAACAACACTTCGGGGCCGACGGCGATGGCCCGTGCGATGCACAATCGCTGTTGTTGCCCGCCGGAGAGGCCCAGTGCGGGCCCATGCAACCGGTCTTTGACCTCGTCCCAGACCGCGGCTTTTTGCAACGACCATTCGACCAATTCGTCCAGCTCGGCCTTGGTCGTTTTCATGTGCAGCCGCGGGCCGAACGCGACGTTGTCATAAATGCTTTTGGGGAAGGGGTTCGGCTTTTGAAAAACGATCCCGACTTTTCGCCGCAATCCCACAACGTCCAGATTTGGATCCAGGACATCGATTTCCGTTCGTTTCCCGTCGTGATCGTCGTCGATCGTCAGCCGCCCTTTGGCCCGGGCACCGGGGACGACGTCGTTCATCCGGTTGATCCACTTGAGCAGCGTGCTCTTGCCGCAACCGCTGGGACCGATAAAGGCCGTGACCTTGTGTTTGGGAATTTCCAGCGATAGATCGTGGATCGCCTGGAAATCACCGTACCAAGCGTTCAGCTTTTCAATATGAATCAGCGTCTGATCGGGAAGGGCTTCGGAATTCTCCGCCGATGCGATCGCTGGCGTTACGCTTGACATGACTTCGCGGGGTTCAAGATTGAGCTTTCTGGACTTTTTGACGAATATAGATGGCGGTGGAGTTTAATAGAAGCAAGACCACCAGCAGGACGATGATGGCCGCGGCGGAAAGTTCCTTAAACTCATCTTGTTGGCGTCCGGCCCAGTTGAAAATCAGCACGGGCATGGTCACCGCGTCGTCCATCAGGTGTTGGGGGCCACTGCTCTTGGCGACCGCCGCCCCCATCACCACCAGAATCGGTGCCGCTTCGCCGATGGCGCGTCCCATCGCCAAAATCGAACCGGTCATGATCCCCGGCAGCGCCGCCGGCAAACTGACGTCGCGGACGGTCTGCCACGTCGTTGCCCCCAGCCCCATCGATGCCTCGCGCAACGACGACGGGACTCCGCGGAGCGATTCCTGGGCCGCAATGATGATAATCGGCAAAATCACCAGCGCGAGCGTCAGCCCGCCGGACAGGAAGCTCTTGTCGAAGGGCAGCCGAAAGTAATACCAATTGCGTTCGGTGATGGTTCCGCCGATCGCCCCTGAACGGACCGTCCGGCGACGGATCTCCGGATCGGTCGGCTTGGGCGTCCCCGGCGTCCAGATCGAAATCTCGATCGGATTGCCATCGGGATCGACGGCCTGAAACGGTTCATCAAACGTGGTCTGGCGGACCGTCGGATCGGTCTGGGGGGCAAACACGACGTGCCCCGGTTCCAACGTCAGCACTTGATAAAAGTGCTTGTATCCCATGATCTCCAAGCCGGCGGACTCGTTGACACGAATCTGGCCGAACACGTTGAACATGTACACAAAGACGGTCAGCCCCAACAGCCCATAAACGATCGATGGGACACCGGCCAAGTTGGCGATGTTCAGCTGCACGAATCCATGGATCCAACGCAACACCTTGTGGGTCGGTTTGAATTCCTCCAGAAATACGGCCGTGCCGACGCCCAGCGGCAGCGCGACCAGGGCGCAGGTTCCGCACACGAACAACGACCCCATGATCGCCGGCCACATGCCGCTGCGTTCGATTTCCAATTCGCTGTGGGAACGCGTCAGCAGATCGGTCGTCAATCGAGACTGGCCCTGGCTCCAAATCGAAATCATCAACACGACCAGGATGACCACGCTGATCAAGGCGATCGCGACACACAGGAAATAGAACCAAATGCTGAATTGCTTTCGTCGACGGGCGTTGTCGGCCAGGTACTGTTCATCTTGGTTGACGATCGCGCCAGGTAGGGTGCTCATTGGTAGGACTCCTGAAACCGCCGGCGAATAATCTGGCCGCAAAGTGTCATCAGGAAGGTGATCAAAAACAGGGTCACCGCGACCGCGTAAAGGCTGTAGTACTGGACCGTGCCGTACTCGCTTTCACTCTTGATCATTTCAACGATGAAACCGGTCATCGTTTGCGCCTGTTGGGTCGGATCGAGCGTCATCGTGGGCAAGGTGCCCGCCGCCAAGGCCACCACCATGGTTTCCCCGACCGCCCGACTAAAGGCCAACAAGAATGCCGAAATGATCCCGCTGAGCGCCGCCGGGACGACCACCTTAACGGAGGTTTCAAACGGCGTGCACCCGAGCCCATAAGCTCCTTCGCGTAAACTGCGAGGCACCGCTCGCATCGCGTCTTCGGACAAGCTGCAAACCATCGGCAGACAGAGGATGCCGACCGCGATTCCGGCGCTGGTTGCGTTGAAGGTCGAAAACGCACCATCACTGATCATTTGCAGCGACGGGCTGATCACTAAAATCGCGAAATACCCGAGCACCACCGTGGGAACGCCCGCAATGATTTCCAGCGTGGGTTTCAGCCATGATCGGATCCTCGCCGACGCGAATTCGCTCAAGTAGATCGCGGTCACCAATCCCAGCGGCAGGGCGATCAACATCGCGATCAACGTGACGCGGAACGTCCCGCTTAGCAGCGGCAGAATGCCGAATTTCGCCTGCTCCAGTTCCTTGCTTTGCAGCGCCGTCCACTCCGTGTCGGTCAAGAATCCCGACATCGTGACCGCCTCGCTCCGGAAGAAACCGGTGCTTTCGGTGATCAACATGTAGATGATGCCGACCGTAATCAGCACCGTCGCCAGCGCACACAACGCCAGCGAGATCACGATCAACCGTTCCGAGAACGCACCGGCATGGGTGGACCGAAATTCCCGGTTTTGAAGAGCCTTGGGAAGCGACATCAGGTCACCCTCTGCCTGCGGAAGCGGGGGGGCGGCCGACGTCGGACTGCGCTAATACCACGGTATCGTTTCGCTGTTGTCAATTCGGGACGCCGCGCCGCCGATCCGACGACGCGGCCGTTCACTCGTTGCGTTACTTGGTCAAGTTTTCCGGCTGATAAATGTCCGCGACCGCACCGCTGCGCGAATTGCCTTCGCCGTCGATGTAGTGGGTACCGGTGTTTTCTTCGTCCAAGTTCTTCGCCGCACGTTGCATGATCTCGTCGGGAAGCCGAACGTAACCGACGCGTTCACACAGACTCGGGGCGTTTTCCAGGAAGTAAGAAACAAACGTCGCGATCTCTGCACGCGGCAGCGAGGCCGTGCTGACATAGATGAACAACGGTCGGCTGAACGGTGCATAGGTTCCGCTGGCGATGTTTTCCGGCGTCGGCAAGTAGGCCTTGTCGTCTTTCGGATTGACGATTTCGACCGCCTTCAATTTGTCCTTGCTCTCCTCGTAGTAGGCCACTCCGAAGAAACCGATCGCGTAAGGGTTTCCGGCAACACCGTTGACCAGAACGTTGTCGTCTTCGTTCAGGTTCATGTCGTTTCGCAGCGATGAATCGGACTTTCCGATCACGACTTCACGGAAGTAGTCGTAGGTCCCGCTGCCGGTCCCCGGTGAAAAAATTTCGATCTTTTCGGCCGGCCAGCTCGCGTCCACGTCGCTCCACTGCTTGGCCGCGTCGCCGGCGACAAAAATCTTTTGCAATTGTTCGATCGTCATCGATTTCACCCAATCGTTCTTGGGGTGAACCACGATGGTCAGCCCGTCGTAGGCGACCGGGATTTCGATGAACTCGACACCATTAGCTTTACACGCTTCGAACTCACCCGGTTTGATCGGGCGCGACGCGTCGGAGATGTCCGTCTCTTTGTCTTGGAACATTTTGAATCCGTTTCCTGTTCCCTTACCATCCACGCTGACGTTGACGTTCGGGTACAGTTTGGCGAATTCTTCTTTGACCGCATTGGCGATCGGTTGGACGGTGCTACTGCCGTTGATCTTGATCGTGCCGGTCAGGTTAGACACGGCAGCGGTGCTGCCCGACTCGGCAGCGGATTCGGTTGTTGTCGGCGCGTCCGATTTGCTGCCGCAACCGCTGAAACCGATCAACAGGCTCGATGCCAACGCGATGCAGCCGA
Source organism: Stieleria maiorica (assembly GCF_008035925.1). Taxonomy (NCBI): domain Bacteria; kingdom Pseudomonadati; phylum Planctomycetota; class Planctomycetia; order Pirellulales; family Pirellulaceae; genus Stieleria; species Stieleria maiorica. The sequence continues at coordinate 4,777,282 of NZ_CP036264.1, forward strand.
TCGTACGTTTGCCGGTCAAAGGCGTCGATCGAGAAGTGATTTGGAAAAACATCCCAGGAGAGGCTCCGGTAGAAATTGGAGGGTATCCGTGTTTCGAATCATAAACGTGCCGATCGTTGGGGGGAATCGGCTAGCAGCGGCCCCAAATTCGCTCGCTGCGCGGAAAGATAGCAGCGACTGCAAGCATTGACGACCGTTAACCGGTCGATAGATGTGTGAAGATTCGATGAACACCCGTTGCGGCCGACAAACCGTCGCAGCGATCCGATTCGACGTCGCCCGCTCCGGAGGGGTCGCGCGGCGGCCACACGCGGCCTACTCGGACGCCTCACGGACTTTTTCCAGGATCTCCAGCAGCACGGAATCCGTTTCGACGCCTTCCGCTTGGGCTTCGAAGTTGAGCAGGACGCGATGTCGCATCGTCGGCAAATACACTCGGCGGATGTCTTCAAAGCTGACGTTGAACCGACCGGCCAGCAGTGCTCGGACCTTGGACGCCAGGGCCAGGGTCTGTGCCCCACGGGGACTGGCCCCCCAACGCACATATTGATTGGTCGCATCGACCGAGTGCGGACCGTCGGGGTGGGTGGCCAGGGTCAAGCGTACCAAGTAATCGCGGATCGGCGGGGTCAGAACGACGTCCCGCACCATCGCTTGCATCTGGCGGATCTCGGCACCGTCCATGACCTTTTCGATTTCAGGCTTCTCGCCGCGCGTGGTCCGCTCGACGATCGTGTTCAGATCTTCACGACTGCTGTATCCGACCACCAACTTGAACAAGAAACGGTCCAGCTGGGCTTCCGGCAGCGGGTAGGTGCCTTCTTGTTCGATCGGGTTCTGGGTCGCCAAGACGAAGAACGGTTTTTCCAGTTCATACCGCGCACCGGCGGCGGTCACCGTGCCCTCCTGCATCGTTTCCAGCATCGCCGACTGAGTTTTCGGCGTCGCACGGTTGATTTCATCGGCCAGCAGAATCTGAGTGAATACCGGACCACGCTGGAATTGAAATTGCCGCCGACCGTCTTCGGACTCGACGATCATATTCGTTCCCAAGATATCTGCGGGCATCAGGTCGGGAGTGAATTGAATGCGATTGAAATCCAGATCCAACACTTCCGAGAGGGTTCGCACGAGCATCGTTTTGCCCAGCCCGGGAACCCCTTCCAGCAGACAGTGCCCGCCGCACAGCATTGCCGTCAGCACCCCTTGAACGATTTCGTCGTGACCAACAATGACGCGGCCGATCATTTCGCGAACCTGTTCGTACCGCTGGCGAAAATGGTCGGCTTTGGCTTGGATCGATTCGTCAACGTTGGTCATAGAGCACTCAAGAGCAAAAAACGATGGTGAAGAAATCTTGGCCCAGGCGTCGCCGGTGATCGCCGACATTGCCGGTGGGAGCAGTCTAGCGAATTCAGCGCGGGTGTGTCCGGTCCCAACCGCCGTTGACCTGAATCGTTTGGCCGCTGCAAAACGTGTTGTCCGGATCGGCCACAAAGCAGACCGCTTTGGCCACGTCTTCGGCGGTTCCCCAACGTTTCATCAAGGACTGTCGCCGTGCGCGACCGTCCCAATAGGAATCCGTTGTTTCGCCCCAAGCTGTTTTGATCCATCCCGGGGCGACGCAATTGACCCGAACGTTTGGTGCGACCTGCTGGGCCAGACTATTGGCGTACGCCATCACGGCAGCCTTGACGGGGCCGAACATCTGGCCCGCATCGCCCTCCATGCCCAGCGGTGCCTGGTCCCAACCGATAAAGGTCATCGACGGCGGTGCGGGAAACCACTGCTCGACTGGCCCGGCCGATGCGACTGGCCCGGCCGATGCGACTGGCCCGGCCGATGCGACTGGCCCGGCCGATGCGACTGGCGCGGCCGATGCGTCCTGCCCGGGTGATACGTCCTGCTGCCAGCGATCGATCACGCGGCGGCTGAGGGCGATCGTCGCCAGCACGTCGGTTTCAATCAGCAACCGCAGTTTTTCGGCAAACCCCTGGTGTCGAATCTGGCCGGTCAACACGTCGGCACCGGCATTATTGACCCAGGTGGTCGGCGGGCCCATGAAATTCCAAGTTTCGTCCACCAGCCGATCCCGGTCCTTGTTGTGGCAGATGTCCGCCTGGACCAGTCGCGTCACCGCCCCCAACGACTCGACCGCTTGCGCCGTCTCCCGGGCTCCGCTTTCATTCTTGCGGAAATGGATGACCAATCGCGCCACAGGGTCTCCAGCGGGTTGCGGGTCTCCAGCGGGCGGGGGAACCGGCCGGGCATGCCGGCGGGCCAATTCAATGGCGATCTGGCGCCCGATCCCTGATGAAGCACCCGTGACGACGGCTCGAAAAGGACACGATGGCATGGCGTTGGTTGGATTCCACCGCGAATCGGCTCGCGGTCCTGGGAGCGAAAAAACGAGCACGGCTCTACAGAGGGGCCGGCCCAACGGGATTCGGGGAGGCTAAAAAGTCATCAGTGGCATTTGCGGCCCCTGTCTTTCCGCCCAATGGACGACAACTTCCCGTGGTAACGCCCGGGTCTTGCCGCCGCAAGCCCCCGGCGGCTACGCTTTTGGGGCTGCACAGATGCCATAAACTCACCAAAATCGGAACAACGGCGACCTTCGAGTGACCGAGAGCTTTCGGTGGACGTGAACCATCCATCGTTCATCCGGGTGATTATGATCCGGTTGAATTTTGGATGGATCGGACGCCGAAGAGTGAAAACGACCCGCTGAAGCGAACCGCTGACCGAAGCCGTCGCGGACCGGATGCGGATGAATCTGGTCGACCAGATCGTCGATCTTCCGATTGTGAACTAGCCTTCAGGGAACTTGCTTGTATGACCGACTCAAAGATGATCGCCCAGGATGAAGTGAAGAAGCACCTCGGCGAACTTGAGCGAAATGCCGAAGTCGACGTAGACGCCTCCGAAACCAACGAGTGGCTTTCGTCGCTCGAATACGTGCTTAAGAGTAAGGGACCCGATCGCGTTCGGTTTCTGCTTGAAAAGCTCCGTGACCGTGCCGCCGAACAAGGTGTTCAAGCGGCCGCCGACACCTCGACACCCTACCTGAACACGATCCCGGTTCACGACGAACCGGCCTATCCGGGCAATCGAGAGTTGGAACGCCGAATCAAGTCGATCATTCGCTGGAACGCGATGGCGATGGTCGTCGGCGGCAACAAACGCGGCGGTGGAATCGGCGGACACATCAGCACCTTTGCCTCGAGCGCGACGCTGTACGAAGTCGCCTTCAATCACTTCTTCAAAGGCCGCGGGGAAGACGGGTACAGCGGGGACTCGGTTTATTTCCAAGGCCACGCCTCGCCGGGGATGTATAGCCGCGCGTTTCTCGAAGGCCGACTGGGCAAAGAGAAGCTGATTAATTTCCGCCGCGAACTGGAACCCGAAGGCGGATTGAGCAGCTATCCACACCCCTGGTTGATGCCCGATTTTTGGGAGTACCCGACCGTCTCGATGGGCTTGGGACCGATCATGGCGATCTACCAGGCGCGCTTCAACGAATACCTCCGCGACCGCGGTATCAAAGACACCAGCGGCCAAAAGGTTTGGGCGTTCTTGGGCGACGGTGAATGCGACGAACCGGAAACACTGGGCGCGATCGGGTTGGCATCTCGCGAAAAGCTGGACAATTTGATCTTCGTCATCAATTGCAACCTGCAACGCTTGGACGGTCCCGTCCGCGGTAACGGAAAGATCATCCAGGAACTCGAATCGATCTTCCGCGGTGCCGGCTGGAACGTGATCAAGGTCATTTGGGGCGGCGAGTGGGACGAATTGCTGGCCCGCGACACCACCGGGTTGTTGGCCAAACGGATGGGCGAAGTCGTCGACGGCCAATACCAAAAGTACACCGGCATGCCCGGCAGCTACATCCGCGAGCACTTCTTCGGCAAGTACCCCGAACTGCTGAAGCTGGTCGAGAATTACAGCGACGAAAAACTGGAAAAAATGCGTCGCGGCGGCCACGATCCGGAAAAGGTCTTTGCGGCGTATCAAAAAGCCGTCAGTCTGAAAAACGAAAAACCGACGGTCGTCCTGGCCAAGACGATCAAGGGTTACGGTTTGGGCGAAGCCGGCGAAGGACGCAACGTCGCACACAACCAAAAGAAACTCAACGAAGCGGAACTGCTGGAATTCCGCACCCGGTTCGGGATCCCGATCAGCGACGATGAAGTCGTCAACACGCCGTTCTACAAGCCGCCTCAAGGCAGCCAAGAGATCAAATACCTGCACGAACGACGCAAGGCGCTCGGCGGTTACCTGCCCTCGCGTCCGACCGAGCACCCGACGTTGGAAGTGCCGTCGCTGGACGACATGCGGAAAACGATCAAACGCTTGGAAAACAAAAGCGTCAGCACCACGTTCGCCGTCGTCCAAACCTTGATCGCCCTGTGCCGCGACAAGAAGATCGGCAAGTACATGGTGCCGATCGTCCCCGACGAATCGCGAACCTTCGGCATGGAAGGCATGTTCACCCAGTTCGGGATCTATGCCCATGCCGGCCAGCTGTACGAACCGGTCGATTCGGCGATCCTGCAAAAGTACAAAGAAGCCCAGGACGGCCAAATCCTGGAAGAAGGCATCACCGAAGCGGGCTCGATGGCCAGCTTCAACGCCGCCGGAACCGCGTACAGCTGCCACGGCGTCAACATGATTCCGTTCTTCATCTACTACAGCATGTTCGGGTTTCAACGCATCGGTGACCTGATCTGGGCCGCCGCCGACATGCGAGCCAAGGGTTTCTTGGTCGGCGGAACGGCCGGTCGAACCACGCTTAACGGCGAAGGTCTGCAGCACCAGGACGGTCACAGCTTGCTCAACGCCATCGCCTTCCCCACCGTGCGATCCTACGATCCCGCCTTCGCCTACGAAGCCGTCGTGATCATCCAAGAAGGCTTGCAGAAGATGTACGCCGAAGGCGAGCAGTGCATTTACTACTTGATGAGCGAAAACGAGGAGTACATGCACCCCGAGATGCCTGAGGGTTGCGAAGAGGGAATCGTCAAAGGCATGTACAAGTACCGCAGCCGCGAAGTCGACGGTGCCAAGGCCCGCGTCCAATTGTTCGGCAGCGGCGCGATCCTGAACTGCGTCCTGGCCGCGCAGGAATTGCTGGCCGAAAAGTACGGTGTGGCCAGCGACGTCTGGAGCGTCACCAGTTACACCCAGTTGCGACGTGACGCGGCGGCCTGTGACCGCTGGAACATGTTGCATCCGACCGAGACGCCGAAAAAGAGCTACTTGGAAGAAGTGTTGGACGGTGTCGAAGGCCCGTTCATTTCGGCCAGCGACTACGTTCGCGCCCTCGGTGAGCAACTGACACCCTGGATCCCCGGTGACTACTTCGTCCTGGGAACCGACGGGATGGGCCGAAGCGAAACCCGTGAATCACTGCGACGCCACTTCGAAGTGGACAAGGAATCGATCACGATCGCCACGCTCAGCCGGCTCAGCAAGGCCGGTGTGTTCTCGCCCGCCGACGTCAAACAGGCGATCGATGACCTCGGCTACGATGCCGACAAGCCGGACCCCTACTACACCTAGTTCTTCATCCCCGAATTGATTTTGTCCCTGCACGGAATCTATCCCTGCACCGAATTCTCTTTGCACTGGGCGACGGCACGACGCCGTCGCGCTTGACCTCTCCTAATCGCTGATAATCCACTCATGGCTACTGAAGTTACCCTCCCCGATCTTGGTGACGGCATCGAATCCGGTGACGTTCTTGAAGTGTTCGTCTCGGTCGGAGACGTCATCTCCGAAGGTCAAGACATCGTTGAAATGGAAACGGACAAGGCGACCGTTCCCGTGCCGTCCTCGGTCGCCGGAAAGGTCTCCAAGATCGCCGTCAGCGAAGGCGACACCGTGCCGATCGGCGGAGTGTTGATCGAAGTCGAAGCGGAATCGGGAGCGTCGGCCCCGGCGGCAACACCCGAGCCGGAAGCGCCCAAAGCCGAACAACCGGCAGAGCCTGCGCCGCCTGCGGCAGAGCCCGCACCTGCGGCCGAACCCGCACCGCAACCTCCGGCACAACAGGCCCCGCCGCAGCCGACGCCGGCCCCCCAAGCTGCACCTGCCCCGGCTGCCCCCGCCGCAGCCACTCCCTCGCCCGCCGCTCCGGCCCCTGCACCAGCTCCCGCCGCTCCAGCGGCGCCCGTCGCCGACGCCGAGGGCGGTGTGATCCCGGCCGGTCCGGCCGTGCGTCGTTTCGCTCGTGAAGTCGGGGTGGATTTAAATCGGGTTCAAGGGACCGGCGAAGGCGGCCGGATCACCCGCGACGATGTGCTGGCCGCGGTCCGTGCCGCGAGCCATTCGGCAGCCAACCAAGCGGCCACCAGCCAAGCCGCCGCCAGCCCCGCGAGCAATCCCAGTCCCGCTCCGGCAGCCGCAGCGACACCGGCGGCGACTCAGGATTCGGATCGGCCCGGCACGCCCGCGATGGACGATTTCGGATCGATCCGCGTCGAACGGATGAGCAAGATCCGCAAGACGATCAGCAAGCAAATGCACGCCAGCTGGTCGACCGTCCCCCGCGTCACCAACTTCGATGATGCCGACATCACCGAACTGGAACACCTGCGGCAGACCAGCAAGGAAGATTATGCCAAGCAGGGTCTGAAATTGACGACCATGCCGTTCTTGATTAAAGCCGTGGCCACCGCGTTGCAGCGGCATCCGGCGATCAACGCGACGATCGATCAAGAGAACGAGCAACTGATCTACAAGGACTATGTCAACGTCGGCATCGCCGTCGACACCGACCGCGGGTTGGTCGTTCCGGTGTTGAAAGACGCCGACCGGATGAGCGTGCCCGGCGTGACGCGGACGCTGGCAGAGATGGCCGGCAAAGTCCGCAGCGGACAGTTCGCCGTCAACGACTTGCGTGGCGGAACGTTCACGATCAGCAACTTGGGGGCAATCGGCGGCCAGTACTCGACTCCGATCGTCAACGTCCCGGAAGTCGCGATCTTGCTGGTCGGGCGGTCGCGAAAGTTGCCCGTGGTGATGCCCGACGACACGATCCAACCGCGGTTGATGATGCCGCTGTCGCTGTCCTACGACCACCGCTTGGTCGACGGCGGAACGGCCGCCCGCTTCCTGAATGAAGTGATCGATTTGCTGGAAGCCCCCAGCCGTCTGTTGCTGGCGTTCTGATCCGGCGCCGCCGCGATAGTAAATTCCGTTCGTAGCGGAAGCCGCCAAGGCTTTCGCGCTGCGGGCGTCTGCCCGCACGCGCTCCAGCGGGAAACGTCAGCGAGCGGCCCGTCAGCCACGACGATCGCACCAAAATCTGGATTCAGTATTCGCCGAAGCCTTGCCTCAGTGAACCCCTCCGCCAATAAATTCAGCCGGACTGGTTTCTCACTGCCCTGTTACGGAGATGGCAATGGCTTCCCAAATCGACGTGTTTCACGAGTGTTTTGATCAAGTTGAAGATCCGCGAGTGGCTGGACGAACAACTCATCCACTTAACTCGATTCTGTTCTTGGTTGTCTCGGCTGTCATCGCTGGCGCGGACGGTCCTGATGAGATCGAAAGCTTCGGCGATGAGAAGCTGGACTGGCTATCCAAATACGCAGATTTTGAAGCCGGCATCCCTTCTCACGATACCATCACGCGAGTGTTGTCCCTGATCAAACCAGCTGAGTTTCAGAAGGCACTTCTTCAGTGGCATGCTCATCTCTGCGAAATGAATTGGGATCACGAGATTAAGGACGACGATCATCCCGTTCATGTTGCGATCGATGGCAAGACGGTACGAGGTTCCTACACCGACGCGGAGAAATCCGATGCGATCCACATTGTCAGCGCCTGGGCAACCGAAAACGGCGTTGCGCTTGGGCAAACCGAAGTCGACTCAAAGTCCAACGAAATCACGGCGATTCCCGAGTTACTCGAATTGATCGACATCAGCAATGCGATCGTGACGCTCGACGCTATGGGTTGCCAAAAGTCGATCGCCGAAAAGATTATCGACGAAGGTGGCGACTATGTTTTCGCCGTCAAGGACAATCACCCCAAGCTCTGCGCCGCCATCGCTGAACATTTTGAAATGGCTCACAACGAAGGGCTCACAACTCATGGCGTGCGATCGACCACGACCAAGGGGAAGCAGGCTGGGCGTGACGAAGAACGCTTTTACGCGACTGGCCCGATTCCTGAGTCACTGCGTGCCCTGACCGATCAATGGAAAGGGGCCAAAAGCATTTGCCAAGCGAATACTTGCACGAGTCGTGGCGACAAACAAACAAGTGATATTCGCTACTACATTTCAAGCCGACCGGCACGTGTAGGTGAATTCGCAAATAGCGCTCGTCGCCACTGGGGCATCGAAAGCATGCACTGGGTTCTCGATGTCGTGTTTCATGAGGATTCGAGTCGGCTCCGAACCAAGAACGCTACGTCGAACATGAGCTTTACTCGTCGGTTTGTCACGACGCTTCTCAAGCGAGACACCCGGAAGAAGAGTCTTAGGCGGAAACGAAAAATCGCAGGCTGGAACACCGCATTTCTCGAAAAACTCCTGTTTGCAGCCTAATTTTGGTGCGATCGTCGTGGCCCGTCAGCCAACCCACGTGCAAACGAGGGCCTCTCGCTCACGCGTCGTGCTGGCATCAACGTCCATTGCCAGCGGGAAGCGTCACGGCCTGTTGATTTAGTCCGATCACACGTGGGATCAGCCGTTTCGCGCGAGCGTACGGGCTTCCCATACCAAGAAAACGTACTGGCGCCCGTAGGCTCGCGCCAAACGGCTGATTAAATCAACGGGCCGGTCAGCGAGCGGCCCGTCAGCCAACCCACGTGCAAACGAGGGCCACTCGCTCACACGTCGTGCTGGCATCAACATCCATTGCCAGCGGGAAGCGTCGCGGCCTGTTGATTTAGTCCGATCACACGTGGGATCAGCCGTTTCGCGCGAGCGTACGGGCTTCCCATACCAAGAAAACGTACTGGCGCCCGTAGGCTCGCGCCAAACGGCTGATTAAATCAACGGGCCGGTCAGCGAGCGGCCCGCCGGTCAACCCGCGTGCAAACGGGAGCCACTCGCTCACGCGTCGTGCTGGCATCAACGTCCATTGCCAGCGGGAAGCGTCACGGCCTGTTGATTTAGTCCGATCACACGTGGGATCAGCCGTTTCGCGCGAGCGTACGGGCTTCCCATACCAAGAAAACGTACTGGCGCCCGTAGGCTCGCGCCAAACGGCTGATTAAATCAACGGGCCGGTCAGCGAGCGGCCCGGCGGTCAACCCGCGTGCAAACGGGAGCCACTCGCTCACGCGTCGTGCTGGCATCAACCGTCTGCCAGGGCTTCGTCCTTCCCCAGGCCGCGCCGCGGAGGGAGCGAAACTCTTGGCGAGTTCCGCTACGTCCAACCGCCCGACCGCCGCGGGGTTTTGCGAAACTTTCCGTCTGGAGCGGCAGATGCAGGCTGAAACCGAGGTTTCCGCGGGGATGTTGCGTGCTGTTTGAGCACGTCTGATAGACTATTCTGTTCTAAGGAAGACCGCGACGTGGCTGCGTCGTGCTTACCCCTATCCCAGCTTTTCTTTCGGAGAATGTCGTTGAAGACCAACGTGTATGGCCCGCTCCAGGTATTCGGGCTCCCCTGTCGATCCAATATTGTTTTCAAGGCCGTGATCTTGGTGGTCACCGCATTGTTCTGTCTGTCGGGACCTGTCGCTGGGGTTGTCGCTCAAGATGACGCGATGGATGAATTTGGTGACATCGCCGGCCCCGGAGAAGACCCGGCCCCGGCCCCCGCGGATGACGGCGCTGCCCCCGCCGGTGGTGGTCCAGCAGCGGGCGGTGGTGGAAACGGCGGCGGCGGCGGCGCTGACCAAGCGGCCGCTCCGCAGTCGGATTCGCTTCTCGCCTGGGTGCTCGACTCGCTTGGCTACACGTACCTGATCATTTTTTTGTTGCTGTCGGTCACGCTGGTTTCGTTGTTTGTGATGAATATGCTGGCCGCCCGACGCGAAACGTTGTGCCCGAACGAACTGATCGAAAGCTTCGAAGAAAAGCTCAACGCCAAGCAATTCCAAGAAGCCTATGACATGGCTCGCACCGACGAATCGGTCCTCGGCCAAGTCCTCTCGGCCGGACTGGCCAAGATCTCCCGCGGCTACAACAAGGCGATCGAAGGCATGCAGGAGGTCGGTGAGGAAGAGAGCATGAAGCTGGAGCACCGATTGAGCTACATGGCGTTGATCGGCAACCTGAGCCCGATGATCGGATTGTTCGGCACCGTCCAAGGGATGATCGCGTCGTTCCGCGTGATCGCCACCAGCCCGCAAACGCCCAAACCGGCCCAATTGGCCGAAGGGATCTCGACCGCGTTGTTTACCACCCTGGTTGGCTTGGCCGTCGCCATCCCCGCCATCGCGGCCTACAACATCTTGCGGAACCGTGTCGCACGACTGCTGTTGGAAGTCGGCGTGCAAAGCGAAAACCTGATGAGCCGTTTTGAAGACATCCAACCGGGAGGCGGCGCCCAGTGAAGGTAAAGTCGAAGAAGCCCGACTTGGCCGAAGGCGACTTGACCCCGATGATTGACATGACGTTTCAGTTGATCGCGTTCTTCATGGTGCTGATCAACTTTTCGCAGACCGAATCAAATGAACGGGTCGTTTTGCCGAGCAGCCAACTGGTCAAGCCGCCGGAAAAGCCGCTGGAGTTTCCGATCATCTTGCACGTCGCCAAAGACGGGGAAATCATCCTCGGCGGCGACAGCTACACCACCGAAACGCTCAGCACCGGTCTGCGCCGGGAACTGGCGGTCATGAAGGCCGAAAAGAAATCGCCGGCTGATGCCAACGTCATCATCCGGGGACACCAGGACGTCGCCGCCGGCCAGGTCCAGGAAATCATCCGCGTCGCTCAAGACCAACAACTGGAACAATTCGCGCTGCGCGCCAAGGAGGACCGGTCATGAGAATGCGACATGAAGTGGAGCACGAGAAGAACGAGTTGAACATGACCAGCATGATCGACATCGTCTTCCTGCTGCTCGTGTTCTTTGTGATGACGTTCAAGATCGTCGAAATGGAAGGTGACTTCACCGTCCGGATGCCCCTGGCCGGTGATTCCAACGCAACCCCCGACGTCACCGATCTGCCACTGAAACTGCGGCTGCGAGCCGACAACGACGGAAAGCTGACGTCGATGTCGTTGAACGAAATCAATCTCGGCACCGACTTCAACAAGCTTCGCGCCAACGTGATCGGGCTGGTCGGCACCGACGAACCGGTCGAAGGCGATGATGGTCCGGAGATCGAAATCGATACCGATTACAACCTCCGCTACGCCTACGTTATCCAAGCCATCACCTCGGTCAGCGGCTATCGCGACGACACCGATCAAGTCGTCAAACTGATCGAGAAGATCAAGTTCGCAAAACCGCGACGCTGATCTGCATGAATCAGGGACTCAGATTCGTAGCTACGCTCGCCAGAGCGTGGTCCTCCAACCGATCACACAGAGATCCACCTTCTGGCGAAGGTAGCTACGTTTGGGTTTATTCGTCACGCCCCGGCGATCACGTGGGACCGGATGATTGATCCCTTGGCCAGGTGTTCGTCAAAGATCCGGTCGATGATCTCCGGCGTGCAGTCCCCGTACCAGACCCCGTCGGGCAGCACGCCGACGATCGGGCCACCCTTGCAGACGCCGATGCAACCCGCCTTGATCCGCAAGACGATCGCGTGATCTTCCTTGCGGCGCTGTTTGACCCGGCGTTTGATCTGGTTCCACGCCGCGTCCATCGCCTTTCCGCTACAACACTTGGCGGTCTTGCGATCCATGCACACCACCAACGTATGCTCGACTTTGTCGAGTTTCAGTTTGGCGGCTTTCTTGCGGGCGGAGCTTAAATTCATTCGTCGCGGTTGACCACGGGATTGGAAACGTCGGGATCGTTGACTTCGGGCGAAGACACGGTTCCGGGCACGGGTTCGTTTTCGGATTTCATCTTCTGTTGAATCGACTCGCCGATCAGGTCGGTGATCTGTTGCTCGTCAAGTTCCTCTTCTTCCATCAACGCCCGAGTGACCTTCTCCAGATCGCCGCGATGCTCGCGCAACAGTTGTTCGGCGCGCTGGTCGGCTTCCATCAAGATCCGTGCGACTTCCTCGTCGATCAGTTCTTGAGTGTGCTCGCTGAATTGACGCGACTGGTGCATTTCGCGTCCCAAGAACGGATCCTCGTCACTGGTCTTGTAGCACACCGGGCCCAGTTTGGGACTCATGCCCCAGTGCGTGACCATTCGACGAGCGATACTGGTAGCGCGTTCCAGGTCGTTTTCCGCTCCGACGGTCGGTTCGTCGTAAACGATCTTTTCCGCCGCCCGTCCGCCCAACAGCACGATCAGCTGGTGTTCCAATTCCTTCTTGCTGACGTTCAAGCGGTCTTCGTTGGGCACGTATTGGGTGACGCCCAAGGCACGTCCGCGCGGGACGATGGTGACCTTGTGGACGGTGTGTGCTCCGTCGAGGTGCCATGCGGTTAACGTGTGGCCGGCTTCGTGATACGCGGTCTTTTCTTTTTCGATGCCACGCAGCACTTCCTCGCGTTTGGCGCCCATCAGGATCTTGTCACGGGCGTAATCGAAGTCATCCATGTCGACTTCTTTCTTGTCGTGACGGGCGGCCCACAGCGCAGCCTCGTTGACCATGTTTTGAATGTCCGCTCCGGTCAGCCCGATGGTTCCGGCGGCAAGCCGGTCCAATTTCACATCATCGGCCAACGGGACATCGCGGACGTGGACCTTGAAGATCTCTTCGCGGCCTTTCATCGTCGGGCGATTGACGGTCACGTGACGGTCGAAGCGTCCGGGCCGCAACAGGGCCGGGTCCAGCACGTCGGGCCGGTTGGTGGCTGCGACCACGATCACCGCCTGGCTGGGGGTGAATCCGTCCATTTCGCCGAGGATTTGATTCAACGTCTGTTCGCGCTCGTCGTGTCCCCCGCCCAGTCCGGCACCACGCTGGCGTCCGACCGCGTCGATTTCGTCGATGAAGATGATCGCGGGACTGTTTTGTTTGGCCGTTTGGAACAGGTCGCGAACCCGGCTGGCACCGACGCCGACGAACATCTGGATGAATTCGCTGCCGTTGACCGAATAGAACGGCACCTCGGCTTCACCCGCCACCGCGCGGGCCAACAGCGTCTTTCCGGTCCCCGGAGGTCCGTTCAGCAGAACGCCTTTGGGAACCCGGCCGCCGAGCTTTTGGAACTTGTCGGGGGTTTTCAGGTAGTCCACGATCTCCTGCAAGTCCGCCTTGACGCCTTCCAAGCCCGCCACGTCTTCAAACGTCACGGTTTTTTCATTCGCTTCGAAGCGTTTGGCGGGGCTTTTGCCGAATCCGGACAAGAAGCCTCCGCCCATGATGTCGTTCCGCGTACGACGGATCATCATGAACACGAACAGGAACACGGCCAGCGGCAAGCCGATGAAGATCAGCAGGTTGACCAGTTCGCGGGTGTTGTCGGGCGGCTGAAAATCGTAGGGGATGTCGGCGTCGACCAACATCCCCTCGATCCGCGAGGACGACTGGGGATCGAGCGAGATGTTGAAGTAGAACTTTTTCTTCAGCGTGACCGGTTTCCCGTCTTCGTCCTTTTCAATCGTCTCGATGCCGTCCTTGATGACCGGAGGCGCCTCGGGCTCGTTCTTGAACGTCCCGACGACGATTTGTTCGCCGATGCTGACTTTTTCGATGTTGTTCTTGGCCAACTGCTCACGAAAGAAACTGGCCGTGATCTTGGAACCGGGATCTTCGGTTCGCCAGAATAAAATGGCGAACCCGATCGCCAGCACCACCGCAATCAGCAATCCGTTATTGCGACGCGGGGGAGGTGCGTTCACGTCTGTCTCTTCGCGACGATTTTCCATAGTGGTATTTCGATCGAAAGTTGCTTGCCTTGGCCAGGCAGTGAGATTTGAGAGGAAGGGGCGACGGCGATTGCCAAATCCATTTTTGGCTCAGGCCCCATGACAGGTCGCCCGGCTGAAGCGGTGGTCAGCAAAACCGATGCCACACGCCAAAACCGACACGGAAACTATGCGTCGGTATGATAAATCGGTGTCAAAACATTCCCCAAAACTCAGGTCGGGGAGTCGGCCCGGCGGGCTACAATCCGCAAGGGTCTGTCTGTGCGGGGTCTGATTGTACCAATTTGCGCGAAAATGGAATCCGGGGCTCCGCCCTATCAGTACGATGGCCCTTCCGGGCCGTCGCCCGTGGGGCTTAGCGCGACGACCTAAAAAGGACGTCGTGCACCCCTCGGCCGACCACCTCTTACCCAATCGGCCAGATAATTTGGATTAGTCGCATTTCCCCTCTGTCCTAAGCTGGACGGTCCATTTAGCCGCACACCGTCGCTGCTTCGCAGCGACCGGGAAATCGCCACAAGGCTAAACACCAACGGTTTTCGGGGCTTAGGACTGCCAACTTGGCGACACGCTGCGGCCCCTGGCCGCGGCCGCCTGCAGGTGGGCGGCGATTTGGCGTCGATTCAGCTTTCGTATCTGACACACTTCCTCCATTGTGAACCCGTCGCTGAACAGCCGCCACGTCCAATACGCGTCCCGCTCGCCGATCGAATCGTCCAACTCCGCCTGCGCCTGGACCTCGACGATCGGGACCTCGTCGATCGGGGGGGCATCGTTTGGAGCATCCAGCCGCAAGTCAGCGGCCGGTCGTTCCGAGTCAATCGCGGGGTCCGCCTCGCCCACCGCGCCGATGGGCTTTCCCGACGGCAGCTCCGATGGCGATTCGTCCGACTCCATCGGGGTCGGGTCATTGACTGTGGTTTCCGCATCCGCCAGACACCCGCCGATGATCTCCAGAATGTCATACCCGTACTGTTCCATGGTCGCCGGACCGATTCCGGAGACGACTTCCAACTCGCTGCTGCTTTGCGGTCGGATCTCGGCCAGTCGATCGATCGTTGAATTGGACAACACCCGATAGGCCGGAATCCCGAGCGCCGCCGACGTTCGCCGCCGCCAGCGTTTCAGCGAATCACGAATCTCATCGGCCAGCTTCTTTTCCGGACTGGTTAAATCGTCCAACGTCACGGGGATCCCGGTATCGGCGTGTGCGCCTTCGACCGGAACAGGATCGGCGTTCACTGCGGCATCGGCCGGGGCGGATTCCTGGCCGCCGCCATCGGAACCCGAGGCATCACCACTGCTGACGTCGGTGGATTCGATGTGGCGTGCCGCCGCAGCCAGACACCGGGCCAGTCCCGTGGGCAGGGTGAACGAAGCGGGCAGCGGCGTCTTCAGGTGCATGACCGACTTGCCAAAGTCACTGATCTCGATCGTCGGTCGACGCTGGTCGACTTCGCGCTGTTCCACCATCCCGTGTTCGATCATCGCATCGATGATCTTGCTCAATTGCGACTGCTTCATCGACGACAGCATGCCGTAGGTGCTCAACCGCTGCAGTTTCCACTGGGTGATGCGTTTGTTTTGTGATCCACACAACATCTGAGCGACCAAGTTCTTTCCGAACCGTCCATGCATCCGCGTGACGCCGCTCAAGATGACACGCAACCCACACAGCAGGGCGTTGGCATCGGATTCGGACAAGCCCTCGGTCAGCGGACTTGTCGATCCGGCACCGGTCGGGACCTCGCAGCGATCGCATTTGCCACAGTTTTTGCTGTCCGGATCGCCGAAATAATCCAGGATCACACGTTGGCGGCATCCCCCGGTTCGGGCGAACCCGATCACGGCCTCCAGCTTTTCGTACTCGTTCGCTTTTCGCCGCGCGAGTTCTTCAAAGTCAATCTCCAGGTGGTCGAACGGAACATCACGCTGGACGAAGTGAACCGCTCGCCCGCGGAACGGTGGGACGTAATCAAACGCGTTCAGACGACTCAGTTCACGCAGCGTCCGCATCAGTTGCTCGCGATCGACATCGGCAAGTTCCATCAGCCGGTTGGGGCGGACATAGACGTCATCGTTGCGACGTCGGCCGACAACTTGCTCGATCGCTGTCATCACGCGGCGGCGCAGTTTTGCTTCTTTGGGCAAGAAATCCAGCATCGTCGGCGCATCGCTGTCGATCCGCACCAGCATCTGGTTTTGGCTGCTATCGAGCCGCCGCAGCACGCCTGCCTTGGCAAGCAACGTTTCGGCCGTCCCGATCGCTTCAGAACTGTCCGCATCGATCGCATCGCGGACCTGATCGAGTGTCAATTCGATCGGGTCTTCGGGCCGCGACAACAAGTATTGATAAACCTTGTTGACGACCTCTTTGGACGGGTAACGATTCTCGATGAAGTACTCTTGGATGTACCGGTCCTGGTACGAAAAGAACAACCGACAATCGCTCTCCAGCCCGTCGCGTCCGGCCCGGCCGGCTTCCTGATAGTACGCTTCCAGGGTTCCGGGCATGTTGTAGTGGGCGACGAATCGGATGTCCGACTTGTCGATGCCCATCCCGAACGCATTGGTCGCGACGATGGCCGCCAAATCGCCGGCCATAAACTTTTCCTGGACGATACGACGTTTTTCCGAATCCATCCCGCCGTGGTAAACACCGATCGGGCGACGCGTTTGCTCTGGCAACCAGTCGCCGATCGCTTCACAGCTCTTTCGTGTCGCGGCATAGATGATCCCTGCGCCGTCTTGGCGTTTGACGAATTCGGTCAGCTGGGTCTCTTTTTCCACCTCCGTCTTACTTTGCGAGACCCCGAAATGCAGATTGGTGCGGGCGAACCCCGTCACAAAAACTTTTGGGGATTTCAGGTCCAACAGCGAACAGACGTCTTCGCGGACCAGCGGTGTCGCCGTAGCGGTCAGCGCGATCGTTTGTAGACCATCCAGGTACTGCGCCCGGACTTTGCCCAGCCGTGAGTAGTCGGGTCGAAAATCGTGGCCCCATTCGCTCACGCAGTGGGCTTCGTCGACGGCAAGCAAGGTGACCTGGCAGCGTTGCAGGATTTCGAGGAATCGGCCGTTGCGCAGCCGCTCCGGTGCGACATACACCATCTCCAACTCGCCGCGGGTCATCGATTCCATCACGTCCTCTTGCTCGCGGACACTTTGGGTCGAATTGATCAATCGGGCGGCGATCCCCAATTGGCGCAGCGTGTCGACCTGATCCTTCATCAGCGCGATCAGCGGGGAAACGACGATCGTCATCCCGGGCCGCGCCAGGGTCGGCAATTGGTAGCACAAGCTTTTACCGCCGCCGGTGGGCATCACGCACATCACGTCGTCGCCGCCGGCAACGGCTTCGATCACTTCACGCTGTCCGGGGCGAAACTCGCGCAGTCCGAACCGCGACAGCAACGAATCGTAGTCGGTGGCAGTGGCATTCATGAATCAGTCCGTTGGAGAAGGCGTGCGAGGTCCAAAGTATACGGAATTCCCATCCCCTGGCGATCCGCGGCCCGCCCGCATCCTCGCGATCGGCGATAGCCGCCGGCGGCGTCCTGGTCTATACTGGCGGATTGACATTTGACGCCGAGACCTGATCCGATCGAGCCTCCGTTTGCCATGCCCACCGCCCCAGTTTGCCGCGCCCGAGTGATCTGTCCCCGAACATCCACCTTGTGCCCTCGACGCGTCACGCCGCTGATTGCCAGCCTATCCGTCCTGATTCTGGCCGTGGTGGTCGGGGGCGGTCGGATTGCCGGGGCCGAGGAACCCGCCTTTTCAGACGATTTCGAATCCGGCACCGAACGCTGGGAAATGCTCGA
This sequence comes from Stieleria maiorica, assembly GCF_008035925.1. Lineage (NCBI taxonomy): Bacteria > Pseudomonadati > Planctomycetota > Planctomycetia > Pirellulales > Pirellulaceae > Stieleria > Stieleria maiorica. The sequence continues at coordinate 4,795,019 of NZ_CP036264.1, forward strand.
TCCCAACACTTGGAAGCACGGCGAGCGCGACGGATCGATGACGATCGAAATCACCGATCGGTCCAGCGAGTACAAGCCCCCGGTCCGCAGCCCGCTGCACGTCGCGCTGGTCAAGAACTTGGAACTGGGCAGCTTTGAAATCAACTTTCGCGTCAAAAGCACCAAGGACACGGGCAACCATCGCGATTGCTGTGTGTTTTTCAATTACCGCGATGACCAGCACTTTTATTACGTGCACCTGGGGGCCCGCCCCGACCCGCACAGCGGTCAAATCATGATCGTCAACGAAGCACCACGTCTGGCATTGACCGACAACCAACGCGAAACGCCGTGGGACGATCAATGGCACCGGGTCAAACTGGTCCGTGATGTCCAAACGGGGCGGATCGCAATCTTTTTCGATGACATGTCCAAACCGCATATGGAGGTGTTCGACAAAACGTTTACCGGCGGACGCATCGGGCTGGGGTCGTTTGACGACCTGAATGCCTTTGACGATGTTGTCGTCCACGCACGCTAACCACGGCCGTCGCCGGTCACTTCTCTTCTCTCCGACGGCACCGTCGGAGTCACCATCAATACAAGGAATCTGCAGCGGATGAGCGATTACGGAATGTTCAGCGACGATTTTTATCTCAACATGAACTTGGCGACCGAAATGGATCTGCCGCAAAATCGCGAGTCCGTGCTCCACTATTTCGAACAGGTGCGGCGTCGCTACCCCCAGTTGCTGAACTTCTATTCGCGCGAGAAGTCAGAATTTGTGCTCGAAGAGGAAAAGGAAAAGGGTTCCTACCGTTGGGTCTCGATCGAACCGCGACGACTGAACAGCGGATCGGTCAACCCCGAGACGCTTGACGCCGCGATCGAACAGCATCGCAGTGTTTTGGAGTTGGTGCCCTACGAGTTATCGATCACACCACTGGATTGTGAATCGCTGAGCGTGATGTTGGGATTCGATTTCAATTATCGCGGCAACCACAACGAGATTCTGAATCAGGCGATCGGCGTTGCTCCGGCGCTGGAGCGGTTCACGACGTTGCCCTACGGCAAAGTTCTGTCCAACGAACCGTCATTGCAGTTCGCGTTGGACGAAGAGTGCCGCACGCAATGCCGGATCAGCTTTGAATCCCGGACGACCGCCTACCAAGTCCGCACCGGCGAATACAGCGAAGACCAATTGAGCGTGTACCTGACGGTCCGCCGGTACGACAGCCTGGGACCCGAAGAGTCGTTCGACAAAGAATTCGTCCGCCTCTCGGCGCTCTGCCGCGACCTGGTCGACGAGTACCTGGTCAGCGCCGTCCTCCGCCCCCTCCAAGAAGCAATCTCCCTGCACTAGCCCCATCCCAAAGGGGACGGGGGTTGATTCGGGCACCAAGTGTAGAACCGCTGTCCCCAGCTGTTCTCCCCTGAAACCGCAGCGCAACACCCCGGACGCGCGAGAAACGAAGTCGTAGCGGGCTGATGACTTAGAACTGGAAGTACACGAACGGTGTGAATCCGCGCGGTGCGTACAGCAGCAGGCACCAGACCAGCACGGTCGTGGCGACCGGGGTGTACCAGCGGTCGGCACGCAACCGCATCGCGATTCTTAACCGCGTGGTCCAGGCGGCGTGTTCCAGCACCATGATCGTAATCGCGGAAATCGTCAGCGGCGGATACCAAGCGATTCCCGGAGACAGAAACAGCAGTTGCCCGATGACCGATGTGAACTGATCCAGCGAAGCACTGCGAAACAGCACCCATCCGAATAGCACGACCAACAAAGTTGACAGCCGCCCCAGCCAAACGACTTTGCGCAACTCGATCCGCTTGCGGAGTTCCCGTTCGCAAACCAGTGCCGCGCCGTGCCACAGCCCCCAAAGCACGAACGTCCACGCGGCCCCATGCCACAATCCGCCCAAACCCATCGTGAGGATCAAATTGACATTCGTGCGAAACGAACTGCAGCGGCTGCCGCCGAGCGGAATGTACAAGTAGTCGCGCAACCAGCGCGAAAGCGTCATGTGCCAACGGTGCCAAAAGTCGGCCACGCTAGTGGCAAGGTACGGGTGCCGAAAGTTCTTTGGAAATCGATACCCCAACATCTTGGCAACCCCGATCGCGATGTCGGTGTAACCGGAAAAGTCATAATAGATCTGCCCGGCGTACCCGATCACGACAAGCCACACGGTCAGGCCGCCATAGAGTTGCGGGGCGGCGAACACGACGTCGACCACTTCGCCCAATCGGTCCGCCAACAACACCTTTTTGACCAGACCGCACAGCGCGAGCTGAAACCCGCCGTAAAAACGTCGCCCCGACCACTCCGGTCGCTGTGAAAGCTGCGGCAACAACTCCGAGGCGCGAACGATCGGACCGGCGACCAACTGGGGAAAGAACGCGACATACAACGCAAAGTCCAACAGGGACTTCGACGGCCGGATCTTCCCGCGATAGACGTCGATCGTGTAGCTGAGCGTTTGAAACGTGTAGAACGAAATCCCAACCGGCAGAATGATGTTCAGCGTCCCGGGGTTCCACTGCCAAGATTCAAACAGGGCCGCGGCGGAGTCGATGAAGAAGTTGAAGTACTTGAAGAACCCCAGGACGCCCAGGTTGACGCACAAGCTGACCAACAGCCACGCGCGTTTCGCCCTTCGACCCGATGCATGCACGATCCGCTCGGCCACGAAATAGTCGACCATCGTCGACAGCAACAGCAACCCGCAAAAACGGTAGTCCCAATAGGAATAGAAATAGTAGCTGGCGGCGAGCAGAATCAGATTGCGCGTCACCCGCGTGCGACAACGCCAGACGGACAGCAGGATCAACCCCAGGAACAGCAGAAACTCGATTTGCGTGAACTGCATCGTTGTCAGTCCTTCGCCTCGTCGAGCGACAAACTTACATCCGATGGCGTGATCCAATCGCGGACGTCTAACAGACGTTCCGCAATGATTCGGTTTCCGGTGGCGTTGTAGTGCCCGACACCGAATTGGCCGTTGTGGAACCCGCGTGGCCACTCGCCTTCGATCGCGGCGGACTTCATCGCCGGCCGCCCGTCGATGAAGTAAAAACCGTGATCGGCACAACGGCGTTGAAATCGTTCAAACAACCGCTGGTCGGGATCGTTCCAGCGAACCTGACCATCGACGATTGCCGGGATCATCGGCGCGTAGACGAAGATGCAGGGCTGGTCGCAATTTTGCCGCAGCCGCTGCAACTGCAACGCGAGCAGCTTGGCCTGGGACTCGATGCGGACATTTGATTGATCGACCGGCCCGGAGACGTTTTCATTCGAAACGGCATCCACCGGACCGGGGCGGAATCGGAGTCGTCGTGTCGTTCCATCACCGCGGGTAATGATGTTGCGCGCCATTTGGATGACAAAGGCGGGCAAGGTGGCACTGATTGTCGAAAACGTCGCCGGAATCGACTCAGGAGACTCATCGATTTCGATGCACCAATCCGACCACTCGACGATCAATAAGACGTGGACATCGATCCGACCGCGGGTTTCGGTGTTCTCTGCGAGCGCGGCGATTTGTGGGATCCAGTCGTTGCAGTCGTCGCCGCTTCGCGCAAAGGGATAGACCTGGATCTCGTCGGATGCAAGGCGTGTCACCTGGGCAGCGATCTTGTCGTGATCGTCCACGCAAACGCCTTCGGCTTGTGAATCACCCCACAACGCCAGTCGGATCGCGGTTCGGTCATCGGCCGGCAACGACGTTTTCCCTGGCATCCCCATCGGACCGATCCGCGTCGTCGCGTACCCTTCACTTCGCCAACGGTATTGGGCCTCCGGTTGCAGCACAGCGACTCCACGCACCGGATCGTTGACACGCGGAACATAGCTGCGAACAAACAATGGGGAGGTCACGCCGACCAGGACGGTACCGACCAGAACTCCGATGATCCATCGACGCAGCATCAGCGTGACATGCGAAAGACTCCCGCGTCTTTCTTACCGCTGAACGTCGCGTTGAAATGGTGTGGCGTTACGGTCGCCGTCATCCGGTATTCCCCCAGCAACGGCAAACGCGTCGATGATCGGTATTGATTGTAGCTTCCCGGGATGCGTTCAAGTTTTGCGGGGTAGACAAACGGAATCACCTTGGCAAACCGACCGGCAAATACGGCGCGGTACGTGTTGTGATCGACAACGCGAATGCGGGCGCGTAGCGGACCTTGGTGGCCGGTCGATGATGACGACCAGTTGCCGACCCAGCGGCCCGCCGGACTGGCCGCGGACAAACTGACGATCGGCAGAAAAAACGCAACCAGCAACGTGGCGAGCAACCGCGAGGGCATCGGAGAACTCGGTGGGAACGGGATTGGGAAATCGACAGAGACCGAATGTTTCATCCTACTTGGACGCCGCCGCGGTGGGTAGTCACGCCGCGGCTCGATCGCCAGTCGACTAGCTGAACGCCACCTCACCAGCCGCGTACTGCGACTGGCATTGGTCGTAGCGGAATTCTCGTTCCAGGTTGCCCTCGCTCGGCTCCAGGGTGAACCAGAAACACGTGCCCCCTTGGTAGCCGGGGTCGATCCAGATGTTACCCCCGTGGGTTTCGACGATTTTCCGCGCGATCGTCAGCCCGGCGCCGGATCCACCGCCATAGGCATCCGCGGCGTGCAAGCGACGGAATATGGTAAACACATCCGACCGCATCCGTTCGGGGATCCCGATCCCGTTGTCGGCAACGAAGAATGCCGTCACGGGATCGTCGCCTTGCGAAAGTTGTTTGGTCACGTATCCGATATCGATCCGTTTGAAATCGTGATCGTTGTACTTGATGCCGTTAGAAATCAAGTTCTGCACCAGTTCGTTGAACAGCACGGGTTCGCCGCTGACGGGCGGCAACGACATGCTGTTGATTTCGACCTGCCCCGAAGCGATCTGCGTGAACAGGTTTTCTTTGACGTGGCCGACGATTTCGTTCAGGTCGACCGACTCGCGGCGATCGTTCACGCAGCCGACCCTCGCGTAATGCAACATTTGATCGATCATGGTTTGGGCGCGATCGGTCAGTCGGCGAATCAGTTCCAGCTTTTCCCTCGCGGCGTCCTCCAATTGGTCGCCGTAATCTTCGACGAAAAACTCGGTCAGCGATCCGATCCCGCGAATCGGTTGTTTCAGGTCATGTGATGCCGCGTAGGCGAATTCTTGCAGTGCTTCATTGCTGCGTTCCAGTTCCGTACGGTATTTCTCCAGCTGGTTCGTCCGGCCTCGCAACTCGATCAACGATGTCGTTTGTCGGCCCAGCGCCTTCAGCGACGTCATTTGTTCGTCGGACAACTCGCGGGGGACCGAATCGATGACGCACAGCGTCCCCAGCGCGATGCCGCCCGGCGTGACCAACGGGGAACCGGCATAGAAACGAATGTGCGGAGCGCCGGTGACCAGCGGATTGTCCAGGAACCTGGGGTCTCGCGTCGCGTCGCGCACGGAGAGGACTTCCTGTTGATTCAGAATGGCATGGGCACAAAAGGCGGCCGAGCGATCGGTCTGGGAGACGTCCACTCCGACGCGCGCCTTGAACCATTGGCGATTCTCATCGATCAGGCTGACCAGCGCGATCGGGGTTTTGCAGATCCGAGCGGCAATCCCGACGATGTCGTCATACTCTTGCTCAGGCAAGGTGTCGAGAATTTGATAGTCGACCAGAGTCTGTATCCGCACGGACTCATTTTCAGGAAGTGGCGCCGCTGGCATGGGATTCCCCGTTGTGTCCCAGGAATTCGCCGACCGGAGCGGTGACGAAAGACAAATGGCGAAAAAACTGCCGAACCCTAGCTCTTGCGGTCACGCCAAGAATCTTGAAGGCCCGTTTTCGCCTGTGGCGCTGGGGCGAAGCCTTCACTGAACGGGCCGGTCAGCGGGGTTACGAGGACGATTCCGGGGGGCAGGGGAAGGCGACGCCGGCGGACTGCCGGCCGCACCACCCTCAGAGGTGCAATTTCCGGATTTCGTTCGAAGTGCATCGTCGAACGCCGGTTAAATGTAGCTACCTTCGCCAGAAGGTGGATAACTTGCGCGACACCACGCTCTGGCGAGCGTAGCTACGTCCAAGGACGCGCCGCTCCCCTATTGCCCGAAGAAACTCTCATCGACCAGCGGCAGATCCTCCAACGACTCCAGCCCGAACAGGGTCAGGAATCGCTCGGTGGGGTAATAATGCGGCACCTTTCGTCCCCCATCGGCCGGTTGTTGGCGTCTCATTTCCAACAAACGGCGGCGGACGAGTTGATTCAAGAGTGAACCGCTATCTTTGCCGCGTTGATCCTGGACAGTTTGCGCGGTGACGCCGGGTTGGTAAGCGACCAACGACAGGACTTCGACGGCGGCTTGGCTGAGCCGGGCTTCGCGGACTCTGCCCAGAAACGAGTGACGGACTTTTTCCACCGCCGGGGCGATCGTCATTCGATACCCGCCGCCTTCGTCTTCGATGATCCGCAACGCCTGCTCGGCCGACTTGTAGGATTGGTTCAGGCTGTCGATCATCTCTACGACCTCTTCTTCGGTGACGCCGCGCATCAATGAGGCGAGTCGGGCGGCGGTGAAGGCTTGGTTTTCCGGATGCCCGACGAACAACGCCGCTTCGATGATGCCTTCAGGATGAACGGCTTCGTCATCCTCCTCCAGCGGTTCCTCCATCGAGGACTCGGCGAGCGAATCGTCATCGGGTTCATCATCGGCCGCTGGTTCGGGAGCGGCGAAGGTTTCCGGATCGTGTGCGGCGGCGGCCCGTGCGTAGGCCGCTCCGATGTCATCGAGCGAAAACTCGCCGAAGTCCGACTCGTCCTGCTCGAACGAGTCGTCTGCGGGTGCGTCGTCTTCGATCGATCCCTGATCGATCATCGCGTCATCGTTTGCCCCACCGCTCGGATCGTCGCTGGTATGCGGAGGATCAAGCCGGTCGTCATCGTCGTCGTTCATGGTTTCAGCCTGCCTAGTTTCGATCGCGAACCCATGCCACGAAACGACCGATCTGTTCGTGTGCCAACAGCGTTTCGACCGTGTTGTGGTAGCGTCCCAGGTCTTTCTCCCGAGGCACGAAGCGATGAATCGAGCGGTGGCAATCGTGGCACACCGAGATCGTCTGTTGCATGCGGGCCCGAGAGAATCGCTTTTTGAACCATTTGTTGCGATGGCAACATCGTGGGATCAGGTGGTGTTCGGTCGTTCCACGTCTGGTCTGCCGACCACACAACTGACACCGATTCTGGGGATCGCAAGGGGCAGACATTTCGATTGTTAAACAGTACTGTCGGGGCTGACGTCGTTCGGTTTGGCAGCGGACACCCCGTTGTCCTTGAACAGGAGCACGAAGACGCCCAACACGGCGAACGCAAAGATCGCGGGTTTGGCCCACAGCTGTTTCCACTCGATCGCTTTTAGTTCTTGATGCCGCAGTTCATTTTTTTCGGCGGTCAACTGTTCAATTCTCTCACTCGCTTCGTTGTTCGCGATCGCGGCATCGATGGCCTCCGTCTTTTCCACCACTTGCGCGTTGAGAGCTTTCGCTTCGTCGGGCGTGTGGGTCGCTTCGATCCGTCCGGCCAACTGAGCGCCGATCATCATTCCCAACCCCAAGGTCAACATGACCAATAGGCCCTGGGCTTGAGCACGAACATGCGGGGGTGCCTTTTGGTCGGTATAGATCTGACCGGTCACAAAGAAAAAGTCGTAGCAGATTCCGTGCAGGGTGACGCCCAAAATGATCATCCAGCGGATCTGATCGGGAGCCCCCAAGGAAAACAAGCCGTAACGGATCACCCACGCCGCCATTCCGATCGCGAGCATCCATTTGACGCCCAGGCGTTTGAAGAAAAACGGCATGACGAGCATAAAGAAGATCTCGGACATCTGTCCGTATGACATTGTCGTGCCGATCGGCAGCTCGGCCAACTCGACCACGCGACTGGCGATTTGGTAATAAAACGCCAGCGGGATGCAAATCAGCATCGATGCCAAAATGAAGACCAAATAGGAGCGATCTTTCAGCAGCGACAAGGCGTCAAGCCCGAACAGTTCACGGACCGAAACCTTCTCCTCCGAGGCCGCCGGCGGTGTATCGGGCAATGCGAAACTGAACAGCCCGAGCAGGATCGCCGCTCCCCCGGCGATGTAGAACATTTGGACGCTGGTTTCCGACCCCGAAATCGTCAGCGTGATCCCGGCGGCGATCCATCCGATCGTTCCCAACACCCGAATCCCGGGAAACTCCTTCTCCGGATCCGTCATGTTTTTCATCGCGATCGTATTGGTCAACGCCAACGTCGGGTAATACGTCAGCATGTAGCCGAGAAAAAATCCCCAGTTCAGCACCGACGGGGAGGGAGACTCGCCCCGCATCACCGTCGTCGCGGCGAACATGATCACCCCCCCGAGGATGTGCAGGACCGCCAAAACGCGTTGTGCCGAGAAGAAACGGTCGGCAATCAGCCCCACAAATAACGGTGTGATCAGTCCCGCGATCGGCCCGACAGAGTAGGTGTTGCCCAGATCCCCAGGTTGAAAACCGATCGTCCCCAAATAATTCGGAGCCGTCACGTACCAGGCGCCCCAAACGAAGAATTGCAGAAACATCATGATGGACAACTGAATTCGAACGGTGGGATTCATTGAGGGCAGCCTGAACTGGAATGTCTGGGATGGGCGGTACGGCGTGAGGACGTGATGGCGATCACTCGGCCGGTCGACACCGACTTGAAAAGCGGAGCGAGCAAAATTGCGTGACCGAGTGCAGCGGGCAGATTCTAACGCAGAACTCGGTCTTTTGTTGCTCGCACTCTCGACACGGGCGCAATCGCCCCCGGCCGCCCGGGATCATCGCAACAAGCGGCAAGGTCAACGACCGCATCGGGTAACCGAAGAAGTTTGATTGACGAGCATGAAAGACGGGGGCGACCGCAAGATCCCGCAAGATCACGAGCGTTGCGACAGATCGAGTTGCTCCGGGCGGATTTCAGACCGATTTTTCGCCGTCCCCGTCCTACGCAACCAGGTGGTTTATCTGATATCCTTCCGCAAATTTAGCATTCCCAACGTTCTTCCGCGGAAAACGACGTGCCACGACGCGACGACATTAAGAAAATTCTCCTGATCGGCAGCGGGCCGATCATCATCGGTCAAGCCTGCGAATTCGACTATTCCGGCACACAGGCGTGCAAAGCCCTCCGCGAAGAGGGGTATGAGGTCGTGCTGGTCAATAGCAACCCGGCTACCATCATGACCGACCCGGCGACGGCGGATTCGACCTACATCGAACCGCTGACCTGGCAGATGGTCGAAAAAGTGATCGAAAAGGAACGGCCCGACGCGTTGCTGCCGACCCTGGGCGGGCAGACCGGCCTGAACGTCGCGATGGACCTGGACGCCAACGGCGTGCTGGAGAAATACGGCGTCGAAATGATTGCCGCCGACGCCAAGGTGATCGCCAAGGCCGAGGAGCGCGACCAGTTCAAAGAGGCGATGGAAAAGATCGGTCTGGACGTCTGCCGCGGTCACGTCGTGCACAGCATCGAAGAAGCTCGTGCGGCGATGGAAGACGTCGGTTTGCCGGCCGTCGTCCGCCCCAGTTTTACGATGGGCGGCAGCGGCAGCGCGATCGCTTACAACAAGGACGACTTCGACGCCCTGGTCAAAAGCGGCCTGGATCAATCGCCGGTCACCGAAGTCCTGATCGAAGAATCGATCATCGGCTGGAAAGAATACGAAATGGAGGTGATGCGCGACAAAGACGACAACGTCGTGATCATCTGCAGCATCGAAAACTTTGACCCGATGGGCGTCCACACCGGGGACTCGATCACCGTCGCCCCGGCCCAGACGCTCAGCGACAAGGAATACCAGCGGATGCGCGACGCCTCGCTGGCCGTGATCCGCGAAATCGGTGTCGAAACCGGCGGCAGCAACATCCAATTCGCGATCGATCCGTCCAGCGGACGCATGATCGTGATCGAAATGAACCCCCGCGTCAGTCGCTCCAGTGCCCTGGCCAGCAAAGCGACCGGGTTCCCGATCGCCAAGATCGCCGCCAAGCTGGCCGTCGGTTACCGGCTGTGGGAACTGCCCAACGACATCACCAAACAGACCAAGGCCTGCTTTGAGCCGACGATCGATTATGTCGTGACCAAGATCCCTCGGTTCGCGTTCGAAAAATTCCCCGAGGCCGACGCCACGTTGATGACGCAAATGAAAAGCGTCGGCGAAACGATGGCGATCGGACGGACGTTCCGCGAATCGTTGCAAAAAGCGATGCGGGGACTGGAAGTCGGCGCCTTCGGACTGGGCAGCGACAACCGCGACCTGTGGGGCACCGACGAACAACCCGATCTGGACACCATCCGCGCCAAGCTGGGAACGCCCAACGCCGAACGCGTCTTCTATCTGCGTTACGCGATCAAGGCCGGTCTGTCGGCCCAGGAAGTCCATTCGCTGACGCACATCGATCCGTGGTTCCTGGATCACTTGTCACAGATCATCGAACACGAGGACCGGATCCGCGCCCTGGGGTCACTCGACGCGATCGACCGTGACCAAATGTGGAACGCCAAACGCGACGGATTCTCGGACCGCCAAATCGCACACATGCTGTCCTCGACCGAATTGAAGGTCCGAGAGCGGCGATTGGAATTGGGAATCCGGCCGGTCTTCAAGAGTGTCGATACCTGTGCCGCCGAATTCGAAGCCTACACGCCGTACTACTACAGCACCTACGAAATCGAAGACGAACTGCCGCCCAAGCAGGATCAAAAGCGTGTCGTGATTCTCGGCGGCGGGCCGAACCGAATCGGACAAGGCATCGAGTTCGACTATTGCTGCTGCCATGCCAGTTTCGCACTTCGCGAGATCGGTTACGAATCGATCATGGTCAACAGCAACCCCGAAACGGTCAGCACGGACTACGACACCTCGGACATCCTGTTCTTTGAACCGCTGACGATCGAAGACGTGCTGAATATCTGCGATGCGACCCGGCCGGACGGCGTGATCGTTCAATTCGGCGGGCAAACGCCGCTGAACCTCGCCCGCGGGTTGCAAGAAGCCGGCGTGCCGATCATCGGTACCAGCGTCGACACGATCGAATCGACCGAGGACCGCGAACGATTCCAAGCGTTGATCAACGAATTGCAGCTGCGGCAACCGCCCAGCGGCATCGCCCGCAATATGGAAGAGGCGCGCAAGGAAGTTAAACGCATCGGCTATCCGGCGCTGGTCCGCCCCAGTTTCGTCCTGGGCGGTCGCGCGATGGAGATCTGCTACGACAAGTCACAATTCGAACGCTACGTCGCCGAAGCGTTTATCGTCGCCGACGGCCAGCCGGTGTTGATCGACCGCTTCTTGGAGGACGCCACCGAAGTCGATGTCGACGCGATCTGCGACGGTGAAGAAGCCGTGATCATGGGGATCATGGAACACATCGAGGAAGCCGGCGTGCACAGCGGCGACTCGGCCTGTGCGATCCCCCCGTTCTCCATCCCGCCGCACGTGCTGGACGAACTACGTGAAGCGACGATCAAATTGGCCAAGTCGTTGAATGTCGTCGGCCTGATGAACATTCAATTCGCCATCAAGAACGAAGAGAGCGGCCCGACCGTGTACATCTTGGAGGTCAATCCGAGAGCCAGTCGTACCGTGCCGTTCGTCGCCAAAGCGACCGGGATTCCCGTCGCCAACTTGGCGACCAAGGTCATGACCGGAATGACGCTGTCGCAACTGGGGATCACACAAGAACCGATCCCCAAGCACGTTTCGATCAAGGAAAGCGTGTTTCCGTTCCGCAAGTTTGCCGGCGTCGATATCGTGCTCGGCCCCGAAATGCGCAGCACCGGCGAAGTGATGGGCATCAGCAAAAAGTTCCCCTTGGCCTTTGCCAAAAGCCAGCTCGCCGCCGGCGTGACGCTGCCTACCGAGGGCAAGATCTTCGTCAGCCTGAGTTCGCGGCACAAGGATTCGGCCGTCAGCCTGGGCAAGGACCTCCGCGCACTCGGGTTTGAAATCCTGGCGACCAGCGGCACCGCGGCTCGACTGGAATCCGAAGGGGTTCCGGTGACCCGCATCAAGAAACTGGCCGAGGGGCAACCCAACCTGATCGACTATCTGAAGAACGAAGACGTGGCGTTGATCATGAACACGCCCAACGGCAAGGGTGCCCGAACGGACGAGGGCCGGATCCGCGCCGCGGCGGTCCAACAAGGCGTACCCTGCATCACGACGATCGCGGCCGCCGAAGCCGCCGTGCGTGCGATGCAAGCCATTCGAGACGACGTGATGACGGTGCAGTCGCTGCAAGAACGCTACGCGGAGTAAATCGATCGCGATGTCTGATTCCCAATCGCCGAAAAAGTCCACCGGTAAACCGGACTACGATCCGTCGACGTTCCGATTGCTGGTCGTCGACAACGAAGCGGCTCACGCCCGGGCGATGACGGAAAGCTTGGAAAAGGTCGGATACAAATGCACGGTCGCCACCAGCGGCCCCGAAGCGGCCACGTTGATCGAGCGTGACACGTTCGACATCATCATCACCGACATGGTGATGAACGATGTCGACGGGATGAAGTTGCTGAAGCTGGCCGGCCAGCGGTTGCCCGACGCCGAAGTGGTGATGGTGACCGGACACGCCACCGTCCCGATCGCCGTCGAAGCGATGCAGCAGGGCGCGTTCAATTTCCTGGAAAAACCGATCACGCCGAGCCGCTTGCGAGCGATCGTCGAAAAAGCCGTCGGCGCGGTCAGTTTGCGACGCCAGAACACCGAACTGATGTCGCGATTGGACGAGCGGTTCGGATTCGAAGGCATCGTCTACACCAGCAAGAAGATGCAGCAGGTGATCGACCGCTTGCGGCGAATCGCCGCGACCGACGCCACCGTGCTGATCACCGGCGAAAACGGAACGGGCAAAGAGATCGTCGCCCAAGCCGTTCACCAGAACAGCCCGCGGCGAAACAAATCGATCGTCGCGATCAACACCGGCGCGATCGCCGAAAATCTGGTCGAAAGCGAACTGTTCGGTCACGTCAAAGGCGCCTTCACCGGCGCCGATGCCGACCGGGTCGGCGCGTTCGAATACGCTAACGGCGGCACGCTGTTTTTGGACGAAGTCGGCGACATGCCGATGAGTACCCAGATCAAACTGCTGCGGGTGTTGGAAGAAAGCAAAATCACACGCGTCGGCGACAACAAGGCGATCAAGGTCAACGTTCGATTGATCTCGGCAACCAACCGGCCGTTGGAAACAATGATCGACGCCGGCACGTTTCGAAGCGACCTCTATTTTCGTTTGAAGGTCGTGACGGTCGAATTGCCGGCGCTGCGGGAACGCCGCGAAGACGTGATCCCGTTGATGGATCACTTTCGCAAAATGTTCTTGCGTCGCCACGACAAACCGGCGGCACACTTCACACCCGCGGTGACCAAACGTTTCTTTGCCTATGACTGGCCGGGGAACGTTCGCGAGCTACGGAACTTTGTCGAAATGATGGTCGTGCTCGACACCGACGGCAAACTGGATGTCGACGACCTGCCGCCGGAATTGGTCGACGATCAGGCGACCGATCACGGTGCGGAAGAGATGGAATTGCCCGCGATCAGTGCGGATGCCGAGTCGAGCCTGGTCGGCCAACCGCTGAGCGTGATCGAACGCTGGGCGATCGAAAAGACGTTGCAATTGACCAACGACAATCGCGAGGAAGCCGCCAAGATCCTTGGCATCGGTGCCCGAACGTTGTACCGCCGCTTGGATCAATACAAAAAAGAAAGCGACGAAGAGGACACCGCGAGCGACGGTGACTCCGACGCTGATTAACCCAGCTCGTTCCGAGCGTCCCGCCCCAAACCAACTCGTTCCAAGGCTCCTGCCCAACCAACTCGTTCCAAGGCTCCTGCCCAAACAACGCGTTCCAAGGCTCCTGCCCAAACAACTCGTTCCAAGGCTCCTGCCTTGGAACGCGATTCAATGGTGGCTCCGCCACGCCCCCGTCCGCCACAAGGCGGAGCCTCCGAGACCGTGTGTTCCCAGGCGGAGCCCGGGAACAAGGGTGATGCACCCAACCAACTCGTTCCAAGGCTCCTGCCTTGGAACGCGAGTCGCTGGTGGCTCCGCCACGATCCCGCCCGCCGCGAGGCGGAGCCTCCGAGACCGTGTGTTCCCAGGCGGAGCCCGGGAACAAGGGTGATGCACCCAACCAACTCGTTCCAAGGCTCCTGCCTTGGAACGCGAGTCGCTGGTGGCTCCGCCACGATCCCGCCCGCCGCGAGGCGGAGCCTCCGAGACCGTGTGTTCCCAGGCGGAGCCCGGGAACAAGGGTGATGCACCCAACCAACTCGTTCCAAGGCTCCTGCCTTGGAACGCGAGTCGCTGGTGGCTCCGCCACGATCCCGCCCGCCGCGAGGCGGAGCCTCCGAGACCGTGTGTTCCCAGGCGGAGCCCGGGAACAAGGGTGATGCACCCCCGCAACTCGTTCCAAGGCTCCTGCCTTGGATCGCGAGTGAATGGTGGCTCCGCCACGATCCCGCCCGTCGCAAGGCGGAGCCTCCGAGACCGTGTGTTCCCAGGCGGGAGCCCGGGAACAAGGGTGACAACGGTGATGCACCCTCGCGGCTACTGAAACTGCGATCCTCGGGGCAGCTGGTAGCCGCGTTGAAATTCTTCGCCGCTCATTTCGCGTTTGCCGGCCGGACAGAGCGAGTCGATTCGCAAGGCACCGTCCCCAGTCGCGACCACCAACTGCTTGCCTCCGCAGATCTGTCCGGGCTGCAATCCCTCGATGTCCTCTTCGACTGCCGTCACCGAGAGGACCGTCAAACGCAGCGGTGGTTTGTTCTCACGGACCTGGATGGTCGTGAAGGCGACGGGCCAGGGTTGCATGCCGCGGACGTGACAATCGATCTCACGCCGGTCGCGTCGCCAATCGATCTGTGCTTCCTTTTTGCTTAAACGCGGCGCCTTGGTGGCGAGCGCCGGGTCTTGGATTTCGCCCATCGCCGACTCGCCATCCCAACGTGACAGGGCGTCGATACACTCAAGCACCAGATCGACGCCCAACTGTGAGAGTCGCTGTTCGAGTTGCCCGGCGGTTTCGTCGTCGGAAATCGCGGTCCGGCGGGTCGCAAGAATGGGGCCGCCGTCCAGCTTCGGCGTCATGTGAATCACGCTGACCCCGGTTTCGGCGTCACCGCCAAGCAGGGCTCGCTGGACCGGTGCGGCACCGCGATAGGCGGGCAACAATGACCCGTGCAGGTTGATGCCACCCAGTTTTGCGGCGGCCAGCGCGTCGGGCTTGAGGATTTGGCCGTAGTCGCAAACGACCAACAGGTCAGCCTGCAGCGATTGGAGCTGTTTGATCGCATCAACCTCGTTGATGTTGACGGGATCCAGAATCGGCAAACCGTGCTCGGCGGCCCAGGTACGCACGGGCGCCGGTGGCGGGCCTTTGCGGCTTTTCACCGGTGGTTCGGGTTTGGTGACGACCGACACCAGAGTCTGGTCGGATTGCCGGATGGCTTCAAACGAGGGAACGGCAAACGGGCCGGTTCCCATGGTGATGATACGCAAGGTGATGCTCTCTGTTTAAAACCTGGGTGCGGTTGATCGCGACGAATACTTGACATCAATTCCGATCGACACGCGCAACGCAGAAAACTCACTCGCGTGCGGCGTATTGATTTACCGGCCCGCGGCGCGAGCCAGGGTCAAGGCGGCTCCACTCGCGAGTGCTTCGCGCCTCGTACTGTCCTGTTCTTTCATGGAAAACGATTAAATCAACCGGCCGTTACGCGTCGTGCTGGTCGTTGTGGATCGAATCGGGATTCAGCAATACTTCTGCGTCCACTCCGCCAATCGCGCGATCAACTCTTGATCGGAAGGCACCGACCCGGTCGCCTGTTTGGAACGAAAATCGGTTTCCAGTTCGTCGATCCCGGCCTCCAATTCCTGGGTCGCGTGATCACTCATTCGGTCAAAAAACAGGGTCCCGTCCAGGTGGTCGATTTCGTGCAGAAAGATTCGGGCCAAGAAACCTTCCAACGTCGTTTCGATTTGGTTCCCCTTGATATCGAACGCGCTGATGCGGATCGATTTGGGGCGGACGACGTCTCCGGTCAGCCCCGGCAAACTGAGACAGCCTTCTTCGCCGACCTCATTGCCCTTGGGACGGCTGACCTCGGGGTTCAGAATCACGAATTCTTCGCCGCTGCCTTTTTCGCCGCTAGGATTGGCGACAAACATCCTCAGCGGCAGATCGACCTGGTTGGCGGCCAACCCGACGCCCTTGGCCTGGTACATCAGTTCCAGCATTTCGTCGGCGATTTTCCGAAGTTCCGCGTCGACGCGTTTGATCGGCTTGCTGACATAGCGAAGCGTGGGGTGGGGGTAGTAAATGATTTCCAAAGACATGACAAGCCGAAAACAACGCAATGAGATGGATCGAACGGACGGGCAACGTCCTAGCCCTACAGGATGACCGATCGGACGTGATTTGTCATTCCGGCTAGCACCACAATGCGCGCCATCGAGGCGGATTTCACCTCCCCCCTCTCGACAGTTCGTGTTCGGTCGACAAGGATCCTGTACCGGAGGATGCCGCAGAACCAGCCGTAGCAGCGGCACTTTGACGTAGCTACGCTCGCCAGAGCGTGGAAAGCGACGGGATCCACCTTCTGGCGAAGGTAGCTACGCTCGGGTCAGCATGCCCGACGTTTTGTGCACAACAACGTTGCATTGTCCGGATTGCGTCACTCCTGCAACTCTTTTCGATCCCCCCCACGTCGATCACTGTCTTTGCCCATGGATCACTCGCCGAACCGAGCCGCCGCCGAACTCTGGTCCAGCCTGCCAGCCGACCCACAAGCGCGAGTTCAGGGTCACTTGATCGCCGATGCGAATGTGTTGGATTTCGGCGTCGAGACCCCGGGATCGATTCGGGCCGGCTTGTTGCTGGCTCGAGCCTGCATGGGCGGATTGGGGCGAGTATCGATCGTTCCGTGTGACGCCGCTCGATACGCCGTCGCCAATACCGTGTTTGTTGAAACGGATTTCCCGCGGCTGGGCTGTCTGGGATGCCAGTACGCCGGTTGGCCCGTCCAATCCGACGACTACTTCGCGATGGGCAGCGGTCCGATGCGATTGCTGCGTGGCAAGGAAGCGATGCTGATTGAGCAAGGACTTTCGGACAGTCGCACCGATGCGGCTTGCGGCGTCTTGGAATCCGACAAATTGCCGACGGCATCAGCGATCGAATCGATTGCGTCTGACTGCGGGGTGCCGGCAAAATCGGTAACCGTTGCCGTCGCCCCGAGCACGTCGATCGCTGGATCGATTCAGATTGTTGCCCGCAGCGTCGAAACCGCAATGCACAAACTGGACGACTTGAAATTCGACGTCCGCAGTGTGGTTTCTGCGACCGGGTCGGCTCCCTTGCCGCCGCCGGCCAAATCTGGCGACACGATTGGCGGGATCGGCCGAACCAACGACGCGATGCTGTACGGCGCGAACGTTTCGTTGTGGGTGGATTGTCCCGATGACGCGATCGAATCGATCTTGGACAAGATCCCCAGCTCGGCGTCGCCGGATCATGGCCGACCCTTTCGAACGATCTTCGCCGATTACAACCACGACTTTTATGCCGTGGACCCGTCGCTCTTCAGCCCCGCGGTGGTGACGCTGCACAATCTCCGCTCGGGACGAACCTTCACCGCCGGTCGCATCGTCACGGAGATCTTGCGCGAGTCGTTCGGCACATGACCGCGGTGTCCCTCGCCCGACGCCGGCTGCTGATGCTGGGACCGGATAGCGGGTGGCATGCCGACCAACTGCGCGGCGCGGCGCGGCGGCGAGGCCATCAATTGGACATCGCGTCGTATGAATCGATGGCGGCCGGCGTCGCGAGTCCCGGATCACCGCTGTCGCTTCGCTGTGACGCGGGCCGCTTGCTCGATTATGACGCGATCCTGACACGGACGATGCCGGGCGGTTCGATGGAGAAGATCACGTTCCGCTTGGCGATGCTGCACGCGATTGCCGATCAACTGATCCCACACCGGACGGCGATCGTCAATCCGCCGCGGGCGCTGGAATGGTCGATCGACAAATTTGCCAGTTTGGCAAAGCTGGTCGCCGCCGGTTACCCGACGCCGCCGACACGTTTCGTACAATCGCGTCGCGAGGCCATGCAGGCGTTCGAGGAACTCGGCGGTGACTGTGTGGTCAAGCCGATATTCGGCGGGGAAGGGCGCGGCGTGATGCGGATCCGCGACGCCCAACTCGCCTGGTACAGTTTCTCCACGCTGGAACAATTAGACGCCGTGCTGCAAATCCAGACGTTCATTTCTCCCGGCGGCCGCGACACGCGGTTGTTGGTCGTGGGCCGGCGGGTTTACGGCGTGCGGCGTTCCAACGAGCGATCGTTCCGTTCCAATGTTTCTGCAGGCGCCAATTGCCAACGTTTCGAAGTCGATGCGACGCTGGAAGCAACGGCTCGGCAAATCACCCAACGGTTCGGTCTGGTGTTCGCCTCGGTTGATTTGATCGACAATGACCACGGCCCCCCGTTGTTCCTTGAGGTCAATGCGATTCCGGGTTGGAAAGGCGCGCAGAGTGTGATCGACCGGTCGATCGCCGATTCCGTCATCGAGGCGTTGGAGGCCGAATCCGAGAGGTTGACATCATGAGCAGCGAAGTTCGAGACGGGAACGTGGCTTCACGGCTTCGCGTGATTGCGTCTTTGGCGCCCGGTGCGATCGCCATCGCCCAGCCCAATGGACCGCCCGCCAACGACGGAAACCGCAGCTACGCCCTGACGACGTTTCAAAACTTGGACGAGCGGACCGAGAGAATCGCACGCGGCTTGGTGGCCTGGGGAATCCGCCCCGGCATGCGTTTGGCAATGCTGGTGCCCTTCGGAGCGCAATTCATTGAGTTGGTGTTCGCCCTTTTGAAAGCCGGTGTGATCGTCGTGTTGATCGATCCGGGCATCGGTCGAAAGCACCTGGTCAAGTGCCTCTCCGACGCGCGGCCGGACGGGTTCGTCGGAATCCCCAAAGCCCAGGCGATCCGGACCTTGCTGCGGCATCGCTTTCCGACCGCGACCTGGAACGTCACGCTGGGACGGCGCTATTTCTGGGGCGGGAAAACCCTGGACCAAATCATTCAGCTTGGTGCCGATGGTGCGGACAAGGACCAATCGTCACCACGAAAGACGACGGCGCTGCCGACGATCAATCGCCCCGATCCCGCGGCAATCATTTTCACGACCGGCAGCACCGGACCTCCCAAAGGCGTCTTGTACAGTCACGGGACCTTTCACGCCCAAATCGACCGGATCCGAGAACGCTATGACATCCATCGTGGGTCACGCGACCTGGCCTGTTTCCCACTGTTCGGACTGTTCGATGCCGTGATGGGAGTCACCACCATCATCCCCGACATGGATCCCACACGTCCGGCGGACGTCGATCCGCAACGATTGATCGAAGCTGCCCGACAATGGGAAGTCGATCAAGCATTCGGTTCGCCCGCGCTGTGGAACACCGTCGTGCGTTGGTGCGATCAACATGCCGTCAAGCAACCGTTTCCGACGTTGCGACGCGTGCTTTCGGCCGGCGCCCCCGTGCCCGCGGCGACGATGGCCAAACTGCGTGGGCTGATCGCCGAGGACGGAGAGATTTTCACGCCCTACGGAGCGACCGAAGCGCTTCCGATCGCGTCGATCGAATCACGCGAAGTGATCGCGGAAACCGGACCGGCGGCGATCAAGGGCAAGGGCGTCTGTGTCGGCACCCGGTTCCAGGACGTCCGCTGGAAGGTGATCGAAATCGACGACGGTCCGATCGAAACGATCGATCAAGTGACCGAACTGCCCAAGGGAAAGATCGGCGAATTGATGGTCACCGGCCCCATGGTGACGCGAAAGTATGTCGTCCGCAGCGACCAGAATGCGATGCACAAAGTCATCGATGGGGACACCGTGTGGCATCGCATGGGCGACGTCGGGTACTTGGACGCAAACGATCGCTTCTGGTTCTGTGGCCGAAAGGCGCACCGCGTTCGAAACGGGAAAAAAACCTGGTACACCGTCCCCTGCGAAGCGATCTTCAACGCCCACGAGCATGTCTATCGATCGGCCCTGGTCGGTCGCGGCCAGCCAGGCCATCAAACGCCGGTCATTTTGATCGAACCGTTGCGAGAGTTTTGGCCAAAGACGAACCAGGAATCGCAACGTCTGGTGGAGCAACTGCTAGACCTGGCCGCCAGAAACCCCAACACGCGAACGATCCAAGAAGTGATCATCCGCGACGAACCGCTGCCGGTGGACATCCGGCACAACAGCAAGATCTTTCGCGAAAAACTTGCCGCGGAACTGCAGTGATTCTGAGCCGCCATACCACAGTGAACACTCCCCTCGCGACGCTCGACCCCATACGCATCAAGTTAAGACCAACCCGTCTTTGGAAGCATTGATGTCTACGCAACTTACGATGGCTCCCTTCTCCCCGGCTTTGCGGGGGAGAAGGGCTGGGGATGAGGGTGACTTCAATTGCTTGAGGCTCGACACCTTAACTTGACGCCTACGTACCTCGCTGCGCTCGACCTTCCTGCCTGGAGGGTTTCTTCCAAAAACCGCACAACCTCGTGGAGAAAGGGCACGTCGAGGTCGGGCTCGTCGCTCGGGAAACCATTTCACCGTCGAATCTGCAGACGGCGGGAGTAAGAAGGCGATGACTGAGGGCCCCGCATCCGAGCTGCCCCGACTCGGATGCGAGTTCGATCCCTCGCCAGCTGATTTCGCGAAATCGGTCCCGCAGGACCGCACTTTCGCGGCTCACCAGCCGATCGATCGCCCCGAAAATCGATGCTTTGAAGTGTGTCTATATGTCACACCAGCCGGTAAATGATACTGTTTTCGGCTGGCAATGCCAATCGAAATCCCGCTAAATCGATGACTATGGCTGCATCGCCCCCGCTAAAGGATGCCTCGTGCACCGCGACATCTAGGGAACTCGGAATCGCAAAATGCGAATCGGCGCCGCAAAGCCGCCGTTCCGGCGTTGTCAATGAGCTCCAGCGGTACTTTCCGACTCGCCCCGAACCCTGGGAAGTTGAGTAGCATCAACGGTCGATTTTTTCGAGGTGCACAACCTCACGACCTCTCATCGGGTGATCAGAACACGGCAAGCATGGACGTGGAGTTCACGATCACTTCTGAGACCGACGACACACTCGTTGTGGCAGTCGGTTGGTGTATGATTTGAATCCCCAAGGCTGCCCCGATCGTCACGATCTTGGTTAACCATCATGGCGTCGGGGCAGGTCGGTACTCCAGAGTCGTTTGCATGATCATCCCCTACAGCACTGACGCGCCTCTATACCATCTGCCATGGGTGACCGGCGGGATCATCGTCACGAACGTTGTGATTTTCTTTGCGACGACGTTCCAGGTGTTGATCGGGAACTTGGAACCGGAGCAGATCGATTGGTTGTTGATTCAGTTCAACCAGATCAATCCGCTGCAATGGCTGACGGGCAACTTTATGCATTTTGACCCGTTCCACCTGATGGGCAACATGTTCTTCCTGTTCTGTTTCGGGTTGGTGGTCGAAGGCAAGGTCGGCAACACGCGTTTCTTGGCGATCTATCTGGCGTCCTGTGTGCTGATCGGGGCGGTGGCTCAAGTGCCGATGTTTTTGATGGGCGGCCAGGAAGCAGCGGCCGGAGCATCGGGCGTGATTTCGACGTTGATGGTGATCGCGCTGATCTGGGCGCCGGAGAATGAGATCAGTGTCTTCTACTTTTTCTTCCCTTTCTTTGGGACCGCCGAACCGCGCATCGTCACGATATGCGTGTTTTTTATCGGCATGGACGTTCTGACCGTCGTGTTCAGCGGGTTCGCGATGTCGGGCGCGATGGGACACGTGATCGGAGCGTTGATGGGGTTCCCGATCGGGATTTATTATCTGCGGACCGACCAGATCGATTGCGAAGGCTGGGACGTGATCTCGCGCAATGACTGGCTGCAGGAATACCCGCTGCTGTACGGCGAAAAGCAACGCCAGCGTGACCAGGACAAGTACGACGAGATCGAGAACCCGGTTGAAAAGGCGTTGCAGGTGTCCGGTGGCGATGTATCCAAGAGCCAGTGGATCGGGCTGGCGTCCACCAAACGAAAACCCGCAACCGCACGGGCAACGGCCGCTGCGACATCCGCGACCACGGCGATCGCACCGAAAAAGAAGACGCGTCGAAAGAAACGCAAGACGACCGAAGTGACGCCCGAGCACGTGGCCCAGAAATGTCAGGCACATCCGGAATTCAATCGTTTGGCATACGTGCTCCGCCAAAGCTTGGATTCAAACAACTTGCACGCCGCCGGGCAGGCGTTCTTGCGGCTGGATGCGTTAACAATCGGAGCGGGTTTGGCGGAACCGACCTTGATGCGTTATGCCACCCAGCTGTGCTCCAACCGACAGTGGGTCGATGCGATTCGGCCGTTGGCGATTTTGATTGAAAAACGTGGTTCGCTGGCCGACGACGCCTGTCTGCGGTTGGCCCAGATTCAGCTGCGTGTCTTGAAGCGGAACGATCATGCCATCGCGACGCTGGAAAAGATCGTCGCGCCGCAAGACCAGGTGATCGATCCCGACAAAGAAGCCCGCCTGCGGAAACGTGACGAATTGCTCAGTGTGGCGCGTGGCGTCTGACTCGATTGCAAGGCGGCGATTGGGTGTCCCGTCGTCAGCCACAGACTGGGATGTGCAAAAACGTTCGATTCGTTCGCGTTTTCGTTCGTAGGACTTTGGCGTTTTCGATTCCGCGAAACCCTCTTGGGATCAGCCGTTTGGCGCCAGCCTACGGGCCTCCAGTGACGCTGGGGCCCGAACGCTTGCGCGAATCGGCTGATGTCACTCTTGTTTCGTCGCCCGATGGCTGCGGTGGGGCGACTCTCCTTCGCGAATGATTTTGCTTGGATTCTCAACCTCCGCAGACTCCAGATATTGCACCGTCCAGGCATCGCCTGACCTACCCTCTGCATTCCCGTCACAGTGCCGCTTGAAACTCTTCCAATTGACGCAGCATCGGTGGCGAGAACGGGTCCAGCTTGATCGCTTGCTGCTGCGTGGCGACCGCTTCTTCGACCCTGCCGAGGGCAAAGTAACAGCGGGCACAGGTATCCAGTCGGGCGGCGCGATAGGGGATGTCGTCCGCATCGAGAAACTCCAGCGAATCCAGGCTGCACTTCAACGCACGCTCATAATCGCCTTCGGTGTTGGAGACCAGCCAAGCGTATTGATTGTACGCGTCGCCTAATTCTGCCTTGTAGTCCTTCGGATCAATGATCTTCTTTCGTGACTCGATCCGTGCGATCCGTTGTTTCAACGCATCTCGATTCTGCACAATCTGTTTGGTCACGGACTGTTTCCAATCCGGGTCGCCGGGGTCGTCCAGACGATACATGCGGATCAGGATGTCGATGTTGTCATTGTCGAATCGATAGGCGAGTTGAAGCTTGCTTTTGACCTCGTTCAAACTCGCCCGATCTTCGCCGCTCTTTTCCAGCAACGCCAGTCCGGACTCGTATTCATACAGGCTTCGAATCCGGCTCAAACTGATCTGCCAGCGTCCCATCCGCGACTGGTACAGCCGATCTTTTTGGGCCCGATCGGCGATCGGGAACAGCACGGTGGCGGCATCGTCGTGTCGCAGTTGTTCGCTGAACATCCGGGCCAGTTCCTGACGCGCGCTGACGCCGACGATCGATTCGATGTCGCAGTGTTTGATGACTTCGCGATTCTCTCGCTCGGCCCATTTGAATCGGCCTCGTGAACGCAACAGCAGCGCGACCTGGTAGTGGGCGTAGGCGATTTCCTGGAGCTGGTGATCGGTGATCGCGTTTTCAACCGCCTTGGGCTTCTCCTCGTCGCCGGGCTCGGCCGAATCGCTGGCCGCGATCTCCGGAAGCGGGTTGATCTGCAACGCCTCGGCGGCAAGCTCTTGTGCGAGTTCGCTTTGCCCGATTTCGTCGTAGGCTTGGGCGGCGGAGTACAACAGTTCGGCGTTTTCACGGAAAGTGTGCTGGTGCTTTTCGTACAACGTCACCACGATCGGGAACAGTCCTTGGCGGATGGACCAGCCGGCATGCTCGGACAGGTCACGCGTGGCCGGAGCGATCAGATCGATGTGTTCCATCACCAACGCCAAGGCAGACTGGCGTGCGTCTTCGGACAGTGCCCGGGTGGCCAACACGCGGATCATTTGCATCACCGAGGCGGAGGTCACGTCCGGGCTGACCCCCGAATCGACCTGCATTCGCTGCTGTCGCACGAGTTCCGCCCAGCGCTCGGGAGAGTAACTTCCGGCACGCAAATCGGCCGCATAGGCCAGTAGCCATTGGGACGGATCGCGGTCGTTTTCGCCGATCACCGATTCGATGCGTTCAGCCAGTCGACGGCGGCTGGCTTTTTCTCGCCCCAGGGGTTGCTTCAGCACCAACATCGCGGCGCGGCGGCTGAGCGGCACGCTGGGATCGAATCGAGCCAGCCGGGCCAGAGGCTCGACGCCCATCTGATCCCGCAACCGACCCAGCAGTTCGATACGTCCGAGCCGGTCGGCCTCGTTCTGGGCGCCGTATTCGCTCAGGATCTCCTGCACCTCTTTCGGATCGGAGTCCTTGGACCAGCTGACTTGCAGGCTGCTGATCAGGTAGCGGGCCGCCGACAGAATCTCGCTGTCGTCGTGGTTCTGCGCTTCGCGCAGGGCATCGAAGGCTTCCAGGCCGTACATTTTCAGCTGATTCCGGGCCCTGATCCGGGTGGCGTAGCTGTCGCTGCCGAGTTTTTCGATCAGTTCGTGGATCAGCTGGTCAGTCGATTTCTTGGTTTCCGTCGCGCCGCCCGCTCCATCGGCTGCCTCAAGCGAGGCCATGGAGCCTTGAATGGCCCCCCAACAGACGAGTAATATGGCGACCAGCAGGCGGCCTCGGCGGGAATTGTTTTGCGAATAATTCAGCATTTGATTCGACTTGTAGTTTACCGCAGCTCAATTTTCGGATTGCCGATGCGTTCCGCCCGTCGCCGTGTTCTCCGAACTCGGCGGCCGGAAAAGCAAAGCTTTTCCCCGGGCCGACCTCGAAGAGGACGG